>NZ_DASXHN010000497.1:0-24629 GCF_036488505.1 Paraburkholderia sp. | reverse complement strand
TTCTTCGACCAGCGCGGCATTCTGCTGCGTCACCTCGTCCATCTGCGTGACCGCGCGCGCCACCTGGTCGATGCCGCCGCTCTGTTCCTCCGACGCCGCCGCGATCTCGCCCATGATGTCGGTCACGCGCTGCACCGCGCTGATGATCTCGGTCATCGTGCGCCCGGCCTCGTCGACCAGCGCCGAGCCCGACTGCACGCGCTCGACCGACGTATCGATCAGCTCCTTTATTTCCTTGGCCGCCGCCGACGAGCGCTGCGCGAGGCTGCGCACTTCGCCCGCGACCACCGCGAAGCCCCGTCCTTCCTCGCCGGCGCGGGCTGCCTCGACGGCCGCATTCAGCGCGAGAATATTGGTCTGGAACGCAATGCCCTCGATGATCGAGATGATGTCGGCGATCTTCGCCGAGCTCTGGTTGATGTCGCCCATCGTGCCGACCACCTGACCGACCACCGCGCTGCCCTTGTTGGCGATCTCCGACGCATTGGCCGCGAGCGAGCTGGCCTGGCGCGCGTTGTCGGCATTCTGTTTGACGGTGCCGGTCAGCTGATCCATGCTCGACGCGGTTTCCTGCAGCGCCGACGCCTGTTCCTCGGTGCGCGACGACAGATCGATATTGCCGGCCGCGATCTGCCGCGTCGCGGTCGCGATCGACTCGCTGCCGCTCCTCACCGAACGTACCGTCTCGATCAGGCTGCGCTGCATCCTGGCGATGCCGTCCAGCAATCGCCCCATTTCGTCGCGCGACGTGACGACCACCGGGCGGCGCAGGTCGCCAGCCGCGATCGCGTCGAAGTGGCCGAGCGCTTCGTCGAGCGGACGGCCGATCGCGCGGCTTAACGTCAGGTATGAGAACGCCGCCGCGATCAGGCCGGTCACCACCGCGACGATGCTGACCATGCGGAATATCGCGTAGCTGCTCTGCGCGGCGTCGAAGCCCTGTTGCGCGGACTCGAACTGCAATTTGCGCAGCGCGTCGTCGGCGTCGACCAGCTCGTTGAAAGCCACCTGCAAACCTTTCGCGTCATCGACCAGCTTGGCCTGCTCGTTCGCCGCTATCGCGGCCGCGAATCCGTCCAGCCGTTCCCGCAACGTGGTGCGCTTCGCGGCCACGATCTGCGCGAGCCGGTCTTCGTCGGCGCCGCGCGGCAGGTCGAGATACTTTTTCCACCACATGTCGGACACCCCGCGCAGCATGCGTCCGCGGTCGATCGTCGACGCGGCCTCGGGCGTGCCGGCCATGAACGCGGCGCGATCGAGCGCGAGCCGCTCGCGCGCCGCATACATTTCGGCGTTGCCGATATCGACCGCGCCCGGCATCGCGTTGGTGAACGTGTCCTTGTAGGCGTCGTTCGAATGGCCCATACCGAACAGACCGAACACGCCGGTCACTACCAGCAACGCAGCGAGGAACGCCATCGTGAGACCGATTCGCGCCTTGATCGTGATGCCTTTATTCAACATGCTATGTCCTGTGCTTTGCAAAAAGATGGCTCCGCGTGATGCGCGCAAGCCCGCTCCGGGCGCTTTTCGAGACGGCTCAAACTGCCGCGCTGTAGCTGCGTTTACGGCATTGCCGCGGCAGACTTGAAGCATTCGTAAGGTGTGAAGAAAGACGTTAGATGGAGTTGAAAGCAACATGTACGCTCGATCGGCAACTTCGTCACACGCCGAGCGACGCACTCCACCGTTGTCATAGCGCCGATTTGGATGCCGGAGCGTCAGCAAGTTGCGCAGTGGATGCGTGATGCGGCCGCAGTGCACGCTCATCGAGCGTGACTGGCGGCATCGCGTGTGGATTCGCCGGCACGCAAACCACCCGCCGCGTGATGTAGAGACGCGGCGAACGGCCACGCAAAGGTAGCGCAGCCGTGGGCTGGTCAGATAGAGGCATCGACTTCGGCACCGGTCGGAATGGAAGGCTGCGCGCCGGCGCGCGTGACTGACAGCGCCGCGGCCCGCTGCGCGAAGCGAATCGCCGCGTCGACGCTCGCGCGCTGCGCGAGTTGCGCGGCCAGACCGCCGATGAAGGTGTCGCCGGCCGCGGTCGTATCGACCGCCTCGACTTGCGGTGCGTCGTACAGCGTCGCGGGAGCGCCGTCCAGCGCCGCGAGCACGCCGCGCGCGCCAAGCGTAACCAGCACGTTGCGCGCGCCGGCCGCGCGCAGCACGGCGGCGGCTTTCGCCGCGTCGCCGGGCGAATCGACCGGCAGGCCGGTCAGCGCGGCCGCTTCGAGTTCGTTCGGAATCAGGTAGTCGATCAGCGGCAGCCAGTCGGCCGGCAACGGCCCGGTGGCGGGCGCGGGATTGAGGATGACCGTTTTGCCGAGCCGCCGCGCCGCGGCGAGCGCCGCGTGCACTGACGCCGGCGGCGTTTCGAGCTGGCAGATCACCACATCGGCGGCGCCGAGCACCGCCTCGTGACGGGCGATCGCCTCGGGCGTCACCTCGCCGTTGCTGCCGGCGACGATCACGATCGTGTTCTGGCTCGCGTCGTCGACGACGATCAGCGCCACGCCGCTCGGCTGCGTGCCGGTTTCGAGCGCCGCGCAGTCGATGCCCTCCGCTTCGAGGCCCGCGCGCAACTGCGCGCCGTTCGCATCGGCGCCGACGCAGCCCAGCATCGACACCCGCGCCCCGAGCCGCGCGGCCGCGACCGCCTGGTTGCCGCCCTTACCGCCCGCGACCTGCGCGAAAGTGCGGCCGGCCAGCGTCTCGCCCGGCTGCGGCAAGCGCGGCGCGCGCACCACCAGGTCCATGTTCAGACTGCCGACCACCGTCACGCGTGAGCGCGTTTCGTTGCTTGCCACTTGTTTGTCCTCCGTTGCGCGCGGTCGATCAAGATGGATGTCTCGCACGCTTGCCGCGCCGTGGCGGCGCTCGCCGCCGGTTCAGGCACGCCTGCGCGCCCATCCCGCCGACGTGCGCCGGCGCCCGTCGACCACTTCGATCAACGCGCGCTCACGCCGCCAGGTCCCGCCGTCGCTCGCCTGCCCACGCGGCGGTCGATTCGCGCACGATCAGCCGCGGCGACACGACCCGCCGCCGCGCGGGCGGGCGCACGCTGTGGGCGCCCGACGCGGCGGCAATGCGCTCGATCAGCGTCTGCGCGGCCATGTCACCGAGCGCGCGCACCGACTGCCCGACCGTCGACAGCGACGGGAACGTGAAGCGCCCTAGCTCGATATCGTCGAAACCGATGATCGAGCAGTCGCGCGGCACGCTGATATTGCGCTCGGCCGCCGCGCGCAGCGCGCCGATGCCCATCATGTCGTTGCCCGCAAAAATCGCCGACGGCTTGACCGTCTCGAATAGCTGCGCGGCCGCGCGATGTCCGCCCGTCCCGGAAAAGTCGCTTTCGACGATCGCTTCGGCCGGGATCTCGATCCCGCGCTCCGCCATCGCGCGGATAAAGCCGTGCACGCGCATCGCGCTGACCGCGGTCTGCACCGGCCCGGTGATGCAGCCGATGCGCACGTGTCCGAGTTCGAGCAGATGGCGGGTCGCGAGATAGGCGCCCTTTTCGTGATCGATCTGCACGAGGTCCGCGTTGAGCCCTTCGATATTGCGATCCACCACGACGAGCGGCTCGTGCGCGTCGGCAAGGGCCTGCGCGAGCACCGCGTCGTCGCCCGCGGACGCGACGATCAGCCCGTCGATGCGCTTTTCCTGCAGCACGCGCAGGTAGTGGCGCTGCTTGGCCGGGTCGTCGTCGGAGTTGCAGAAGAACACGCAGTAGCCGTTGCGCGAGCAGCCGTCCTCGATGCCGCGCGCGAGCTCCGCGAAATATGGGTTCGTGCTGTTCGGCACCACCAGCCCGATGGTCGCCGTCGCGCGCGATTTCAGCGAGCGCGCGACCGCCGACGGCACATAGTGCAGTTGCCGGATCGCGTGCTCGACTTTCGCGCGCACGTCCGCCGACACCGGCCGCGAGTTGTTCACCACGTGCGATACCGTCGTGAACGACACCCCTGCCACGGCTGCCACATCCTTGATCGTCGCCATACCTGTTGCTCTCCTGTCGATGGCACTGGGCGCTTTAACGCTCACTGCCACCCCATGCAGTCTCATTGCCCTCGATCGGAGCCGGTGACTCCGATTTCATGCAAAACCGTTGCAAGCCTCGCGACCCATCGGGCGCCTTCGTCGAAGGCGGACCGACTCGTTCATCACCGCGCCCGGCGCACCGCTGCCCGCCAGCCTGCCCACGCCCTTCACCCGCGCTTGCGGCGGCTGCGGTATGTATCCAGCACCACCGCCACCACGATCACCGCGCCGGTAATCATCCGCTTGGTGGGCTCATTCGCGCCGATCTGCGCGAGCCCCGCGGCCAGCACCGAAATGATCAACACGCCAAAGAACGTGCTGATGACGGAGCCGCGCCCGCCCATCAGACTCGTGCCACCAATCACGACCGCGGCGATCACCTGCAGTTCCATGCCGACGCCCGCGTTCGGGTCGGCCGCCTCGAGGCGCGAGATCTGAAACAGCGCCGCGAGCCCCGACAGCGCCCCCATCAGCGCGAACACGATCACCTTGTAGGGCCGCGGATTGACGCCCGCGAGCCGCACCGCCTCCTCGTTCGTGCCGATGCCGACGAGATAGCGGCCGAACACCGTGCGCGTGAGCACCAGTTGCGCGACCACCATCACCACGACCGCGATCAGGAAGGCCGGCGAAATGCGCAGCGCGAGCGGGTTCGACAGGAAGTCGAACGCGTCGCCGATATACGCGGTGCGCGAATTGGTCATCTGGTACGCGAGGCCGCGCGCCGCTTCCAGCACGCCCAGCGACACGATGAACGACGGAATCCGCCAGCCCACTGTCACCGCGCCCGTCACGGTGCCGGTCAGCGCCGCGGCCGCGACGCCGAGCAGCGCCGACGGTAGCGGCCCCCAGCCCCATTTCAGCGCGGCCACGCTCACCACCGACGCCCCGAGCGCCAGCACCGAACCCACCGACAGATCGATTCCCGCGATGATCAGCACGAAGGTCATTCCCACCGACATCACGACGAGGTCCGGAATCTGATTCGCGATCGTGCTGAACGTGTCGTAGGTCAGGAAGTGCGAACTCAGCAGCGAAAACAGCACGATCATCGCGAGCAACGCGCCCACGAGACCCAGGTAGTTCGACAAGCCGAGCCGCGTGCCGGCCGGCTTGCCGCTCGCGAGCGGGGCCGACGGGTCGGTGCCCGGCGCGGCGGGCAGTCCGCGTTGCGCCCCGCCTTGCTCGTCAGCCTGCTTCGCGCCTGCCGCTTCACGCCACGATCGATCGGTCATGACAGACTCCGTGCTTCGTTGTTGCTATGCGGATGCAGCAGCGCGTCGCGGCTGCGATAGCCGGCGAACGCGGCGGCCAGTAGCACATCCTGGCTCCAGCTCGCGCGCTCGAAGATGCCCGTCATGCGGCCGGCGGACATCACGCCGATCCGGTCGCAGATCCGCATCAGCTCGCGCAGATCGCTCGACACCACGACGAGCGCGCGGCCTTCGCGGGCGAGCGCGCCCATCAGGCCGTAGATGTCGAACTTCGCGCCGACGTCGATGCCGCGCGTCGGTTCGTCGAACAGCAGCACGCGGCACTCGCGCGCCAGCCAGCGGCCGATCACGACCTTCTGCTGGTTGCCGCCCGACAGCTCACCGACGATCTGACCCGGCCCCGAACTGCGAATCCGCATCGCGTCGATCTGCTTCTGCGCGAGCGCGTTTTCGCGCCGGGCGTCGACGAGGCCATGCCGCGCGACGCTGCCGAGATTGCCGAGCGACACGTTGGCCGCGATCGGCTGCGGCAGCAACAGCCCTTCGCCCTTGCGATCCTCGGTGATCAGCGCGATGCCCGCGCGCACCGCGTCGGCCGGCGTGTCGATGCGCACCGGCGTGGGCGGCGCGCCCGGCGTCGCGGCCAGCGACACCGTCCCGCCGTCCTTCGGGTCGGCGCCGTAGATCAGCCGCATCAGCTCGGTACGGCCCGCGCCGATCAGGCCGCTGACGCCGAAAATCTCGCCCGCGCGCACCTCGAAGGACACGTCGCGCACCAGCTTGCCGCGCGTGAGCCGCTCGAGCTTCAGAAGCGGCGCGCCGAGCCTGCGCTCGCCGAGATCGATATGTTCGCCAAGCTCGCGCCCGACCATCCAGGTGACGATCTGCTCGCTGCTCAGGTTGGCCATCGCATCGACGTGCACGAGGCGTCCGTCGCGCAGCACCGCGACCCGTTCGGCCACTCGGGCGAGTTCCTCCAGCCGGTGCGAGATATAGACGAGCGCGACGCCGCGCGCCTTGAGCCGCTCGATCTGCTCGAACAGCAGATCGACTTCGCGCGCGGTCAGCATCGCGGTCGGTTCGTCGAGGATCAGCACGCGGCAGTCGTCGATCAGATTGCGGGCGATCTCGACCATCTGCTGATGGCCGATGCCCAGTTCGCCGACCAGCGTGTCCGGATCGATAGCATCGAGCCCGACCTGCGCCATCGCGTCGCGCGCGTTCTCGCGCAGCAGGCGCCGGTCGATCCAGCCAAAGCTGAGCGCGCCGGCGCGCGGCAGCCGGTTCAGGAACAGGTTCTCGGCCACCGACAGCGTCGGCAGCAGATTGAGTTCCTGCATCACCATGCGCACGCCGAGCGCTTCGGCTTCTGTGCGGCTCGCGGGCAGGTACGGCGCGCCGGCCAGACGCATCGTGCCCGCGCTCGGCTCGATCAGCCCGCCGATGATTTTCGATAACGTGCTCTTGCCCGCGCCGTTTTCGCCGGTCAGCGCCAATACCTCGCCCGCGCGCAGCGACAGCGAGACGTCCGCCAGCACCGGCTCGGCATAACGCTTGCCGATACCGCTGACGGACAGTACGACAGGCAAGGCGTCGTGGTCGTTTGAATCCATCGCGATCCTGGTTCCGTGGCGCTGCGGCGGTTCGTCATGGCCTGACGAAACCGCGGCTCGTCGCCACGAGTCATGCCGGCCCAATGCGCGCAACGCGTGGACACTTATCGCCGCGTTTCCTCTCACCGCGCGGCCGCCGTCATGACGTTTATCTCTGATATTAACGGCCGCGCGGCGGATTTCTTGAGCGTTCGTTGAATAAATGCGGCCTCCCCGGATGCCGCGCCGCTGCTGTGATGAGGTCTGGTGCTTTTGCGGCATTTTTTGCTGGAGCGTGCGCCTTTGCGCTGAAGCGGCCGGTCTTGCCGACACTGATCGAGCGGCTGGGCGCCGCGCGCCGGCGCTCGGCTCGCGTGTGTCGCGACCGGCGCGGCGCGCGTTGCGGCCGGTTATTTCAGCGTGTCTTTCGTCACAAGAACGACCGGCGTTTCAACGACGCCCGATAACTGTGACTGGTTCTTGTGCTCGCTCAACGCCTTCAGCGCGGTGTCCATGCCGAACACGGCCTGCTTGGCCGCGTATTGATCGGCGGTAGCGAGCACGCGGCCGTCCTTGAGCATCGGGTGGATCGCGTTGATGTTGTCGTAGCCGACCACCAGAACCTTGCCCTGCTTGCCGGCCGCGCGCACCGCCGACACCGCGCCGATCGCCATATTGTCGTTGCCGGCGAGCAGCGCCTTCAGGTTCGGATACTCGTTGAGCATGGCCGCGGCAACCGCGTTGCCCTTGTCGATTTCCCATTCGCCCGACTGCACCGACACGACCTTCGCGCCGACCGTCTGCATCGCGGCCTTGAAGCCGGCGGTGCGCTGCTGCGCGTTGGTGGTGGTCGATACTCCTTCGATGATGCCGACCTCGTCGCCAGACTTCAGGCGCTTTGCTAGGTAGTCGCCGACCTTCTGCGCGCCCTTGGCGTTGTCCGGGCCGACGAACGGCACCTTCAGGTCCTTCGACTTCAGCACGTCCTCGTCGAGCCGGTTATCGATGTTGACGACGATGATGCCCGCGTCGACCGCCTTCTTCACGACCGGCACCAGCGCCTTCGAATCGGCCGGCGCGAGCACGATCGCATCGACCTTCGACACGATCATCTGCTCGACGATGCGGATCTGGTTAGCGGTGTCGGTTTCATCCTTGATGCCGTTCGTGATCAGGTCGAACTGGCCGGGGTTGTGTTTCTGATAATCCTTCGCGCCGTTTTCCATGGTCAGGAAGAACTCGTTCGCGAGCGACTTCATCACGAGTGCAACCTTGGGTTTATGAGCCGGCGCGTTCTGCGCGTGCGCGGCGGAGAATGGCAATACGGCGGAGGCGGTGACGAGAACTGCGGCGGCAAGCATGCGGCGACGGATCCGATGGCTCATGCGTATCTCCTAGGTTGTCGGGCTCGCGGGCGAGCCGTGTTTCTTTTTCACGCGCAAACGTTTGCGATGGCTATTCTCGGGGCAAGCCTTTCGGCATGTCAACGATTCGCGCCATTGCGTCGCGTTGGCCGCGTAACCGATGCGGCGATGCGGCGATGCGGCGATGCGGCGATGTGACGCGTGCGCTCGATCGCGACTGGCGACGCAACGCGCGGGCTGCTTATGCTGGCCCTTTATTGCGCGCGGTGCAAGGGGAAATGGCGGTGCAATAGCAACGCGGCGGCCGTGGCGCGTTCGACGAGCCCGATGCGCGGCCGCGTGCGCGGGGCCGCTTTTGCGTTCGCAGGCCCGCCTGCCCGTGCACTACAGCCATCCCGCCTTGCGAAAGCGCCGGTACAGTACGACGTCGATTGCGATCATGACCAGCAGAACGACCGGGTACCCGTACTTAAAATGCAATTCGGGGATCCGCTCGAAGTTCATCCCGTAGATGCCCGCGATCATCGTCGGCACCGCGAATAGCGCGGCGAACGAGCCGAGCCGCTTGGTGATTTCGCTCTCCGCAAGCGAGATCATGCCGAGGTTCACCTGTACCGCGGTCACGACGATCTCGCGGCGGCCCTCGATGGTCCTGACGATCCGGTCCAGGTGGTCGTAGACGTCCCGGAAATACGTCTGCATCCCCGCACACACGCTCGGAATGCGCCCACCGGTGAGCTTGCTGACCGCTTCCTGCAACGGCGCGATATGGTGCTGCAGAATCACCAGCCGGCGCTTCATCGAGTACAGGTCCTGCACGATCGCGCGCGAGGCGGCCGAATCGTTCCTGTCGAAAATTCGGTCTTCGAGTTGTTCGAGCTCCGTGCTCATCGCCTCGATAATCGGGAAATAACGGTCGACCACGTCGTCGATCAGCGCATATAGCACGAACGCCGAGCCTTCCTTCAGCAGGTGCGGCTCGCGCTCGCAACGCGCGCGCACGTTCTGGAAGCCGGCGCGCGTGCCGCGGCGCACCGACAATACGTAGTTGCTGCCGACGAACACGTCGACCTCACCGATCAGCAGCTCGCCGTTGTCGTCCATTTCGACCGTGTGCATCACCGTGAACAGGCAGTCGCCGTATTCCTCGATCTTCGGCCGCTGATGGCCGTGTTGCGCATCCTCGATCGCGAGTTCATGCAGGTCGAACTCGTCTTTCATGACCGCGAGTTCTTCCGGGCTCGCATCCTTCAGCGCGACCCAGACGAAACACTCGGGGCGCGCGACGTAGTCGCTGATGCTGTCGATGTCGATGTCAGCGAGCTTCCGGCCGTCTTGATAGGCGGCGCAATTGATCAGCATGTTCGAATTACCTTGCAAGCGAAACGGACCGGCCCGCGCTCATGGACAAACGTTTTGAAAGCCTTTCGTAACACCGTATAAGCCGGACATCCGTCTGCATTAACGATGAGCGCGCGGGGGCACGGGTGGGAACAGCCGCCATGTTAAGGCGCCGCCAGCCGGGTGCGCGTATCGAATTGTTAATTGTGACTAACGCGCCAGAACGAGCAGCGTAAAGCATACGCATGAACGGCGCGCAAATCCGCATGCCTCTGGGCGACCCGCCGCAGGCGGATCCGGTGACCGTCGTCAAACGTCACCGACGCGCGACTCGTGCGCGCCGGATCGGCGGTCACTCCGCCCGATCGCGCAGCCAATGCGACGCCCCTTGCATGGCGCCGCGTTCTTCTTCATGATCGCTGAAACGAGGTGACGCGAGCGGCTCGCCGCCTTCGTTTGCCGGCATGGCGACTCGCGCCGCCCGATGCAGGATGCGTGCTCCAGGAGATTGCGATGTGGTATTTCACATGGATTCTCGGCGTTGGCGTGGCCTTGGGCTTCGGCATCATCAACGTGATGTGGCTGGAGACCAATGGCAAGTTCGTGCGCGATCCGCAACACACCGGCTCCCCCGCTGCCCCTGCCTCGTCCAGCCCGCTCGCTGAGAACAGGCGTTCGTGAGCTTGCTGGTGTTCTTCTGCGGTCATGCCGGCACCGGCAAGACCGCCATCGCGAAACGGCTGATCGGCCCGTTGATGAAAGCGGCCGGCACGCCGTTCTGTCTGCTCGACAAGGACACGCTGTACGGCGGCTACAGCGCCGCCGCGATGGCGATGCTGACCGGCGACGCGAACGACCGCGACAGTCCACTCTTCCTCCAGCATCTGCGCGACGCTGAATATCGCGGCCTCATCGACACCGCTCGCGACAATCTCGAACTGGGCATCAGCGCGCTGGTGGTCGGGCCGCTCTCGCGCGAAGTGCGCGAGGGCAAGCTGTTCGATCGTCACTGGCTCGGCGTTGCGGCGGACGTGACGCTGCGCGTCGTGTGGGTTCATACGTCGGAGGAGGCCGCGCGGCAGCGGATCGTCGCGCGGGCGAATCCGAACGACGCGTACAAGCTAGCGCACTGGGATGAATACCGGCAGCGCCGCTTCGTGCCGGGCGGTGCGGTCTGCGATGATCTGCTGAGGTTCGACAACACGGCGCCAACGGCTGCGGATTACGATGCGCTGGTGGCCAGCATCGTGGCCTAGCGGCTGAAGCAAACGCTGGTGAGCGGCCAGCGCGCCGCGCAACAAATGAAATGCCCCGCAGCGCGGGGCATTGTTGCCGGCAAGTCAGCGGGGCGTCGCGCGCTGCTGCCCGGGATAGTGGGGCCGGGGACCGCCGAAGCGCCATCGCCGCGCGTCACCCCGCAAGCGCTGAACGGCCGCGCTTCGTCATCCGCTTCAAACTGTCTCCATCATCTCCAGCGACCGCCCTTCGTACAGCTTGCCGAAGCGGTTCGCGAGGAAATCGCCGAGCGGCACCTGCTCCTGACGCACGAAGCCCTTTTGCGGCAGCTTGCGTTCGCGGAACAGATCGAGTACCGCGCACATCGCGCCAGCGGTGGTGATCTGGATCGCGCTCATCGGTACGCCGCAGACGGTTTTCGCGAAGATCTTGCGGGTGAACACCTCCTGCACCAGCTGAGCGTCGCGCATGCCGCTCACGGTGATGAAGACCAGCACGACGTCCTGTGCGGTCGACGGCACGGAACGGCGCAGGATCGTCTTCAGCGTGTCGCGGTCGCTCGACAGACGCAGGTCTTCCAGCAGGAACTGCATCAGGTTGCGATGACCCGGATAGCGCACCGACTTGTAATCGAGCGATTCGACCCGGCCGGACAAGGTTTCGCACAGCGTGCCCAGGCCGCCGGACGTATTGAACGCTTCGTATTCGGTACCGTCGAGCGAAAAATGTTCGAGGCCTTCGAGCGGCTGCACCCACTGCGTGCGGCTGTCGCGGATCGCCTCGCACGGCTGGCAGTATTCGTTGATCAGACCGTCGACGCTCCACGTCAGGTTGTATTTCAGCGCATTGGTCGGGAATTCGGGCAGCGCGCCAACGCGCATTTTCACGTCGCGGATTTCGGTGAAGCGGTTCGCGAGCTCGTGCGCGGCGATGCCGATGAAGCCGGGCGCGAGTCCGCACTGCGGCATGAACGCGTGGTCCGCATCTTCGGCGATCGCGCGGATTGCGTGGGTGGCGCGCACGTCTTCGGTCAGGTCGAAGTAATGCACGCCCGCACCTTTCGCGGCCGATGCGACGTTCACCGCCAGGTAGTACGGCAGCGCGTTGATCAGCACGTCGAAGCCCTGGATCGCGGCGCGCAGCGCGGCGGCGTCGGCGGAATCGACACGGCGCGTCGGAATGCCCTGGGCGGCGAGCTTGTCGAGCGCGTGCTGATCGCGGTCGAACGCGACGGCTTCATAGTCGCCGGTCTCGCGCAGCATATGGGCAATGGTGTGACCGATCAAACCTGCGCCAACGATCGCTACTTTCATCTGCATCTCCTTGTTATCCGTGTGCTTGTGCCGAGCTTGCAAGCGCGCAAGCGTGACGCGCGGCGCCTGCGGGCCAAACCCTCGAGCAACAGTTTAGGGAGAAGCAAAAACAGTTCATACGCGCAAAGTGCTGCGGTATGACGATGAGGTTCGACGTTATGACGACTCGATCAGTCGATTGGTCGAAAGTCCGTAAAAAAGGCGTGAACGAAGCGGACGCTCAGGCGGGCCGGGCGCGCGGCTTCATCCGATGCCGCGATCGATTTTGCGCGCGAGAATGATCGACGTCGTGGTGCGCTCGACACCTTCGAGACCGCCGATCTGATCGAGCAGATCGTTGAGCCGCTCCGGCGAATCGGCGCGCAGCCACGCCACATAGTCGAACTCGCCGCTCACCGCGCACAGCAGTTGCACCTCGGGCATCTTCGCGAGGCGCTTCTGCACAGACGGCCCGTGCTTCGGCGCGATGATGATGCCGACGTACGCGACGATGCTCGAATCGAGCACGTCCTGGCCGAGCCGCACACCGTAGCCGGCGATCACGTTGCTGCGCTCGAGCCGCGCGATGCGGGCGATCACCGTGGTGCGAGCAACACCCAGTTGGCGCGCGAGATTGGCGACGCTTTCACGGGCGTTGGCCTGCAGCAGCGCCACGAGGTTGCGGTCGAGGTCGTCGAGCTGATCGAGGCGCGGAGGTCTCATCGAGGGGGGGTAGAAGTTGGTCGGACGTGTCGCGGATTATCGCGCGACTCGGTAGCCCCGCGGCGCGATGTTGAGACCACTTGCTAGCAATCGCGCGGCACACCGTCGCCTGGTGACAACCGGAACGAACGGAAGCGGCGGTATGCAGGCGCCACGCCGCCGCCAGCGATGACACTGCGGCGCTGCCGCCGGCCGTTTCGCTTTCGTTTCTGTTGTAAGCGTTTGTCGCACTGAAACCGCATTGCAGGCATATCGTGTTACTAATAGCGCCGACGGGCGGATGCGGCAGCGGCCCCGCCGTGCGCTGCTACCCGCCCTCGGCGCGTAGCGGACCACCGCGCGCGCCCGGTCCCAACACGAACAGACATCAGGAGTTTCGATGAAAAAAGCATTGGTTATGCTGGCTACTGCCGTTTCGATGGGCGGCGCGTTCGCTCAGGCTTCCGCGCCCACGGCAGCGACGGACAACACCGCTTCGGCCGCCACCGCGAAGGCCGGCTATGAGCGCAACGTCGAAGACCGCATCGCCTACCTGCATGCGCAATTGAAGATCACCCCGGCGCAGGAAGCCCAATGGAAGACCTTCGCCGATGTAATGCGCAGCAACGGCGAAACGATGAGCCAGTTGTTCCAGCAGCGCAAGGCGGCCACCAGCGTCAGCGCGGTCGACGACATGAAGCAGTACGCGACGATCGCGCAGGCCCATGCGGACGGTATGAAGAAGCTGGTCGATGCGTTCGATCCGCTGTACGGCAGCCTGTCGCCGGAGCAGAAGAAGCTCGCCGATGCGACCTTCCATCAGGGTGGCCCCGAAGGCGCCCATCACCATCGCGGCCATCACGGCAAGGGCAAGTCAGACAAGCCGGCGGCCGGCGCGGCTAGCGACGCCATCGTGAAGCCGTAACGAAAGCATGCGCCCGCGGTGTGGCTGGCCGCGCCGCGGGTCGATATCGTTTAGCCCGCTTTCACGATACCGGTCGCGGCTATCCGTATCTCGGGACGCCTCGCGAAGCCACCCGATCTGGCATGATTCGGGAGCGCTGCGATGGCAAAGCGGCTGCGCTGAACCAACGGCTCGGCGCACCATCTTCGCCACGACGGCGTGCACTGCATCCTGCTTCCACCACCACCTTGCGCTTCATGACCGAACTCAGGAATCTCGATTTGCGTGACGATCCGCACGCGCGACGCGTCGTCAAGGACGAAACGGTAAGCGTTGAATTCGCCGCTGCGGAAGGTCAGTTGATGAGCCTCGAAGGCCCGAACCGCTATGCGCGCGGCGATGCGCTGATCACCGGCTCCAGCGGCGAGCGCTGGGTCGTCTCGCGCGACCGTTTCGATGCCAGGTATCTGCCGGCCGCCACCGCCGTCGCCCACGGCGAACCGGGCGCTTATCGCAACCGCCCGGCCGTCGTGCTGGCGCGCCAGATGAACGAAGCATTCTCGCTCGCCCGCTCCGTCGAGGGCGGCGACGTGTTGCACGGCGCGGCCGGAGACTGGGTCATGCAATACGCGCCGGGCGATTACGGCGTCGTGCAGGCCGCGCGCTTCGCGAAGGTGTATCGGCTCGCGGACTGACGCGCTTCAAGGCTTCTGCAAGGCCGCTTCAAGGCGGCCCCGGTCGCGCGCTCGAACACACTTCAACCCGCCCGCCGTTCATCCCGCTCGCAGCAAGCAACGCCACGCTCCGCCACGCCACGCCACACATCAAGCGAACTCGTCGCCGAGATCGACCGTGACTTCGCGCGGCACGGTTTCGCCGTTCGCATATATTTCCTCGAGCGAGCCGAGGCTCGCTTCGACGTACGCGCGCAGCACCGCGAAGCTGCGTCCGCGCAAGCGCGCCGGCAACGCGCGATAACGCGCGAGCGCGGCCGGTGCGATCGCGACCGTCATCACGATGCGGCGCGCAGTCGAGCCGAAGCGCATCGCGACCCAGTGGATGGTCAGCGCGGGTATGCCGTCTTCGGCCGCCCGCTCGATGAATTGCGTCTGCTCGGGAAACAGATCGCTGATGACACGCGCGAGCTCCTCAAACTCGGGATGCGCGCAGTCGTATTGGTAAGCTTCCATCAAGGCCGCCGGAAAATGAGGATCCTGAAACGGGGATCCCGAAACGTACGCGCATTTTAGAGAAAGGCTTGGGCGATAGCGAGGCACGCGAGCCCGATGCAGGCCTCAGCGGGGCCTCACGCAGGGCCTCGGCGGGCAACACGCTGGCTTCAGGCAGGCCTCACGCAAGCATCAGGCAGGCATCGCGCGGGCCTTCTGCGGATGATGCCGGGTTTCCAGGAACCCGGTCCAGACCCGCCTTACGCCACGGCCGGGCGCCTGTAAGTCCGCATCAACCATCCCGCGACAAACACCGCCGCCACCGCATACACCGTATCGACCATCGCGAGCGACGCGAGGCCGGCCTGCGACATCGCGGCGGGCACGTCGATCAACGCATGCACGACGATCGCGAGCGGCAGGATAGCGCGCGAACCGGCGCGTACGCCGCGCCACATCAGCACCGACAGACCAATCTGGAAGACCAGTGCAATCACCCGTTCGAGCGCGAAGATACCGGCCAGTTGGGGCGTCAGGCTCGCGAGAATCAGATGCACGCGCATCACCGATTCGCCCGGCAGGTTGCCGAGGTAGTCGTTGAGCCGGCCGCGGTTTTCGAGGATTGCGAACACGATCCACTGAAGCTGCACGAGCACGCCGACCATCCACGCTTCCGCACCGCCGTGGCCGAGACCGTAGGCGAGCGCGGCGCCGTCGTCGGCGCGCAACGCGGCGGTGCGCGCATCCGCGCTCGCGTCGCGGTTTGCACTGCCGTTCAGGTCGCGGTTCAGGCCGGTGCGGGTGCTCGCGTTGGTACCCGCATTAGCGCTCGCATTGGTGCTCGCCGTCGCCCGCGCGCGTCGGTTTGCCGCCGGCCGCGCCATCGCCCGCTTCACGAGCAGCCGCATGCCGAGAAACCGCCCCACTTCCTCGCAGACACCCGCGGCCAGCGCCCCATAGACGACGAACGCGACGGGATTCGACAGCAACGCCGCCGTCGTCGGGTTGCCGCGCAGCAGGTAGTCGTGCAGCGCACGCTCGATCACCATCGCGAACAGCGCGAACACCGCGACGCCGGCGATCGCGTCGCGCGGCCTGAGGGCGAGTGGCTGGCGTAACTGGCGGTAGATCAGGAACGGTAAAGCGGCGATGACGAGCGTCGCGAGCACGAGGCTCGCAAGCGTAAGCGGTGCGACGAGCATGAGTTTCCTTGCCGGGGTGGCGGCGATCACCGGCGCGCAACCGCTGCGCGCCGCAGCCCCGCATGATCGCAGATTGACCGGCGCTCAGCGCGACGTCGACGCGCGCACGATCAGCTCGCCGGCCAGCAGGCAGTCGCGCGCGCCCGTCTGCGCGCCTTCGATGCGCTCGTGCAGGAATTGGACCGCGCGATAGCCGATCTCACAGGTCGGCTGGCGGATCGTCGTGATGCCGGCGAGTTCGGCCCAGTCGGGGTCGTCGATGGACAGCAGCGCGACGCGTGTTTGCCAGTGCGCGCCGTAACGCGCCTTGAGGTGCAGCGCGAGACACAGCGCGACCGGCGCGTTGGCCGCGAATAGCGCGACGCGCGCGGGCGTGCCGGTGCCGGTGCCGGTACCTTCCGCGCCCGGCCGGCCGCTGCCAGCGAGCGTATCGCGAGCGCCGCCGCATACCGCGGCGAGCGCGCGATCCAGCTCGGCCAGGCTGCGCTCGACGTCGGCCGCCTCCGCGAGATTCAGCACCAGCGTATGGCCACGTGAGCGACCTGCTGCGCCGCCGTGCGCGTGCATCGTGCGCTCGAACGCCTGCACGCGCAGTTGCCGCGAACTGACCTGCTCGAACGGCTGCACGACGAACCAGATCTGTTCGAAGCCCTGCTCGAGCAGATGCCGCGTGCCGAGTTCGGCGGCCGCGCCGTTGTCGAGGCCGACCATATCGGCGACGAGTCCTTCCACCCGCCGGTCGACGAGCACGGCCGGAATCCCGCCACCGCCGACCGGCCGCAGCGTTTCCTCGCGCACGCCGAGCGCGTTGACGATCACCCCTTCCACGCGATACGTCGTCAGCAGTTGCAAAAAGCGCCGCTCCATTTCGACTTCGTTCGCCGCATGGCAGATCAGCGGCATCAGGCCGAGCGCATGACACGCGGCTTCGACGCCTTGCAGCACTTCGACCGAATACGGATTGGCGAGGTCGGCGACCAGCATGCCGATCAGGCGGTTGCGCCCGCGCTTGAGCCCGCGCGCCATCTGGTTCGGCTGGTAGTCGAGCCGTGCGATCGCGGCTTCGATGCGCGCGCGCAAGTCAGGCGACAGCGCGCTGATCTCGCCGTTCAGATAGCGCGAGATGCTGGTCTTGCCGGTGCCCGCTTCGCGCGCGACGTCGGTGATGGTCGCGCGGCGCGGCGCAGCGGGCGGCGTGCGTGCCGACGTGGTGCTCATCGGCTCATCGCTGATGCCAGCGCCGCGTTGCGCATCACTTTTTCAGCACGTCACGGTTGACGATATTCGTCGTCAACGTGCCGTCGAGCGCGGCGACCAGGTTCTCCGCCGCGTTGCGCGCCATCGCATGACGCGTCTCGTGCGTCGCCGAACCGATATGCGGCAGCGCGACCACGTTCGGCATCTTCAGCAACGGCGAGTCGGCCGGCAGCGGTTCGGTGTGGAACACATCGAGGCCCGCGCCGTGGATCGTGCCGTTTTGCAGTGCGTCGATCAGCGCCGCTTCGTCGACAGTCGCGCCGCGCGACGCGTTGATCAGGATCGCGCTTTTCTTCATCGCGCGCAGTTCGGCTGCGCCGATCATGTGCCGGGTCTGCGGCGTGAGCGGCACCTGCAGACAGACGAAATCCGCGCTCGCGAGCAGTTCGGGCAGCTCGACACGCCGCGCGCGATATGTCTGTTCCGCATGCGGATTCGGATGACGGTTCGTGTACAGCACCTTCATATTGAAGCCGAGCGCCGCGCGCCGCGCGACCGCGCCGCCGATGCGCCCGAGCCCGACGATGCCGAGTGTCTTGCCCTGCACGTCGAGGCCAAACTGCGCGGGCCCGATGCTCGCGCGCCACTGCCCGGCCTTCACCCATTCCGCCAGTTCGACGACCCGGCGCGCGGACGCGAGGATCAGCGAGAACACGGTATCGGCGGTCGATTCGGTCAGCACGTCCGGCGTGTGCGCGAGCACGATGCCGCGGCGCGTGAGGTCGTCGACGTCGAACTGGTCGTAGCCGACCGAGATCGTCGACAACGCCTTCAGCCGGCTCGCGCCTTCGAGCATCGCCGGCGTGATCGCGACACTCGCGCCGATGCCGCCGTCGGCGTCGCGCAGCGCGGCGCCCAGCATGTCGTGGCGCGCGGGATCGACCTCGACGACCTCAGCATGCTGTTGCAGATACGAGAGCACGTCCTCGGGCAGCGACTTCCAGACGACGATCTTGTTCATCAGCTTACTTTCCTTGCGATGGGGTGGCGAGCGTGGCCGCGCCTTTGGACCGGGTCCCGGCGGTGGCCGGTTTGACGGCCAGTGTCAGGATCACCGCGGCGACCAGCGCCACGCTCATGAATACGTACGATGCCGCGGGCGTCCCGGTCGCGCCGTTCAGATAGCCGACCACGTACGAGCCGACGAACGAACCGAGCGCGCCCATGCTGTTGATCAATGCCATCGCGCCGCCTGCGACGTTCTTCGGCAGCAGTTCCGGCACGATCGCGAAGAACGGGCCGTACGGCGCGTACATCGCGGCGCCCGCGATCACCAGCAGCGCGTACGACGACCAGAAGTGCGACGAGCCGATTGCATACGACGCCGCGAACGCGATCGCGCCGATCAGCAGGAACGGCCACACGAACACCTTGCGGCGGTCGAGTTTATCCGATGCCCACGAAGCTGCAAGCATCGCGATCGTCGCGGCCAGATACGGCAGCGCCGACAGCCAGCCGGTCTCGACCATGCCAAACGACGAGCCGTTCTTCAGGATCGACGGCAACCACAGCACGAAGCCGTACACGCCGATGCTCCAGCAGAAATACTGCGCGCTGAGTTTGATGACGGCCGGCGTGCGGAACGCTTCGGCGTAGTTGCGCACTGGCTTGATCGTGGTCTGCTCGGCGCGCAGCGTCTGCGCGAGCTGGTCCTTTTCCTGTTGCGTGAGCCAGGACACCTGCTCCGGCTTGTCCTTCACGATGAACCACCAGCAGATCGCCCAGATGATCGCGGGCGCGCCCTCGGCGATGAACATCTGGCGCCAGCCGAACGAATGCACCAGATAGCCGGACACGACCGACATCCACAGCACCGTGACCGGGTTGCCGAGAATCAGGAACGTGTTGGCGCGCGAGCGCTCGTTCTTCGTGAACCAGTTGCTGATGAAGATCAGCATCGCCGGCATCACCGCGGCTTCGACGACGCCGAGCGCGAAGCGGATGGCCATCAGCGACGGGATATTGCTGACCATGCCGGTGAGCGCGGCGCAGCCGCCCCACAGGATCAGGCTCCAGAACACCAGTTTTTTGACGCTGCGGCGCTCGGCGTAAATGGCACCTGGAATCTGGAAGAAGAAATAGCCGAGGAAGAACAGCGCGCCGATCAGTGACGCGAGCCCTTTACTGACGCCGAGGTCCTGGTTGATGCCGGCCGCCGACGCGAAGCCGAAATTCGCGCGATCCAGATACGCGAGGCTATAGGTGATGAACACGATCGGCATGATCGTCCACCAGCGGCGAATCGCAAGCGATGAGGTCATGGGTGTCTCCTTGAACGGCGTCCCGAAACGATGATGGAAAAGGGTGGGCACGCTGCGCGCGCTCGTGTTGTTATCGATGTTGTTGTCGATGTTGCTATCGATGCGGATTGCGCTCGGCGATACTACGGTCGTCGTGCTGCCGTCGTGCTGCCGCCGTGGTCTCGACGCGTTCATCGCCGCGTAGCGTGCGCAGCTCGCTCGGCTGCGGTTTGGGCTCGACTCGCGGCTCGGCTCGCATCACGCTGATGCCCCGCTCGCGACGCCCGACACAGCGGCCCGTTCCAGCGCGTCCAGTTCGGCACGGCACGGCAGGCCTTCCGAATCGCCGATCACCTGGATCGCCAGCGCGCCGATCCGGTTGCCGCGCGCGACCGCCTGCGCGAGCGTGCGCCCTTCCAGCAGCGCGCTGATGATGCCCACGGCGAAGCCATCGCCCGCGCCCACCGTATCGACCACCCGGTCGACCGGCTGGCCGGCGATCATCGCGGCATCGCCCGCGGTGCGGTAGTACGCGCCCTGCGCGCCGAGCTTCACGATCACGCCACGCGCGCCGCGCTCCAGGTAAAACTTTGCGATGTCCTCCGGCTGCGTGTAGCCGGTCAGGATCTCGCCCTCGCCGATGCCGGGCAGCACCCAGTCGGCCAGCGCGGCGAGCGCGTTCAGTCCTTCGACCATCGCCGCGCGCGACGGCCACAGCGTCGGGCGCAGATTCGGATCGAACGAGACCGCCTTGCCTGCGGCACGCATTTCGCGCGCCAGATGGAAGGCCAGTTCGCGCGAGCTCGCCGAGATCGCCGGCGCGACGCCGGTCAGATGCAGATGACGCGCGCCCAGCACGTAATCGGCGACATAGTCGTCGAGCGACAGATGGCTGGCCGCCGAGCCCTTGCGGAAATATTCGACCGCGGGGTCGCTGCCGTCGTCGTTTTTCGACTTCAGCTGGAAACCGGTCGGATAGCGCGCGTCGGTGCTCACGCAGCGCTGGTCGATGCCCTCTTTCGTCAGCGTGTCGCGCACGTACTGGCCGAACGAATCGTCGCCGACGCGGCTGAGCCAGCCCACCTCGAAGCCCAGCCGCGCGAGGCCGATCGCGACGTTCAGATCGGCACCGGCGATGCGCTTCGTAAAGTGCCCCACGCCCGCGAGCGGACCGGTTTCGGCGGCGACGAACATCGCCATCGCTTCGCCGTAGGTGATGACGTCGAGGGCTGGATGCGGGTGGGTCATGCAGGGGCTCCTGGGTGGTGCTTTGAGTGGTGCTTTGCGTGGTGCTTGCAGTGCGGGCCTGGCGGTGCTTCATGCTCCATGGCCGTTCTTGTCGCGCGGCTCGTCACCGCTCAAAGCCGCGCTAGCCAGTCAACGTAATGCGCGGCATCGGCGTCGATCCGGCTTGTGTGGAACGCAAACTCGATGCCGCGCGGCACATTGCGCGGCAGACGGTCGAGCAGCGCGCGGAATTGCGCGTCATCGTCGGCCGGCGCGACCGCAAAGCGTCGCGCACCCTGCCCCGCGACCGTCTTGCAATGGATGTACTCGACGTGTGGCGCGAGCCGCGCGGCCGCTTCGAGCGGCGCGACGTCGAGCCATGCCCAGTTGCCGGTGTCGAAGGTCATCCCAAGTAGACCGGCGTGGCCTTCGCGCGCGAGCGCATCGAACAGCTCAGCGAAGTGCGCGGGAAAGCCGCCTTCGGCCAGTTGGCCGTTTTCGACCACCAGCCGTGGATGCGCGCCGCCCAGCCGTTCAGCCACGTGCGCAGCAATCTGCGCACCATCGGCCGTGCCGCTGAAGCCCCCCAGTTGCAGCTTGACGAAGCGCGCACCGAGCGCGGCCGCTTCGTCGAGCGCGAGCCGCAGCGCGTCGCTGTCGAGCCGGCCTTGCGACCTGTACAGCGCGGCGGGCGTCGAGAACACCGACCAGAGCCCCAAGCCGGTCAGCGCCTCGCCCAGCGAACGCAGGTGTTGCAAGCTGAGCTGCACGTCACTCGCGAACAGCTCGCGGCGCACTTCGAAACCCGCCGCGCCGGCCCGCTTCGCCGCCTGCGCGCACTCCAGATGACCGTCCGTGCGTACCGCGTCAATGCCGAACGCGCTTGCGACGATCACGATCTCCACTGCCTCAAACATGTCGAATCCACTCAATCATGCGACGAAACGGTCGATGGAACCGGTTCCAAAAGCGTTTCGAAAAAAAGCGCCGAGGCGCTTCCGATGCGCGAATACTGCGCGGTGGCGAACTTGTGCGCCATAGAGAAAATCCCCAGGCGAAGCGGGCACGCGCTTGGGCCGCGCTACGGCGCCCCAGCGCGACTCATCCACCGGCCGACGTGCCATCATCGTGCGCGAGACACAGCGCGACAAACCGCTCGACCACTCGCGACGGCGCGCTCGCGTGCGGTACGAGAATCGACAACCGGCGTGTCAACGGCTGGGGGCTCAGCGACAGCAGGCGCAAAGCGCCATTCTCGTGGCGCATCGACATCGCCGACACGAAGCCGACGCCCATGCCGGCCCGCACCGCCTCCTTGACCCCTTCGACACCCGCGATCTCCAGCGCGACGCGCATCGGCACACCGGCGCGCGCGAACTCGCGCTCGACGGCCTGTCGCACGCCCGAGCCCGCCTCGCGTAGCACCAGCGGATAGGCGCCGAACGCCGCGAGTTCGATCCGCCCGTCGCCCGCCTGCTGCGCGAGCGGATGCGAGCGCGGCATGATCGCGACGATTTCGTCCTCGCGCCATGCATGGATCGCGGTATCCGGCGGCAGATCGTCGCCGGGCGGGCCTTCGATCATCGCGATATCGACCGAACCGAGCGCGCTGACGATCTCGGTCGTGTTGCCGTCGGCGGCCTGCACGGTGACGTCCGGATAGCGGCGATGGAAGTCGGCGATCAGATACGGCAGCAGATAACTCGCCGGCGTCGTGCTGGCGCCGATTCGCAGCGTGCCCTGCTCGAGGCCGCGCAATGCGTCGCGATACGCGTGCGCCTGCCGCCAGGTATCGCGCAGCCGCGACGCATAGCTCGCCAGTTGCTCGCCCGCGGGGGTCAGACGCACGCCACGGCCATCGCGCTGATACAGCGGCTCGCCGAATTCATCCTGCAACTGCCGCAACTGGCCCGACACCGCCGGCTGCGACAAATGCAAGGCCACCGCCGCCCGGCTGATATTGCGATGCTCGGCGACGGCGGCGAACGTTATCAGTTGATCGGGGGTCATCTCGTCGAAATATCCGTTGCTCCGATATTTTGCATTCTAAATCATGATTTTTCATATCGATATATCTAATTTAGGATTAGACCCATTGAAATCAGTCACGCAGTCGAAGCGATAGGCAACCCATCATGTCCACACCCACCGCACCGCTCCGCGTCACGCCCGCCGCGTCGCCAGCGCTTTCCACGCGCGGGCAGCTCAACGGCGTGCTGTTCGTCGCGCTGTTCGCCGCAGCCGTCACACGAATCGCCGCGATCCCCGCGATTGCTGCGCTGGGTCTCAGCCCGCTGATCGTCGGCATCGTGGCCGGCGCGATCTACGGCAACGCGCTGCGCGACGGCATGCCGGCGAGTTGGGCGGCAGGCGTCAATTTCTCGGCGCGCAAGCTGTTGCGCATCGCGGTCGCCTTCTTCGGTCTGCGCGTGAGCTTGCAGGAGATCGCACAAGTGGGCCTGCCCGGCCTCACGCAGTCGGTGTTGATCGTGGTCAGCACGCTCGTGATCGGCACATGGGCCGGCATGAAGATCATGAAGCTCGATCGCGATACCGCGCTGCTGACCGCGGCCGGCAGCGCGATCTGCGGTGCCGCCGCCGTGCTCGCGTTTGAATCGACGCTGCAATCGAAGCCGCACAAGAGCGCGATGGCGGTCGGCAGTGTCGTACTGTTCGGCACGCTGTCGATGTTTCTGTATCCGGTCCTGTTCAAGGCGGGCTGGCTGCATCTCGATACGGTCGGCGCGGGTCTCTTTTTCGGTGGCACGATTCACGAGGTCGCGCAGGTGGTCGGCGCGGCGAGCAACGTGAGCCCGGAAGCGACGCATATCGCGACGATCGTCAAGATGACCCGCGTGATGCTGCTCGTGCCCGTACTGCTGGTAGTCGGTCTGTGGGTGAACCGAGCCGCGCGCGGCGCGCAAGACAGCCGCGATTGCGTAGCCGGCCACGCGCCGCGCAAGCTCGCGATTCCGTGGTTCGCGCTCGGCTTTCTCGGCTGCGTCGTGATCAATTCGCTGCACGTACTGCCGCAGAGCGCGACCTCGACGCTGAATCTGCTCGACACCTTCGCGCTGACGATGGCGATGACCGCGCTCGGCATCGAAACACGGATCTCGCAGATTCGCGAAGCGGGCCCGCGAGCGCTGATCACCGGGTTGATCCTGTATGTATGGTTGATTGCCGGTGGACTGGGCATCACATGGACCGTCCAGTACCTGTTCCGCTAGGCTTCCTCGCCTTCGCCGACACCCCGCCGCGCGCGGGGTTTTGCGCATTCTGGCGCACCATCCGGGGCGATCACACGGCATACTCGTTGCTGCGCACGTTGCTCCCGCAACCCGCCCTGCGTCGCGCGCATGGCTGCATTGACGCGGCGCCGGGGCGACCGGAATAAGGATCGATCGATGAGCCTGGAACTGTACTACTGGGACGGCCTGCAAGGCCGCGGCGAATTCGTGCGGCTGGCCCTCGAGGAAGCCGGCGCCGCGTATGTGGAAGTCGCGCGCGGCAAGCCGTCCAAGGGTCTCGGCACCGGCGCGATGATGACGCTGATGCAGAGCCCCGACGAGCCGTATCCGCCGTTCGCGCCGCCGTTTCTGAAAGACGGCGATCTGGTGATCTCGCAGACCGCCAACATCCTGTTCTATCTGGGACCGAGGCTGAATCTCGCGCCCCAGGTCGAAAGCCTGCGCTACGTGGCCAACGGCCTGCAGCTGACCATCGCCGACGTCGTCACCGAGGCCCACGACACGCATCACCCGCTCGCCAGCGCGCTTTACTACGAAGACCAGAAAGACGCGGCCAAAGTGCGCGCGCACGACTTCATCGACAACCGCATT
>NZ_DASXHN010000387.1:0-3949 GCF_036488505.1 Paraburkholderia sp. | reverse complement strand
CTGGATATGGCGACGGAAGAGTTTTTTCAGTTTTCGACACCGCTCGGCGGCCTTGACGCGCTCCAGGCGCAGGCGCAAGAACAGCAGTCGGCCGTATCGCACATCCCGCTGATCGTCTTGCTCGGCATCACGCCGACGGGGCTGAACGCGTCGAGTGAAGGCGAACTGCGCGTGTTCTACGATTACGTGCGCGGCTACCAGACGAACGTCATGGGCGCGCTCATGAACGACGTGGCGACGTTCGTGCAGCTATCGCTGTTCGGCGAAGTCGACGACTCGATCCAATGGAACTGGGCGCCGCTGCTCGAGTTGACCGCGCTTGAAATGTCGGACAAGAACAACAAGGACGCCGACACCGATTCGAAGTATCTGCAAGAGGGCGTCGTGTCGCCCGAACAGGTTGCGCAGCGCCTTAACTCCGATCCAAACTCGCCGTACAGCGGCCTGCTGTCGAGCACGGCGGATATGTCTGACGTTGCCGACGACGATATCGCAGGTATTACTGGCCGGATCGTGGACGAAACGACCGACATGGGCGGCGCACCCGCAGGCGCAGGCGCGGATATTGTCGCGCCCGGTGGCGATCTACTCGCCCTGACCGGCCCGACGCATCCGCTGCTCGACGATGCACCCGCCGCGACGACCGCGCAGACTGAGCCGCAATCCGCGATCGAATCGCTGCCGCAGCAGGCAAGCGGCGCGCCGCAGTCGGTCGCAACGCCAACGGCGAACCCTGCCGAGGCGGGCACGCCTGACGAACAGGGCGATCACTGACATGCCGGAAGTGCGCTCGCCGACGAACAAGGCAATCGAGCTTCCGCATATCGCGCCGAACTATCAGGCGGAAACGGCCTATACGCGCGCGATCAGGAAAATGATTGCGAACATGACCGCTAGTTATAACTGGTGGATCGAGCGCGCGTACGAGCAGGCCGTCGAGGCGAACGTCGACGCGGGCAAGTTGCCCGATCTGGCGCAGGACGCAGCGCCGCGCACGCCAAAGGGGGCGCAGAACCGGCTGTTCTCGGAGCTTGACCGGCTGCGCAAGTATTGGGCGAAGTACTTCGACGACTTCGCGCGCAAGGTCGCGACCGACGCGATCACGGACTTCTACGCTGTCAATACGCGCGGGTGGACGTCGCGCCTGCGCTCGGCAGGCTTCGACATCGACCTGACGCTGACGCCAAGCCAGAAGCTGATTTTTGACGTGAAGGTGAAAGAGAATGTCGCGCTGATCAAGTCGATCGCGGCCGACTATCACACGGACGTTGAAGGCATCGTCACGCGGAACTATCTCGCCGGCCGCGATCTGGCGACGATGGCCGAACAGATCAAGAAAACCGGCAAGGTATCGACGAACCGCGCCGCGCTGATCGCGACCGATCAGTCGAACAAGGCGTGCGCGCAGATGAACAGCGCACGGCAGCGCGAACTCGACATCAAATTCGCGTACTGGAAACACTCACATGCCGGCAAAGAACCGCGTGTCAACCACTTGCGCGCGTCGCGCGAAGACTGGATATTCGACACATCGAAGGGCATCGACTTCAATGACAAATTCGGACACGTCCTACCCGGCGAGGCGATCCGCTGCGCGTGCACGAGCGTCTCGATTATTCCGGCGATCGGCCGCGGGCCGAAGTTCGAACTGTCCGACCTGACGCCGGTTCCCGGATTCAGCGGCGCGTACACGCTGAAGCAGTCCGACAAGGCCGGTTAAATCTAGCTATCGGATGTGACGATCCAATTGCACATGACTAACGCGCGGGTGTAAGATGCGGCTAGTTCAATACTGCACGACTATGGCAAGCACAACTTTCGCATTCGACAGGCAGACCGCGCGTTCTTTTGACGCAGACGGACGCATGCGTGTGAAGGATTGCGTGCTGTCCACTGCCGAAGTGAATCCGTACTACGGCAAGGAAGTCGTCGATTGGGAATCGCTTGGGCTCGACCCGGAAAAGGTCTACGAGCTATACCGTGATCCCGAAGAGCTTGGTTCGCAGGCAACGATTGAATCGTTCCAGGGCGTGCCGCTCATGATCAAGCATGTCGCGCAGACCGCTGACGACCCGCGCAAGGAATATCAGGCCGGTAGTGTGCACAGCGTGTACTTTGACGGCAAGAAACTTCGCGGCGACCTGCTCGTGTCGGACGGGCGCGCGATCGACCTTATTGAGTCGGACCAGTTGGCCGACCTGTCCTGCGGCTACCGGTACGAGCCGGTGCGCCGCAGTGGCACAGCGAATGGCAAGCCGTACGATCTGCGCATGTCGCAGATTCGCGGCAATCACGTAGCACTCGTGGACGACGGACGCGCGTCTGGCGCACACGTTGCAGACAGCGCATTTCGGAACCCGAATATGCCAGATCCCTCTTTACAAGGAAATGACACCATGCCGGATATCATGAACGGCCGTCAGCCGGGCGCTGCGCCTATGGCCGGCGCTAACGACGCACCGCCTGCCGCCGCTCCTGCGCCGGCTGCGGGTGGCGACGGAATGGCGCAAGTTGGCGCCGCATTGAAAGAACTGGTTCAACTGATGACGCAGCAGCATCAGGCGATCCTGCAAGCCGTTGGCGGCCAGGGCGGCGGTGCAGCAGCGCCTGCGCCTGATGAACAGGCCGCAGACACCGACGGTGGCACGCCGACCAGCGAGCACCGCGGCGCGGAAGAGCACGAGCCGGAAGCTGGCCCGATGCACGGCGAAGGCGCGGAAGACAGCGAACACGAAATGGCAGAGGATGAGGACGAAGACGGCGAGCAGGACGAAAAGGTCCAGCATGCTGAAGACGAACTCGATCTTGAACGCGCCGTACCGGGCGAGTCGGAAGGCGAAGGCAGCAACCCGGCGCCGGAACAGCGCGCAGACAATGGCGCAGCGCGCACGATGCGCGTAGGCACGCAAGGCGGCACGTCGGCGCGCGGCAAAGACACGCCGTTCGGCGCGATGGACGCAAAGACGGTCAAGGCGCATGTCGCCGCTGCCGTGAAGCAGGAACGCGTCCGCGCTGCCGCTGTCGAGACTGCGAAGCGCGAAGTGCTCGGCGTGCTCGGTCCGGTCTACGGCATGGATAGCGCCGGCGCGATCTACCGCGAAGCACTCAAGCAGGTCGGTGTCGACGTGAAGCAGATTCCACGCGGCATGGCTGGCGTGGCATGGCGTGCTCACAAAGCCGCGACTATGGCCGCCGCTGGCGTGCGCCCGAATCCTGAGCTTGCGATGGACTCGAGCGGTATCGACGCAAATCAGAAGTCGCTGTTGCAACACCTGTCGCGCATCACCGTCAAGGGCTAAGCCCGCAAACGGATTTATCTCTTCACGGAAAATGGAGCGTCTAACATGACGAACTCGTTTCAGCAGCAAGTGTATATCAACCCCGCTGTCGGTCTGCCGGGTGACTTCGCATCGTCGAACCCGATGATCTACAAGCTGTCGATCACCGGCAAGATGGTTGCTGACTCGGCAGGCGTGACGATCGGCAAGTTTGCCGAACTGAACGCAGCGGGCACGGTAACGTCGGTCCCGGCCGCAGCGCCGTCGGCTTCCTCGCGCATCGGCTTCGTGCATCGCGAGATGAACGGCCAGATCTCTACGTTCCTCGCGGACAGCGGCTACACGATCCTCGCGGGCCAGCCGGTCTCGCTGTGGGGTTCGGGCGACTTCTTCGCATCGGCCGACGTCGTGACGGGCACCCCGTCGCGCGGCGCGCAAATCTGGTGGGATACGCTGACCGGTCACACGATCGTCGGCGCGCCAGGCTCGCCCCCCGCAACCACCGTGCAGACGCCGTTCTTCCTCATCGACGAAACCGTGACGGTCGGCCAGACGATCACGATCTCGTCGACGAACGCCTAACCCGCCACCGCGCACTCAAAGGAGCCACACAACATGCGTGACGCACAACTCATCCAGGCGCTGGCGGCAAAGGGCGTTATCCTGCCGGC
>NZ_DASXHN010000385.1:0-12059 GCF_036488505.1 Paraburkholderia sp. | reverse complement strand
ATATTGCCTTTGCGCTGTTCGCGCCCGGCGGTTTCGATGTCGATATCGATGAGTTTTTGCCCATCGACGATGGCGACGCGCAGTTCTTCCTGCTGCGTCGCGTTGAACAACATTCGTTTCATTGAACGGCTCCAGAGCGGCCTCGCCGGCCCGGGCTGCGCGGTTGTCAGTCGCGAGAGCCAGGAAGGGCAGCGGCGTGCCGCGTCTTATTGTGATTTCACAAGCACGCTGGAGCGGGAAAGATGGCGGGAGAATTGCCTGAGAGGGCCCGCGCCCATCGAAAACGGGCACGGTGCCGAAGGGCACATGCGAACACGGCTTCAAATCATGACCTGACACGCCCCGGTTTGCCGGCAGACCTTCACAAGCGTTCGTCCTGTCATGCCGGCGCGCCAACTGGGCGCGCGAGCAAACGGCGAAAGCCGGGTCATGCCGCAACGGGAAGTTCGCGCAGGCGGCGCGTCTTTTCCTGCTGAGGGGTGTCTCGCTTCATTTTTTGACGTCGCCATGTCTTGCACTTTCTACAAGACGCCTCGGGCGCACGCCGTATTTTCGCAACTTGCAGCTTCGTCCAGCAGGGCGTCAGACCACCCGGACCGCGGAGCTGAAAGCTAAATTCTTTTTTACCAAGATTCCGTTACCGTCGAAGCCGACCTTGACCGAACGCGCCTATGGGCGCCGTCCCTGCCGGGCACTGACTTCGTGCGTGCAACTTGTTGCATCTCATTTTAAGGGTGAGCAACCAGACCCCGGCGCAAGTAAAATAACGGTTTAATCGCTTACGCCTGCGCAATCCACCGCGTTCCGGACGCTGTACGGACACTGCACCGGCCGCCGCAGACTACTGGGCAAATTATATTCAGAATGAAAGAGTTAGGCAAAACATCCCAGAGATCGGCTGCAAGCGTGCCCGCAAGCGACCAGGTGTCGCTGCTGGAAATCGACGACAGTTCGGCCGGACAGCGCATCGACAATTTCCTCCTGCGCGTGTGCAAGGGCGTGCCGAAAAGCCATATCTACCGCATTCTGCGCAGCGGCGAAGTCCGCGTCAACAAGGGCCGGATCGATGCGCAGTACCGGCTGGAATTCGGCGATCTCGTGCGCGTGCCGCCGATCCGCGTCGCGCAGCCCAATGAAGCCGTCGCGCCACCACCTGTTCCCGTTGGCGGCTTTCCGATCCTTTTCGAAGACGAACATCTACTGGTGATCAACAAGCCGGCCGGGGTCGCGGTCCACGGCGGCAGCGGCGTGGCATTCGGTGTGATCGAACAGATGCGCGGCGCGCGCCCGCAGGCGAAGTTCCTCGAACTCGTGCATCGGCTCGATCGCGAAACCTCCGGTGTGTTGATGCTCGCGAAAAAGCGTGCAGCGCTCGTCAATCTGCACGAGCAAATCCGCGATAACCGGATGGACAAGCGGTACTACGCGTGCGTGCACGGCGAATGGGCTGGCGACTGGGGGCGCCGCCGCGCGGTGAAGGAGCCGCTGCACAAATACCTGACGGCGGACGGCGAGCGCCGCGTGCGGGTGCAGGCGGATGGGCTTGCATCGCACACGGTGTTCAATCTCGTCGACCGCTGGCCGGGCTACGCGTTGCTGGAGGCTGAACTGAAGACGGGGCGCACGCATCAGATCCGCGTGCACTTGCAGCATCTGGAACTGCCGATCGTCGGCGACGCCAAATACGGCGATTTCGCACTAAACAAGGCGCTCGCGCGCGCCAACGCGAAGCCGGGCATCAAGCGGATGTTTCTGCACGCTTACCGGCTGAAGCTCACGCACCCGGCCACCGGCGCGCCGTTGCAGCTGGAAGCGCCGCTGCCCGCCGACTGTCGCAGCTTCATCGAGCAACTCAACGAACTACGGACTGGCTCCAACCCGGAGACGACATTGCATGGCTAGAGAGCAGTTTGACCTGATTGTGTTTGACTGGGACGGCACGCTGATGGACTCGACCGTGCACATCACGCGCAGCATTCAGGCGGCGTGCCGTGACCTCGGCTTGCCCGTTCCCGCCGACGAAGCGGCGAGCTATGTGATCGGTCTTGGGCTGCGCGATGCGCTGCAGCTGGCCGCGCCGACGCTCGATCCGTCCGATTATCCGCGTCTTTCCGAGCGTTATCGCTTCCATTATCTGGTCAAAGATCAGACCACCGAGCTGTTCCCCGGGGTGCGCGACATGCTTCACGAGTTGCGCGATCTGGGCTACCTGCTGGCTGTCGCGACCGGCAAGAGCCGCGTCGGGCTGAACCGCGCGCTGGACCAGGCGCGTCTGACGAGCCTCTTCGACGGCACGCGCTGCGCCGACGAAACCTTCTCGAAGCCGCATCCCGCGATGTTGCACGAGCTTACGCGCGAACTGGGGCAAGATACCGCCCGTACCGTGATGATCGGCGACACGACGCATGATCTGCAGATGGCGGTGAACGCCGGCGTGGCCGGGATCGCCGTCACTTACGGCGCGCATCCCGCCAATTCGCTGAGCGCGATGGAGCCGAAGTTCGTCGCGTCGAGCGTGAGCGACCTGTCCGGCTGGCTGCGGGAGAACGCATGAGCGCTGACGGGGGAGACGGCGCGTCCGCGGCCGCCACGCCCGCCGTGCGCATCTGCGCGGCGGCGGAACTGGTCGACGGCGGCCTGGGCATCCGACGCGACGCGCGAATGGCTGGACAGGACGTCGTCGTGTTCTTCATCCGTTACGACGGTCGCGTGTACGGCTACTTGAACCGTTGTGCGCACGTGCCGATGGAACTCGACTGGTCGGAGGGGCAGTTCTTCGAGTCGTCCGGCTTATACTTGATGTGCGCGACGCACGGCGCGATTTACGCGCCGGACACGGGCAAATGCGTCGGTGGACCCTGCCGCGGCGGCAGGTTGCGTACGGTGCAGGTCGAAGAGCGCGAGACGCCCGAAGGCCGCGCGGTGTTCTGGTTGCCTGACGGCGAGATGATGCCGGCCACGACCTGATTTTCCTTTTCAACTTTCCATTGCCTGCATGTCCGACCATCTGACCCCAGAGAAAGATCCCGCCCCGGGCGGCCGTTTCCGCGCGCCTGCCGACGAGCCGGGCTGGGAGCGCGCCGCGCTGGAACGCATTGCGCTCGCGGCCATCAATGAGCAGCGCGCTGCGCGCCGCTGGCGAATTTTTTTCCGTTTTGTGTTGCTCGCGGTGTTGGCGCTAGCCGTATGGGCCGCGCTAAACGTTTCAGGCGAGCGCGTTACGACCGCGGGCCGACACACAGCGATGGTGACGCTCGATGGCGAGATCGCGTCGGATACCAACGCGAACGCCGAAGACATCAACACGGCGCTCGATACCGCCTTTGAGGATTCCGGCACGGCCGGCGTCATCCTGTATTGCAACAGCCCGGGCGGCAGCCCGGTGCAGGCCGGCATCATCAATCGCGAAATTCGCCGGTTGCGCGGCAAGTACCCGTCCATTCCGCTGTATGCGGTGGTCGGTGACATGTGCGCGTCAGGCGGCTATTACGCGGCGGCGGCGGCCGACAAGATCTACGTCGACAAGGCGAGCATCGTCGGTTCGATCGGGGTGCTGATGGACGGATTCGGTTTTACCGGTCTGATGGACAAGCTGGGTATCCAGCGCAGGCTGCACACGTCAGGCGAGAACAAGGGCTTTTTCGACCCGTTCTCGCCCGAAACGCCGAAGATGGACGAACATGCGCAGGCGATGCTCGATCAGATCCACGCGCAGTTCATCGAGGCGGTCCGCCAAGGCCGCGGCACACGCCTGCATGAGACGCCGGACATGTTTTCGGGCCTGTTCTGGACCGGGCAGAAGGGCGTCGAACTGGGTCTTGCGGACGGTTTCGGAGATTCGGACTACGTCGCGCGCGAGATCTTCAAAGCGCCGGATATCGTCGATTACACGGTTAAAGAGAGCATAACGGACCGCGTTGCGCGCAAGTTCGGGGCGGCGGTGGGTGCTGGCGCAATGCGGGCGATGGCGCTCGGCGCGAAGCTGAACCTGCATTGACGCTAGCTGTGATCAATGAGCCCGTGCAACCGGCGTTGTTGCGCGGGCTTCCGTCATTTATGTGGGGCGCGTTCTCGCACGCGCCTACGGGCTGTCACTCGATGTCGCGCTCAGATCGCCAGAATCAGAAAGATTGCTGGTCGCTTATGCAGATCAGGCTGAGGCCTTTTCTTCCAGTCCGCCACGGTGCGGCTTACGACCGTTTCCGTCGGTAGCGTCAGGTCGACTGCCACGCAAACCAGCGTCGACGGTGCGCAACTGGCAAGCAGCGTATCGAGCAACGCGCGATTGCGATAAGGCGTTTCGATAAAAATCTGCGTCTGCTTACCCTTGCGCGACTGTTGTTCCAGATCGCGCAGGCGCTTGGCTCGCTCGGCGGCGTCTACAGGCAGATAGCCATGAAATGCGAAGCTTTGGCCGTTTAGGCCCGACGCCATCAGCGCTAGCAGAATCGAGCTCGGCCCCACCAGCGGCACGACCTTTACGCCGCGCTCGTGGGCGCGGCGTACCAGCAACGCGCCGGGGTCCGCCACCGCCGGACAGCCGGCCTCCGAGACGAGCCCGGCGTCGGTGCCCGCCAGCAACGGCGCGAGCAGGCGGTCGATCTCGCCGGCTGGGGTGTTGACGTTCAGTTCGCGAATCTCGATTTCCTGAATCGGGCGCTCGGTGCCGACTTTCTTCAGGAATGCGCGGGTGGTTTTCGCGTTCTCGCCGATGTAATAGTGCAGCGATGATGCGCGGGCGCGGACCGGCGCCGGCAGCACCAGATCGAATGCGCTCGCGTCGCCTTCGCCCAGGGTGTTCGGAATCAGATACAAAGTGCCGGTCATCGCGGCTCCAGCAGCGGATAACCGGCCGCGAGCAACATGCGCGAAAGCGCGATCAGCGGCAGGCCGACCAGCGCGGTCGGGTCGTCGGAATGGATGGCCTCCAGCAATGCGATGCCGAGCCCTTCGGATTTGGCGCTGCCGGCCACGTCATATGGCGTTTCGGCGCGCAGATAGGCGTCGAGCGTATCGTCCGGCACATCACGGAAGCGCACGCGGGTGATGACGTCGACGGTTTGCTCGATGTCGGTCACGTTGTCGAGCAGACACAGCGCGCTATGGAACAGCACTTCGCGGCCCCGCATCGCCTGAAGTTGGGCTAGCGCTTTATCGTGCGTGCCGGGCTTGCCGATCTGTAGACCGTCATAGGTGGCAACCTGATCGGAGCCGATCACGAGCGCGGGTTCGCCGAGCGCAAGGCCTTCAGCCACCGCGCGGGCCTTGGCTTCGGACAGACGCAGCGCGGTGGCTTCGGGCGCTTCGCCAGCGAGCGGTGTTTCGTCGATCGCGGGCACGACGACGTCGAACGGCACACGCAGGCGTTCGAGCAATTCGCGGCGATACTGCGAACTCGACGCCAGAATCAGGCGTGGCGGGCGTTTGAGGGAATCAGGCATGGTTAAGCGGAACCTAAGGAGGCGGGGCGTACGCGGTCGCGCGCTTACGGGCTTAAGTGTTTGACTCGAAAAGACAAAGCGGATATCATTTTCGGCTTTTTACGGTATGCTTGCGCTTCAGGATTCCGGGCACGTTCAGCGGCTTGCGGCGGCCTGAAGGGCTGACAAGGTCGCGGAACGCAGTAGCCGCAAATCCCGCCGGCTGTCTCGCAAACCAGTTTGTCTCCGCGGTGGCTTGCCGCCGCGGACCACCCCGGCAACATGCTTGCCGACGCAGGAGCCCACATGACTCAACATCCTGGCAAACCTGCAGGTCTGACCGACCCGCGCGAAGTCGATCTGTTCGAATTTGCGCGGAGCGGGCGACAGGCTGCGGGTGTCGTGCGCGTCTCGCAACTGCCGCGCATGTTAAACGAAGTCCCAGCGGAAGCGCCAGATCGCGATACGGGGTTCAGGTGGCAAGCCGAAGGGACGACGCAGCCGGAATTGCAGGACGACGGCACCGAAGGTCCCCAGCCTTACCTGAGGTTGGCGATTCACGGTGCTGCATGGCTTGAATGTCAGCGGTGCTTGACGCCGTATTCGCAGGTTTTCAACGTCGACGCAACTTACCGGATCGTCAATACGGAGGCGGAAGCCGAAGAGTTTCCGCTCGACGAGGATGAAGTCGAGGTGATCGTCGGCTCGCGCCAGTTCGATCTCATCGACCTGATGGAAGAAGAGTTACTGCTTTCCTTGCCGCTCGTGCCGAAGCACGAAGTTTGTCCGGAAGTGCACGAGAGCCTCGTTTCGGGCGCCGACGGCAGCGACGGGGACGAGGCTGTGCCGGACGAGGCTCGCGAAGCGGGTGAGTCCGAGCGGCTCAATCCGTTCGCGGCACTTGAAAGTCTCAAGCGCGACGCGCCCGGCGGCAGCAAGCATTAAACAGTTTCAGGGAGCGCGATGCTGGCGCATTGGCCATTCGGCCAGTGGCGGAAACCGTATCGGGCTGTGTTAGAATTCGGAAAATTAACAGGAGTTAGTCATGGCAGTTCAGCAAAACAAGAAGTCGCCGTCGAAGCGCGGCATGCACCGTTCGCACGATTTCCTGACGGCCGCGCCGCTGGCTGTCGAGCCGAGCACCGGGGAAGTGCATCTGCGTCACCACGTTAGCCCGAACGGCTACTATCGCGGCAAGAAAGTCGTCAAGACGAAGAACGACTAATCGTTCACTGCGATGCGCCCTCTGGCGTTTCGCGTGGCGATCGGCTCGCTTGACATTTTCCCGGTTCGGCAAAAAGGCGGCATTCAACTGCCGCTTTTTTGTGTCTGAAATTCGTCGCACTCCATGACAGTAAAGCTCACGATAGATTGCATGGGAGGCGACCACGGCCCGTCCGTGACCGTTCCCGCTGCCGTCAACTTCGTTCGTTCGCATCCCGACGCGCAACTACTGCTCGTCGGCATTGAAACTGCGATTCGTGCACAGCTGAAAAAGCTGAAGGCTCAGGATCTACTGGCGGTGACCGTCGTGCCTGCTTCCGAGGTCGTCGCGATGGATGACCCGGTTGAGGTCGCGCTGCGCAAGAAAAAAGATTCATCGATGCGCGTGGCGCTGAACCGCGTCAAGGAAGGCGAGGCGCAAGCCTGCATTTCCGCCGGCAACACCGGCGCGTTGATGGCTGTTTCCCGCTATGTGCTCAAAACCCTGTCTGGTATTGAACGCCCGGCGATCGCGTTTGCCCTGCCCAATCCCCATGGTTATACGATGATGCTCGACCTGGGCGCCAACGTCGACTGTGAGCCGCAGCATCTGCTTCAGTTCGCCGAGATGGGGCACGCGCTGGTGTCCGCGCTCGAAGGCAAGGAGCGGCCGACCATCGGGCTGCTCAACATTGGCGAAGAAGTCATCAAGGGCAACGACATCATCAAACGCGCCGGCGAAATGCTGCGCGCCAGTACGCTGAACTTTCACGGCAACGTCGAGGGCGACGACATCTACAAGGGCACGGTCGACGTGATCGTCTGCGACGGTTTTGTCGGTAACGTCGCGTTGAAGACGTCAGAAGGTCTCGCGCAGATGCTCTCCGACATCATCAAGGAAGAGTTCGGCCGCTCGTGGCTGACCAAGGTGATGGCGGTGCTCGCGTTGCCCGTATTGATGCGTTTCAAGAAACGTGTCGATCATCGGCAATATAACGGCGCCGCGTTGTTGGGATTGCGCGGTCTGGTCATAAAAAGCCACGGTTCGGCCGATGCCTACGCGTTTGAGTGGGCTATCAAACGCGGGTATGATGCCGTCAAAAACGGCGTGCTGGAGCGCCTTGCGCGAGCAATGGAAGAGAACGCCGGTTCTCTGGAACAGGCGGCGCGCGACGCAAGCGGTGCGGGTCACGCAACCCCGATCGCAGGCCAGCCGGCCGAGCCCTACGCTGCGCACTCCTCGAAGGCATAATGGCTCACTCCACTATCTATTCCCGTGTGCTGGGTACCGGCAGCTATCTGCCGCCGCAGCGCATTACCAATCAGGATCTGGCTGAGCGTCTCGCGAAGCAAGGCGTCGAGACGAGTGACGAATGGATCGTCGCGCGCACGGGTATTCATTCGCGTCACTTTGCCGATCCTGACGTCACGACCAGCGACCTCGCCCTGATTGCCTCGCAGCGTGCGATCGAAGCGGCGGATATCGACCCGCAGTCGATCGACCTGATCGTCGTCGCCACTTCCACGCCAGACTTCGTCTTTCCGAGCACCGCCTGTCTGCTGCAAAACAAGCTCGGCATCAAGAATCACGGTGCCGCGTTCGACGTACAGGCGGTCTGCTCTGGCTTCGCGTATGCCGTGGCCACGGTGGACAGTCTCATTCGCAGCGGCCAGCATCGCACCGCGCTCGTGATCGGCGCGGAGACGTTCTCGCGCATTCTCGACTTCAACGACCGTACCACCTGCGTGCTGTTCGGTGATGGCGCGGGCGCAGTGATCCTGCAAGCATCGGACGAACCGGGTGTGCTGTCGAGCGCGTTGCACGCGGACGGCAGCTATTCGAGCATTCTGTGCACACCGGGCAACGTGAATGGCGGGGTGGTCGCCGGCAGCGCGTTCCTTCATATGGACGGCCAGGCGGTGTTCAAGCTTGCAGTCAACGTGCTCGAAAAAGTCGCAATCGAAGCGCTCGAGAAAGCCGATCTGAAACCTGAACAGGTCGATTGGCTGATTCCGCACCAGGCCAATATCCGTATCATGCAAAGCACTTGCCGCAAGCTCGGTTTGCCGCAGGAGCGCATGGTGGTCACTGTGGGCGAGCACGGCAATACGTCGGCGGCGTCTATTCCGCTCGCACTCGACGTCGCGGTGCGCGATGGCCGCATCAAGCGCGGCCAGAACGTGCTGATCGAAGGCGTCGGCGGCGGCTTCACATGGGGCGCGTCAGTCATTCGTTATTGAGCGCGGCGACGCGTCGCAAGGCGCCGCTGGCGGTGCCTGCGCGACGGGCGTAAAGCTCGCGCCCGTGGCCACCGCACACGGCGGCCACATCGACTAAACCGATTTTGGGGACGATATGAAATTCGCGTTCGTTTTTCCTGGGCAGGGCTCGCAGGCGGTCGGCATGCTCAACGCATTCGCCGTCCACGCGCTCGTGCGCGAGACGGTTCAGGAAGCCTCCGACGCACTCAATCAGGACCTCGCCAAACTGATCGCCGAAGGCCCTACCGAAGATCTCAACCTCACGAGCAACACCCAGCCGGTCATGCTGACCGCTGCCTATGCGATATATCGCGCGTGGCGGCAGGCGGGCGGCCCGGCGCCGGCGATCGTCGCGGGCCATAGCCTGGGCGAATACACCGCGCTGGTCGCGGCCGGCGCGCTCGCGTTTCGCGACGCGGTGCCGCTCGTGCGGTTCCGCGCGCAGGCGATGCAAACCGCGGTACCGGTAGGCGTTGGCGGCATGGCCGCGATTCTCGGCCTCGACGACGACACGGTGCGCGCGGTCTGCGCGGAAGCGTCGGCGGCGGGCGTCGTCGAGGCGGTGAATTTCAACGCTCCGGCTCAAGTCGTGATTGCGGGCCACAAGGTCGCGGTCGAGAAGGCTTGCGAAATCGCGAAGGCAAAAGGCGCAAAGCGAGCGCTGCCGCTGCCGGTGTCGGCGCCGTTCCACTCGTCGCTGCTCAAGCCGGCGTCGGACCAGCTGCGCGAATACCTCGCGAGCGTCGATGTGCAGGTGCCCTCGATTCCGGTCATCAACAACGTCGACGTCGCGGTGGTCAGCGAACCCGCCGCGATCAAGGACGCGCTGGTACGCCAGGCGGCTGGTCCAGTGCGTTGGGTCGAGTGCGTTCAGGCGATGGCCGCGCAGGGCGTCACGCATGTGATCGAGTGCGGTCCGGGCAAGGTCCTTGCGGGGCTGACCAAACGTATCGACGGTAATCTCGCCGGGGCATCGGTATTTGATCCGGCGTCGCTCGAAGAAACGCTGAAGCTCGTGACGGCAGGCTGAGCTCGCTGTTCGCGAGGCGCCGACAAAACCGTGCCGCGAGCAAGCGGCATCCTTCGGCACCAGAATCAACAAGAATCAATCAGCTCGCTGAGCGGGCATCCGGACTGACAGATGGAAAAGACTCTCGACAAGCAGATCGCAATCGTGACGGGCGCGTCGCGCGGCATCGGCCGTGCGATCGCGATGGAATTGGCGCGCCAAGGCGCGACGGTCATCGGCACGGCGACCAGCGAAAGCGGCGCGGCCGCGATCACCGATGCGTTCAATGCGGCCGGGGTGAGCGGCCGCGGCGCGGTCCTCAACGTCAATGACGCGGCGGCCGCTGAAGCGCTGATCGATGGCACCGTCAAGGAATTCCACGCGCTGCACGTGCTCGTCAACAACGCCGGCATCACGCAGGACCAATTGGCGATGCGTATGAAGGACGACGACTGGGACGCGGTGATCGACACCAATCTGAAGTCGGTGTTTCGCCTGTCGCGCGCGGTGCTGCGTCCGATGATGAAGGCGAGGGGTGGCCGCATCATCAACATCACGTCGGTGGTCGGCTCGGCCGGCAACCCGGGGCAGATCAATTACGCGGCCGCGAAGGCCGGTGTCGCCGGCATGACCCGCGCGCTCGCGCGCGAGATCGGTAGCCGTGGCATCACGGTCAACTGCGTCGCCCCGGGTTTTATCGATACGGACATGACGAAGGCGCTGCCCGAAGAACAGCACACCGTTCTGAAAACGCAGATTCCACTCGGCCGTCTCGGCAGCCCGGAAGACATCGCCCACGCGGTCGCATTCCTCGCGTCGCCGCAAGCGGGGTACATCACCGGTACTACGCTGCACGTGAACGGCGGCATGTACATGCAATAACCGATTCCCGTTACTATCCCGCCTCGATGCGGCTGTAGAAGCGCGAGGCGCATGCCTTGACAGGAACCTGATGTGCGGCTTTTTTGCCGGGTCAAACCTGATAAAATGCGCGCACCTGTATTTTTGAACTTTTTTCCCTTGGAGGGGTAATGGACAATATCGAACAGCGCGTCAAGAAGATCGTCGCGGAACAACTGGGCGTTGCGGAAGCGGAAATCAAGAACGAAGCGTCGTTCGTGAACGATCTCGGCGCCGACTCGCTCGACACCGTCGAGCTCGTGATGGCCCTCGAAGACGAGTTCGGCATGGAAATTCCGGATGAAGAAGCCGAGAAGATCACTACCGTTCAGCAAGCAATCGACTACGCTCGCGCGAACGTCAAGGCCTAAGGTCATTCGCGCCTGCGTTTCTGCATTGGCGGCGCATGATGCCCTGCCGCACCTTTGCCGGCGCCAGCGGGGCTGGTCCTTTTCACCGCGCCGCTTGCCGTGCAGGAGCCTGCGATGCTGACAGCGCAATTTTCCGCGCGATTGCCGACTTAAACAGCCACAGGGCACACAGGGCAGATTCCTGTGGCCGCTGTGGCTTTTGCTTTTGTCATCTATGAAAAAGGGGTTACCGTGAGCCGCCGTCGTGTTGTTGTTACAGGCCTGGGGCTGATTTCGCCTGTTGGCAATAATGTTGCCGATGGCTGGGCCAATCTGGTCGCCGGCAAGTCGGGTATTGCCAATATCACGAAGTTCGATGCGTCGAACTTTTCGACTCGTTTCGCCGGCGAGGTGAAGGGCTTCAATATCGAGGACTACATCCCCGGTAAGGAAGCGCGCCACATGGATACGTTCATCCATTACGGCGTGGCTGCAGGCATCCAGGCGATGCAGGACAGCGGCCTCGAAGTCACTGACGAGAATTCGGAGCGTATCGGCGTAGTGGTCGGTTCGGGCATCGGCGGTTTGCCGATGATCGAAGTGACGCAAACCGAACTGCTCAATCGCGGCCCGCGCCGTATCTCGCCGTTCTTCGTGCCGGCGTCGATCATCAACATGATCTCCGGCCATCTGTCGATCAAGTTCGGCATCAAGGGTCCGAATCTGGCGATCGTCACGGCCTGTACCACGGGCCTGCACTGTATCGGCGAGGCTTCGCGCCTGATCGAGTACGGCGACGCCGATGTGATGATCGCGGGCGGTGCCGAGTCGACCGTGTCGCCGCTCGGTATCGGCGGCTTTGCGGCGGCGCGCGCGCTGTCGCAACGCAACGACGATCCGGCGACCGCGAGCCGT
>NZ_DASXHN010000298.1:0-30382 GCF_036488505.1 Paraburkholderia sp. | reverse complement strand
CATCAGAAGACCGACTCGCACTCGCGCCTCGCCAACGGCTTCCTGCTGTCGGGCGACACGATCCAGTGGTTTTTCGAGCAGTACCTGCGCGATGCCGGCGATCGCGACGACTGGCGTTTCGCGCCGCTCGACGGCGCGCGCGGCGCGCCCGATTTCCGCGGCGTCGCGCCCGCATGGATCGCGACCGCCGAATACGACCCGCTGAGCGACGAAGGCGATTGCTACGCGGAAAAGCTGCTGACGCTCGGCAACGCGGTCACGCTGCGGCGCTATGCGGGAATGATCCACGAGTTCTTCAAGATGGGCGGCTATGTGCCCGAAGTCGCGCATGCGCATGCGGATGCCGCGGCGGCGCTGCGCGCGGCGTTCGGGCTTGGCTGACGCAGGCGGACCGGCGTTGCGGCGATCAGGCGATCGCGCGCTCCACATTGAACGCAAAGCTGCGTTCGAAGTCTCCCGGCCGCACCACCCGGTGCGAGCCGTTGTCGTCGCTGCGCTCGGCCACCGCCACGCCGATCACGTCGCCATAAGCGGCCACCCGCAGCGCGGTGGTGCCGCGCGTGCCGTACTCGGGCGACTCGATGAACGCCGCCGACAACGCCCGTTCGCGTTCGAGCGCAATACCGGTGGACGGCAATTCATCGTCGCGTGCGACCCGGGGATCGCGCATCAGATCGATCAGGGCTTCGAGGGGGGGCATCGCGTCGCGCGCGAGCAGCGTGGCCAGCTCCGCGCGCTTTCTGACGAGCTTCGGCCAAGGGGTATCGAGCACTGCGTTCGAGATGCCGTGCGTGCCCGGCGCGAGCAGCGCGGGGCCGCTTGCGCCGTTGCCCGCGCGGTCGCGGCTGGCGCGGTTGCAATACCACGCCAGTTCGCGGCGGGTCCAGTCGCCGACCAGCAAATTGAAACCGTTGTAGATGTCGCCGGTGCGGGCGACGTGATGCAGATAGGCGAGCGGCGTTTCGTGCGGGTTGCCATCCGCGTCGCGCGCGGCGCCGCTCAGCCAGTCGCTGACGAGCGTGCCGCGGGTCGGCGCATCGGCGCGCATTTCCCCCGGCGCCCGGTAATTGGTCAGCGCGGCGAAGCGGCCGTCGCGCGACAGCCCGAGCCAGGTGCCGCCACCGATCAGATCGCGGCCCGCCAGCACACCCGGCGCGTCGTGCCACCAGCCGATCGGCTCGGCGGTGCGGCGGAAGAACTCGTCGCGGTTTGCGGCGAGCGTGAAGAGCGGGCCATCGACCGCGTCGGGTCGCCAGTCGAAAACGATCAGACACATCGCGGGACGTCTCCCGGTGAGAGCGTGCGCGGCGGGCTGCCGCGCAAAGCCCACGACAATAAAGCAAACGGCAGGCAGCCAATAAAGCCGGGCAACAAAAAGCGGCGCCTCATCGCGCCGCCTGGTGCTTTGCCCGACCCTCAGGACTCGGCCGGCAACCCGTACGGCAACGGCAGAAATCGCAGCGCCGGACCATCGGCCGCGCGCAGATGCACGCTGCCGCCGTCGAGCGCCGCCAGCTTGATCTCGACCAGCAGATCGACGCCGCCGCCTTGCGCGCACGCCGCGTTGACGACCATCCCGCACGGCTGGGCCGGATCGTCCGAATGGAACAACTCCGCGCCCGGGCGCACCGTGTCGGCTTCGCCGGCCACGTTGGCGAGCGACGTGCGCCGCTTGATCGTGCCGCGATACTGGCTGCGCGCGACCACTTCCTGACCCGGATAGCAGCCCTTGCGGAAATTCACCGCGCCGAGCACGTCATAGTTGACCATTTGCGGCACGAACTGCTCGACGACCGGCTGCGTGATGCGCGGCTCGCCCGCGCGGATGTCCAGCCAGTCCCATACGGCCGGCGACACGCGCTTCAATTTGCCGTCGAGCGACGGCAGCAGCGCGTCGACCTGTACCTTCGGTCCGATCCACAGATAGCGCAGGTGTCCCAACGCATCGGGCACGCGGATCAGCGAGCCCGCCGCGCCGTCGACCTGCACGTGCACGCCGTCGGGCAGCGCGTCGAACACGCCCGAGAGCGCGCCGCGCACGTCGCCCGCGAGGCCGACCACCGTGAGCTCGCCGCTCGCGTCCGCGAGCTTCGCCTTCGCGCGCAGCACGAACATCGACAGACGCTTCTGCACCGCCGCCTGCAGGTCCTTCGACACCAGCAGACGGATCGTGTCGCCGCTGCGCCAGCAGAGAAACGACGCGAGCAGCCGGCCCTTGGCCGAACAATAGCCGGCGAGCCGCGCGTGCGCGGCATCGAGATGCTGGACGTCGTTGGTCAACTGACCGTGCAGGAAGCTCGCCGCGTCGTCGCCGCTCACGTCGATCACGCCGAACTGCGTGAGCGGCATGTACGCGCCATGCCGGGCGATCGCGTCGAATTCGTCGGCTGATGGGCGCGGCAGTACCGGCAGTGGGTTGGAGGCAGGGGGAGCGGCGGAGGCGGGCGTCATGCCGGAGGCAATCCCGGAAGCAATACGCGAAGCGTTGGCGAGCGGTGTGTTCATGGATTTCCGGAACAGTCAATTCTGACTTTAGCTAAGGCAAACAAGTATTATATGCAGTCCATCCCCGTCACGTTTCCATGTCCCTTTTGAAGAAATGCCTGGTCGCCGGCTCGATTGTCGTTGTGCTGGCCGTGGCGGCCGTCGCCGCCGGATATCACTGGGCCACGAGCCCACTCGAATTGAACCCGGCGCAACTCGACGTCACCGTCAAACCGCACAGCAGCCTGCGCAGTGTCGCGCTGCAACTCAATCGCGGCGGCGTGCCGGTCGAACCCGAACTGTTTATCGCGATGACGCGGCTGCTCGGTCTGCAAGGCGAACTGAAATCCGGCAATTACGAGTTCAAAAGCGGCATCACGCCCTATGACGTGCTGCAGAAAATCGCGCGCGGCGACGTCAACGAGTATGTCGCGACGATCATCGAAGGCTGGACCTTCAAGCGCATGCGCGCCGAGCTCGATGCGAACCCGGCGCTCAGGCACGACACCCTCGGCATGAGCGACGCCGACCTGATGAACGCGATCGGCGCGCCCGAGGCATCGATCGGCAACGGCGAGGGGCTGTTCTTTCCCGATACCTATCTGTTCGACAAGGGCACGAGCGATCTCGATATCTACCGCCGCTCGTACCGCCTGATGCGCGTGCGTCTGGACGAAGCCTGGCTCGTCCGTGCGCCGTGTCTGCCGTACAAGACACCGTACGACGCGCTGACGATGGCGTCGATCATCGAAAAGGAAACCGGCAAGCCGTCCGACCGGCCGATGGTCGCCGCGGTATTCGCCAACCGTCTGCGCACGGGGATGCCGCTGCAGACGGACCCCACGGTGATCTACGGGATGGGCGAGAACTACAGCGGCCATCTGCGCAAGAAAGATCTGCAAACCGACACTCCCTACAATACCTACACCCGCATGGGCCTGCCGCCGACGCCGATTTCGCTGCCGGGCGTTGCGTCGCTGCAGGCAGCGCTGAACCCGGCGCAAAGCAATGCGCTTTACTTCGTGTCGCGGGGTGACGGCAGCAGCATCTTTTCCGACACCCTCGGCGAGCACAACAAGGCCGTGGACAAATACATTCGAGGGCAATGATGGCGCGCGGCAAATTCATTACGTTTGAAGGCATCGACGGCGCGGGCAAGACCACCCATCTGGGCTGGTTTCGCGAACGGCTCGATGCGAAGCTCGCGGCCACCGGCCGCTCGGTCGTGATGACGCGCGAGCCGGGCGGCACACCGCTTGGCGAGCAGATTCGCGAGATCGTGCTGCATCAGAAGATGGACCTCGAAACCGAGGCCTTGCTGATGTTCGCGCTGCGCCGCCAGCATCTGGCCGAAGTGATCGAGCCGGCGCTCGCGCGCGGCGACTGGGTACTGTCGGACCGTTTCACCGACGCGACCTTTGCGTACCAGGGCGGCGGCCGGGGCTTGCCGCGCGACAAGCTGGAGACCCTCGAGCGCTGGGTGCAGGGCGGTTTCCAGCCCGACCTGACCGTTCTGTTCGACCTCGCGCCGGCGATCGCCAGCGAGCGGCGCAGCGCCGCGCGCGATCCGGACCGTTTCGAGAGCGAGTCGGCGGCGTTTTTCGAGCGCACGCGCGACGAATACATGCGCCGCGCCGAAGAGGCGCCTTACCGTTTCGCTATCATCGACTCGTCGCAGAGCATCGCGCGAATTCAGAAACAACTTGATGAATTGATTCTAACTCTCTGATTGTACACGCATAATGGCAGGATCCGTAGATCGCAGCCAAGCTCGCGTCGAACCTCAAGAAACACCGTCAACTCCTTGATGTATAAAGACAAACGATGATTTATCCGTGGCAAACCGATGACTGGAATCGCCTGCAGCAATTGCGTGCCCACTGGCCGCATGCATTGCTGCTGCACGGCCAGGCCGGCATCGGCAAGCTGCGCTTCGCGCAGCACCTCGCGCAGGGTCTGCTGTGCGAAGCGCCGCAGGCCAATGGCGAGCCGTGCCGCGCGTGCGTGGCGTGCAACTGGTTCGCGCAGGGCAATCATCCCGATTACCGGATCGTCGTCCCGGAGGCGCTGGCCGCCGAAGCCGGCCCGATCAACGCCGCGAACGGCGCCGATGAAAAAGCCGACAAAGCCGACGACGGCGAAGGCAAGAAGAGCCGCGCGCCGAGCAAGGAAATCAGGATCGAGCAGATTCGCGGTCTGCTGGACTTCGTGGGCGTCGGCTCGCACCGTGGCGGCGCGCGCGTGGTCGTGCTGTATCCGGCCGAGGGGCTCAATGTCGCGGCGGCCAACGCGTTGCTCAAGACGCTCGAGGAGCCGCCTGCGGGCGTCGTGTTTCTGATGGTATCGGCGCGGGTCGACCGCCTGCTGCCGACGATCATCAGCCGCTGCCGCCAATGGCCGATGCGCGTTCCCGCTCCGCAAGCGGCCGCGCAATGGCTGGCCGCGCAGGGCGTCGATGATGCGCCGGCGTTGCTCGCCGAAGCGGGCGGCGCGCCGCTGGCGGCGCTTGCGCTCGCCAGCGACGAGAACCGCGCGCTGCGCGACTGGACGCTCAAGCAGCTCGCGGCCGGCTCCGGGTGCGACGCATTCGCCTGCGGCGAGGCGTTGCAGAAACTGCCGGTGCCGATGGTGCTCGGCTGGCTGCAGCGCTGGATGTACGATCTGCTCGCGCAATGCACGGCCGGCGCGCCGCGCTATTTTCCGCAGGCGTCCGCGGCGCTCGCGCGCTGCGCGTCGCAGGCCGACGCCCATGCATTCGCGCGTTTTCTGCGCACCGTGACGCGCCAGCGCGCGGTCGAAAATCATCCGCTGAACGCGCGCCTCGTGTTCGAGGAACTGTTTATCGGCTATCGCGCGCTGTTCGCGTAGCCGCTTCGCTCCGTCTTTTCAAGCCAGCCCCGCCATGAGCCTTTTCTACCGCGATGCCACGCTCGACGATCTGCCCGCGATCGTCGCGATCTACAACTCGACCATTCCGTCCCGGCAGGTCACCGCCGATCTCGACCCAGTCAGCGTCGAAAGCCGGCACGGGTGGTTTCTTGCGCATGGTCCGCACAAGCGTCCGCTGTGGGTGGTCGAAGACCCGCGCGAGCCAGGCCGGGTGATCGGCTGGCTGAGTTTTTCCGATTTCTACGGCCGTCCTGCCTATCAGCGCACCGCGGAAGTCAGCATTTATCTGGATGAAAGCGCGCGCGGCCAGGGCCTCGGCAAGAAACTGCTGGCGGCATCGCTCGAAGCGGCGCCGGGGCTTGGCATCGATACCGTGCTGGGCTTCGTGTTCGGTCACAATGACGCGAGCGTGCAGCTGTTCCGCGGCTTTGGCTTCGACACGTGGGGGTCGCTGCCGCGCGTCGCGGTGCTGGATGGCGTCGAGCGCGATCTGCTGATTCTCGGCAAGCGTCTCGCGCACGCCGGCTGATTACGCCGGCCGAGCACGCCGCCCAGGCTGCTACGAGCGGCCGAGCCGCACACCGCACCCGTCCGCCAGCCTCATTTTTTCGCAGGATCCGATCATGTTTGTCGACTCGCACTGCCATATCAATTTCGAAGGACTCGGTGATCGTCTGCCGCAAGTACTGGAGAACATGCGCAGCCATTCGGTCTCGCACGCGCTGTGCGTGTCGGTGGATCTCGAAACGCTGCCGTCCGTGCTGGACATCGCCAGCCGGTACGAGAACGTCTATGCGTCGGTCGGCGTGCACCCGGATCACGAGCATATGCGCGAGCCGACAGTGGCCGAACTGGTCGAACTGGCCGCGCATCCGAAGGTCGTTGCGATCGGCGAGACCGGGCTCGACTACTACCGGCTCGAAGGCCGCACGATCGCCGATATGGAATGGCAGCGCGAGCGTTTTCGCACCCATATCCGCGCCGCGCACGCGACGATGAAGCCGCTGATCATCCATACCCGCGCGTCGTCGCAAGACACGCTGCGGATCATGGCCGAGGAGCGCGCGGGCGAGCCGGGCGGCGTGATGCACTGTTTCACCGAGCCGTGGGTGATCGCCGAACAGGCGCTCGCGCAAAACTTTTACATTTCGCTGTCGGGCATCGTCACGTTCAAAAGCGCGACGGACGTGCAGGAGGTCGCGCGCCGCGTGCCGCTCGAGCGTCTGCTGATCGAGACCGATTCGCCGTATCTCGCGCCGGTGCCGTATCGCGGCAAGCCCAATGAACCTGCGTACGTCAGTTATGTCGGACGCTTCATCGCACAGCAGCGCGAGATGCCGGAAGAGGCGCTGGCCGCCGCGACCACGCAAAACTTCTTCAGATTGTTCAAGCTTCCCGCGCCAGCCGGCGCTTGATGGAAGTCGCGAAACATCAGAAACATCAAACGGACAGGACAACATCCTGAAGCCAGATATGAAAAACATTCCGCTGCCGACGTTCTCATCGCAACCGTCCTGCGCCCCGCGCGCTGCCCGCCGCGCGTGGGCTCCGGCCCGGCGTAGCGCGCTCGCGCTCACGCTCGCGTGCGCCGCGTTGAGCTCGCTCGCCACCGTGCCCGCGCACGCGACGCCGATCGATTCGCTGATCAAGTCGGTCAAGTTCGACGACATCGACGGCGTCAACAAGCTGCTCGCCAAGGGCATGGATCCGAATAGCGTCGACAACCAGGGCATGCCGCTGCTGGTGATCGCCGCGCGCGAAAAATCGGACAAGGTGGCCGCCGCATTGCTCGCCAATCCGAAGACCGATATCGAGATTCAGGACAAGGCGGGCGAGAACGCGCTGATGATGGCGTCGCTCGTCGGTGACCTCGACCTCGTCAATCTGCTGATCTCGAAAGACGCCGAGGTCAACAAGAAGGGCTGGGCGCCGCTGCACTATGCGGCCGCGAACGGCCACGACGACATCGTCAAGGTGCTGCTCGACCATTCGGCCTACGTCGATGCGGGCTCGCCGAACGGCACCACGCCGCTGATGATGGCCGCGCGCGGCGGCCACGTGTCGACCGTCAAGCTGCTGCTCGACAACGGCGCGGACCTGACGGTGAAGAACCAGATCGGCATGACGGCGCTCGATTTCGCGAAGACCTACAAGGAGCCGGACGTCGTCGAAGGGCTCAGCGCGCGCATGCAGCAAATGCAGCAGCCGAAACAATAAGCCGGCGAGCGGGGCGGCCGCGGCGCAGCGCACGCGTGGTCGACGCGGCACTTCAGTGCCGCTCGATCCGACTCGTCAGACAACGCGCCGGCCAGCCTGCTGCCAGCGCGTAAAACAGTGCAGAATGACGGCTTCTGCGCGCCGCGGCGCGCGGTCGGGGACGCGGCGAAAGACCGCGTGATAAACAACCATGGAAAGGAACACCATGCTGCGGGCTTTGATCTTCGCCGGCGCGCTCGCCTTGCCGTTGTCGGCAGCCGCGTTTTCGGGAGGCGACCTCAACAAGCTGTGCACCAAGACCGACGTGGCTTCGCGCGCCGCCTGCGCGGCCTATATAGAAGGCGCCGCCGACGGCATTTTCAACACGATCGACGCGATCGGCGGCACCACGGGTCCGCGCGTCGGCCAGTACTTCTGCCTGCCGCAGGAGGCGCGCTCCGCGCAGTTGACCGACGCGGTGCGCAAGTACATCGCCGAGAACCCGAACGTCGCGGGCTACAACGCGAGTACCGCGATTTCGCTCGGACTCGGCAAGGCCTTTCCCTGCAAGAGCGGCGACTGATTCGCATCGCATCGCCGCCAGCGGGTATCACCCCGGGGCCGGCGCGCCGGGTGCCGTGGTCGCCGTTCCCCCGGCGGGCGGAACGAACACATGAGATGCCGGTAGTCGCGCAGGCGCGCCGCCGCTCTTCGAGCCCGGAGGAAGATGCCCGTTATGTCCACGTTCTACGACTTCAGCCAGGTGGCCGCCGCGCCGCTGCACTCGTGGCTCGGCGCGCTGATCGTGACGGTCCTGATGACGCTGGTGGCCGTCGGCGTTCACCGCTTTGGCTCGCGCATCGTGCGGCGTCTCGCCGAACCTCATGCGCTCACCAGCCTGGTCGTGCGCTATATCGACAAGCCCTCGCTGTTCGTCCTCATGATCGTCGTGTTCGACTGGATCTGGTCCGAGGCGCCCGACACGCTCAATTTCATCGAACCGCTGCGCGACTTCACCGGGGTCTTGCTGATCGCCGCGTTCACGTGGCTGTCGATGCGCTCGGCCGCGGCGATCGGTGAGGCGATCATCCGCGCCCACCCGCTCGATACCGCCGATAACCTGCACGCGCGCCGCATTCATACTCAGGCGAGGGTGCTCGCGCGCTCGGTGATGATCGTCATCGTCATCATCGGTGTGGGCGCCGCGCTGATGACGCTGCCGAGCGTCCGGCAGATCGGCGCGAGCTTGCTGGCTTCCGCCGGCGTGGCCGGCCTGGTCGCCGGTATCGCCGCCCGCCCGGTGCTCGGCAACCTGATCGCCGGCCTGCAGATCGCGCTATCGCAGCCGATTCGCCTCGACGACGTGGTCGTCATCGAGAACGAGTGGGGGCGCATCGAGGAAATCAGCGGCACCTACGTGTCGGTGCGGCTATGGGATCAGCGCCGGCTGATCGTGCCGCTGCAATGGTTTATCGAAAATCCGTTCACGAACTGGACGCGCAGCAGCTCGCAGATCATCGGCACGGTATTTCTGTTCGTCGATTACCGGATGCCGCTCGCGCCGCTGCGCGAGGAGCTTGCGCGCCTCGTCGAGGGGGCGCCCGAATGGGATCGGCGCGTGCAGGTGTTGCAGGTCGTCGACTGCACCGAACGCGCGATGCAATTGCGCGCGCTCGTCAGCGCACCCGATTCGGGCCTCGCGTGGGATCTGCGTTGCCGCGTGCGCGAAGGGCTCCTCGACTTCGTTCAGCGCCACTATCCGGAGTACCTGCCGCGTGCGCGCGCCGAGGTGTCGGCCGAACTCGAAACCGGCGACGGCGAGACGGTCGACTGGATGCCACGCAGCGCGCATGCGCCAGCCGGCAGCACCGCTGCGCACACCGAAGCCGATCCGGTGGCGAGCCGCATCGGCCGTCCGGAGGCGGGCGTGGCCAGCGCCGCGCAAAAGGCCCGCGAGCAGGCGTAGTGGTTCGTGCCACCGATGCGCTGGCGCCGGGCACGGCATTTGCTATCTTCGGGGCGCGGCCGCGCCCACCGAATCACCGCACCGCACCGGCAACCCCGTTGCGTGGCCCGATAAACTCAAGGAGGAGATCCAAACATGGCCCGACTGATCGTCGTGTCAAACCGCGTCGCGACGCCGACTGAGACCAAAGGGTCGGCGGGCGGCCTCGCGGTCGGCGTGTTCGGCGCGCTGAAGGATGCGGGCGGGGTCTGGTTCGGCTGGAGCGGCGACGTGGTCAGCGAGAGCGTCGCCAATGCGGGGCCGGTTCTCCAACAGGACGGCGCGGTCACTTTCGCGACGGTCGGCCTCACGCGCAAGGACTACGACCAGTACTACCGCGGTTTTTCGAACGCAACGCTGTGGCCGGTGTTCCACTACCGCAACGACCTCGCGCGTTACGAACGCGAGGAATACGCGGGCTACCGGCGCGTCAACGCATGGCTCGCGCACAAGCTCGTCAAGCTGCTGCAACCCGACGACGTGATCTGGATTCACGACTATCACCTGATCCCGTTCGCCGAGGCGCTGCGCGCCGAGGGCGTAACCAACCGCATCGGCTTCTTCCTGCATATTCCGTTTCCCGCGCCGCAGATCCTGCTGAACATTCCGCCGCACGAAGAGCTCGTGAAGTCGCTGTCGTGCTACGACCTGCTCGGCTTCCAGACCGAGACGGACCGCCAGGCGTTCCACGATTACGTGTCGCGCCACGCGCGCGGCAGCGTCAGCGCCGATGGCATGGTGGAGGCATTCGGGCGCAAACTGCGCACCGGCGTGTACCGGATCGGCGTGTTCCCCGATGAAATCGCCGAGCAGGCGAAGCGCTATGAAAGCCGCCAGCACGTGCTCGATCTGAAGCAGAGTCTGGAGGGGCGCAAGCTGATCATGAGCGTCGATCGGCTCGATTATTCGAAGGGGCTGGTCGAACGCTTTCGCGCGTTCGAATTGCTGCTCGAGCGCTCGCCGGAATGGCGCGGCAACGTCACGCTCGTGCAGATCGCGCCGCCGACGCGCTCGGACGTCGTCACCTATCAGAAAATCCGTCAGGATCTCGAATACGAGGCGGGGCGCATCAATGGCCGCTACTCGGGCCTCGACTACACGCCGATCCGTTATCTGAACCAGCAATACGACCGCTGGAAGCTGATGTCGCTGTTCCGCGAATCGCAGATTGGCTTCGTCACGCCTCTGCACGACGGCATGAACCTCGTCGCGAAGGAATATGTCGCCGCGCAGAATCCGGCCGACCCCGGCGTGCTGGTACTGTCGATTTTCGCCGGCGCGGCAGCGGAGCTGTCCGGCGCGCTGCTCGTCAATCCGCACGACGCGATCGGCATGTGCGAGGCGTTGCAGCGCGCGCTGCAGATGCCGCTCGACGCGCGCCAGCGGCGTCACGAAATCAATATGGCCGCGCTGCGCAAGAACGACCTCGGCGTGTGGCGCGACACCTTCCTCAAAAACTTGCGCAGCATGCCGGTGCGAAAGCCGGCCAAGGGCGACGGGCATCGGTGACGCCGCACCGTGCGGTGTGGTGCGGTGTGGTGCGGTGTGGTGCGGTCGGGGCGCGCTGCGCCGGCCCAGCGCTGATGCCGGGCCGTACTGCTACGCTTGACGCCGCATCTCGCGGGTGGCCGTGCCCTCGGGCGCCTGGCCGCCTCGCGCTCGGCTGCGCTGTCTGTCACCGGATGTAAGCCGTTTGTAACAGCGCGGAGCAAATGCAAGACCAGCGGCTTTACGCGCGACGCCAGGCAATAATGGGCGATACCGCACGAGCGCGCGTGCCCACACGACGCGCGCGCAATGACCGGTTGCAACGGCGCTGTCACGCCGTGCGCCGCTCGTGCATAGTGCCAACGCAGCGGCTGCGGGCACCGCCCGCGAAGCCGTCAGACCACGGAGACCAAACATGAAGATTGCGCAGATCGCCCCGCTGACCGAGTCCGTGCCGCCGAAGCTGTATGGCGGCACCGAGCGCGTCGTGTCGTACATCACCGAAGCGCTGGTCGAGCAGGGCCATGACGTGACGCTGTTCGCGAGCGGTGACTCCGTGACCAGCGCGAAACTCGAAGCGGTGTGGCCGCGCGCACTGCGTCTGGACCCGGGGATCCGCGATCGCGTTGCGCCGCATATGCTGCTGATGGAACTGGTGCGCCGCCAGGCCGAAGACTTCGACGTATTGCACTTTCACCTCGACTACTACTCGTTTTCGGTGTTTAAGCGCCAGAACACGCCGTTCGTCACGACGATGCACGGGCGTCTCGATTTGCCCGAGCAGCAGCCGGTATTCGACACCTTCAACACCGCGCCGGTGATCTCCATTTCGAACGCGCAGCGTCATCCGCTACCGCAGGCCCGCTGGCTCACCACCGTCTACCACGGGCTGCCAGAGCAGCTTTATACGCCGCAACCGGTCGAGCAGAAGTACCTCGCGTTTCTCGGCCGGATTTCGCCGGAAAAGCGCGTCGATACCGCAATCCGGATTGCGGGGCGCTGCGGGATACCGATTCGTATTGCCGCGAAAGTCGACGCGGCCGACCGCGAATACTTCGAACGTGACATCCGGCCGTTGCTGGATTTGCCGTACGTCGAATACATCGGCGAGATCGCCGACGCTCAGAAGGCCGAGTTTCTGTCGGGCGCGCATGCGCTGCTGTTTCCGATCGACTGGCCGGAGCCGTTCGGCCTCGTGATGATCGAGGCGATGGCGTGCGGCACGCCGGTGGTCGCGTTCAACCGCGGCTCGGTGCCGGAAGTGCTGGAAGAGGGCCTGACGGGCTTTATCGTCGAAGACGAGATCGGCGCGGTGGCGGCGGTCAACCGGCTGCATAAGATGCCCCGTGCGGGCGTGCGGCGGCGCTTCGAGGAGCGCTTCACATCGCACTCGATGGCGCGGCAGTACGTGGACGCCTATCAGTCGGTGATTCGCGCGCAGAAGCGCTCGCGCCTGAAGGTGGTCGATTCGTCGTCGGGTGGTTGACGCGGGTCGCTCGACTAGCCCGAAGAGCGATGAAAGGAGCGGCGATGTGCGATGCGCATCGCCGTTTTTTATGGCTGGTTCGTGCGAGGTAGGTGGGCGCCAGAAAGACGGCGCGATGGCAGCAAAAAAGCCGCGCCAAGCCCTGTAACGGGCTTTCCCGCGGCTTCGACCGGACGCGGTTCCGGTGCCCGGGCCGAAGCGGCGCCAGCGGCAGCCATCGCCGCTGGTACGAGCCAACGACAGCGCCACGCCGATTGACGTATGGCGGACCTACGGCCCGCGAAGTCCGCCGCTTTCGTGAGCGTGTGCCACTGCGCCTACCGCGGCATCCAGCGCGCACTTCGGCCGCGCTCTGAACGCACGCGCTGCGCGCTCAGATCTTCAGCCGCGAGACCTTCGTGCCTTGCAGCGACACGTCGCCCATCAGGCCAGCGTTGGTCAGCACGAACACCTGCACCGGCGCGGTGGCCGTCGTCGTGTCGACCGCGCCGTTCGCGCCGACCTTCACGAGTGCGACGGACGCATCGACGCCGGCCGACCAGCCGTCGGCGTTGCGGAATTTGTCGAGCGAGTCCTGCGTCATGAACAGGAAGATGATCGCTTTCGACTGTGCGCCCGCCTGCAGGCCGAACGAACCGGAAACCGTGCTGTAGTAACCGACGGTCGCGCCACTCACGCGCAACGCGCCTTCGCCATACTGACCGCCGACGATAAAGCCCGCCTGCAGCACCGATGGGAACACGAGTACGCCGCGCGCCTTCGATACCAGTTCGCGCGAGCCCGGCACGGTCGTGAACAGTTTGGACAGCGTGCCGTCGACGCTCGCGTCGATCGCATGCCGCTTCGAGGTGTCGGTGGCGGCGGTGTCATGACTGCTGGTTCCCGTCGTCGTGCAGCCCGCCAGTGCAAGGCCTCCGAAAGCAAGCGCGGCGGTGGTCTTCAACATGAAGTGTCGTCTTTGCATCGTTTTTCTCCGTCATGGATCCGGGGCGCAACCTGGGTGGTTTCGCCTGGTTGCCTCTGAGTTATAACACACGAACGCATAAAAGGCGTATTCCGCCACCCACGCGAAAACCCTTGTGGGGCGGGGCTTTGAGGCATTTCGTAAGGTGCTATCGGGTAATTCTGACCGGGGCGCGCGACGCTGCGCGAACGCGTCGCAAGCGCGACGCGGACGTCGTGGCCGCGAAACATCCCCAGCACGCGGCGATTTTGGGGCCGCTTCGAGGCTTCGGGCCAGCGCACCCGTTTTTTACCGATTCTTCAGGGGCCGCTGAATATTTGAAATCGAAATGAAAGTGTTGCGCCGGCGCCGCACAGCAGTGCTCGATGGAGAAACGACGCAAGAGCTTCAGTGAGATCCGGGTCAAATAGAGGCGGCGGCGTATCGGCAGTGCGCGCAACCCGGTGCGGGCGAATGCGAGCCGACGCACGCGGCTTGTCATCCGTGATTGGCCGGGCTCTTGACGGCAGGCGGGCGCCGCAGCGCGCGGCGCACTCCGCCGATGATCACGCCGATCGCGAACAGGATCGCCGCCGGCACCACCCAGTAGCCGACGAACGCATGCCAGAGATAAGACATCAGCGTCGTGCGGCGCACGCTGTACTCGTTGATCGCGTCCTGCTGACGCGCCGCGTTCGCGGCCAGCACGTCGGCCGGGCAGCCGGCGGCTTTCGCCGCGTCGGGCTTGCCGTGGCAGTGCGCGGGCGCGCCGGCCGCCCGTTGCGCGTCGGTGAAGGTCCAACTGGTCAGGGCGCGCTCGAGATCGACCGCGTTATATGACATTTCCTCGCGGATCTCGTTGATCGCGACGATCGCCACGGGCACAGCCCAAAATATGACGACCACCAACCACCGCCTTAACCAGCGGTTTTTATGCTTCGATACCATCCTTGCCTCCGATCGATGCGCAACGCACGAACGACAACGAACGACAAGATGGCGGCCCGGCTAGCGTGCCTGCTGATATAGCCTGGTTCTTTATTATGTAGGGGCGGGCCGTCTCCGCAGCCATCATAGAAGAAAACGGCGGTGTCTGGCGGGCGACGGTCAGCGCAGGGATGCGCAGCGGAAGACAGCGGGGTGGCGATAGGTGTCACGCGGTTGACGGGATAGCGCGCGAGCGGAGCGGCGCGATCGCTGGCGATCAGGAAGCTGGCACCGCGCTGGTCGCGCGGCGCCGGTTCGGCTCGGGTGTGATCAGTTGGCCGGAGCCGACGACAGACACGTCTTCATGAACGCCTTGCGGTCGTCGCCCTTCTTGTCGGCTGCCTGCTTGTTGCAGACCTTCATCTTGTCCTGCTGGCTCATCGGAGCAGCGGCGGCCGGTTTCGCGGACAGGCAGGTCTTCATGAACGCCTTGCGCTCATCGCCCTTCTTGTCGCCGGCCTGCTTGTTACAGTCGGCCATTTTGGTCTGCTGGCTATTCTCCGCGAACGCCGGCGACACGAGCACCGCACCCAGCAGCAGCGCGGCAAAAGCGGATTGCACTTTCATGGGACACTCCATCGGTGGTGAAAACGTTTTTCTTCGTTCATGCCCGCGGGCGGGAGCCCCTCGGCGCATCCATTGTGGCAAATGCCGTCTGCGAGAACGAACGGCGACGCGTTCCGGTTGACAGCGCACGGCCGCTCGTTTTCCCTGACGGGACGGGCAGGGATGGACCGTACGCTATGCGATGCCTATGCAGAACCTATCCGGTCAATTTCAAAATCCGGTTTGCGATTGATTGGCTTGATTTGATAAAAAGATCAACGGACCTCTGTATTGCCGCAAATGAAACTGAATACAGCAATGGTCCCGTTCACCGGCACTGCCGACATTCCCGACACTCGTTAACCTCGCAAGGAGCCTCGCATGCATTATCTGCTGATGTACGACCTGGTACCCGACTATCTGGAGCGGCGCGGCCAGTATCGCGACGCGCATCTGAAACTCGCGTGGGCCGCTGCCGAGCGCGGTGAACTGCTGCTGGCCGGCGCATTGGCCGAGCCCACCGACGGCGCGGTGCTGCTTTTCAATGGCGCCTCGCCCGCAGCCGCCGAAGCGTTTGCGAAAGCGGACCCGTACGTGCTGGCGGGGCTCGTGTCGCGTTGGCGGGTGCGCGAGTGGACCACCGTCGTCGGTGAGCACGCGTCCAAACCCGTGCGCGGATAAAGGGCTGACAGCTAAGGGCTGACAGCTGCGTTGACCGGCCATCGACGCATACTGTGACGCGGCTTGACGGGCGCTATTCCGAGAATCGCCAGATGATGTGCCCGCAACGGGAGTCGATTGCCGCGGGCAGTCAATAACGGCATTTTTCCCGCAAACTTAAGTCCGTATCAGCCCTTGGATATGCTTTTCCGGCTTTATTTTTCAAAGCCTCAACACGACGGTTGTTTGCACGATTTCGTCACGTCTTCGTCACGAATCCGCGACGATAATCCCCGCGCCCGAACGCACAACATCACACGGGCGGCCCGCGCAAAGCGGGAGATCTTGCTTGTCCAGAACTCGGGGAACTTCAGATGACCATCCGTCACCGCATTGCGCTTCTCGTCATTCTGATGCTCGTCGCGCTATCCGCCATTGGTGGATACGCTGTGCTTCAGACCCGCAACAGCGCCGTCAACGTGAGGCAGGTTACGCAGGGCGTCGTGCCCAGCGCGCTCGCGTCGGCGGACCTGGTGTCGCAGGTGAAGGACGTCCAGCTCGCGATGATGACGCTCGTCTACGCGCCCGACGCGAACATGGTGTCGCAGGCTCAGGCTCAGCTCAGGAGCACGGAAGCGTCACTGAGCGCGGCGCTCGACCTTCAGGCGAAAGCTGCCCAAGGCCAGGCCCAGACCGGCCTCGTCGCCCAGGCGAGAGAAAGCCTCGCCAACTATTTCGGCGCGGTCAACGACACCGCGAAGATGAAAGCCGACGGCAAGAACGAACTGGCGCAGGCCTATCTGTTCGCGAACGTCGCCGAGTACCGCGATGAACTCGAAGGCATCGTCGAGACGCTGCGCATCGAAAAAAACCGTCAGAAAGACGAAGCGATCGACGCGCTGAACAGGTCGCTATCCACCACCACGACCGCGATCGCTGGGGCGACCGGCGCGGCCATCATCGTGCTGCTGCTGGTGAGCGCGCTGCTGTATCGCCAGATCACCGGGCCGCTGAGCCGTATGCAGCTGATGATGAGCGAGATCGCGTCGAGCCAGGACTTCACGCGCCGAGTGCCGGTCGGCCGCATGGACGAGATCGGTCATTCGATCGTCGCGTTCAACGGGATGATCGCGAAGATCCAGCAAAGCTCGCTGCAATTGAAGCAGAAGAGCGCCGACATCCAGGCGATGTTGCAGAACATGCAGCAGGGCATTCTGACGGTGGTGGAGGGCGCGCTCGTGCATCCGGAGTACTCCGCGTATCTGGAGGCGATCTTCGAGACCAGCGAGATCGCGGGCCGGCCGCTGCTTGATCTGGTGTTTGGCGGCGCCGATATCAGCAGCGATGCGCTCGCGCAGATCGAAGCCGCGCTCGACGCCTGTCTCGGCGAAGACAGCATGAACTTCGAGTTCAACCAGCATCTGCTGATCAACGAAATCGCGAAGCCGATGCCCGATGGCCGCGTGAAGACGCTGGACCTGAGCTGGTCGGCGATCACCGACGAAAACGACGTCGTGCGGCGCCTGATGCTGTGCGTGCGCGACGTGACGGAGTTGCGCGCGCTCTCCGCGGAGGCCGGCGAGCAGAAACGCCGCCTCGAAATGATCGGCGAGATCCTCGCGGTGAGCGAGGAGAAGTTCCATCACTTCGTCGCCAGCGCGACGGACTTTATCAGCGAGAACGAGCGGATCATCCGTCAGCATCACGAGCCGAGCCATGAGGCAGTGGCCGAACTGTTCCGCAACATGCATACCGTCAAGGGCAATGCGCGCACCTACAGCCTGCAGCATCTGACCGGCATCGTGCACGAGACCGAGCAGCGCTACGACGCGCTGCGCCGCGCGGACAGCAGCGAAACGTGGGACCAGCAACTGCTGATCGAAGACTTGCAGCGCGTGAAGGCGGCGCTCGAAACCTACGCGACGATCAACGAAGTCAGCCTCGGCCGCAAGCGTTCGAGCCAGCGCGGCGGTGCGGAGCGCTATCTGATGATCGATCGCGAGCTGATCGAAAAGCAGCTGCACATCCTCGAAAGCGCGGACCCGGCCGATCGCGAAGCGCTCGCGTCGATGCGCGAATCCTTGCAGCGCGAGTTGCGCGTGCTCGGCACCGAATCGGTCTACGAAGCGCTCGCGGGCGTGATCGAATCGCTGCCGTCTCTGGCTGGCGAACTCGGCAAGCCGGCGCCGTCGGTGCGGATCGACGACAACGGCTACCGCGTGCGCAATCAGGCCAGCAGCACGCTTCGCAATGTGTTCACGCACCTGCTGCGCAATTCGCTCGACCATGGCATCGAGCCTGACGCCGAGCGGATCGCGAACGGCAAGCCGGCGGCCGGCGTGATCGATCTGGAAGTGGGCGTCGACAATCACGCGCTGCAGATCACCGTCAGCGACGATGGCCGCGGGCTCGCGCTCGCGAAGATTCGCGCGGCCGCGATCGAACGCGGCTGGATCGACGCGCACGCGCCCATCAGCGACGAGGCGATCGCGGAGTTGATCTTCCGTGCCGGCTTCTCGACCGCTCAGACCGTCAGTGCGATATCAGGGCGCGGCGTCGGCATGGATGCCGTGCGCGAGCTCGTGCGGCGCGAGCATGGCCGCATCGAATTGCGCTTTACCGACGAGCGGCGCGGCGCCGACTATCGGCGCTTCCAGACCGTCGTGTCGTTCCCCGAAGCGTGGGCGGTGGACAGTCTCGCCGCGGCCGACGATGCGGACGATGCCGACGATACGCAAGCGCAAGCCCCGACGCGGGAACAACCGCGCGATGCGGATGCGGTAGCAGATTGAGCAAAACGATGGAGTGGATTGTGTTGCAAAGTTATCTTCTGGCCGCGTGCATGGGCGGCATCGTGACCGCGCTTGCCACCGCGTGGTTCTATCGCAGGAAACTCGGTGCCGTCGCCCACGCCGGGCAGCTGGACGCGCTCGCGCGGCAGGCGCTCGAAAAACAGCTGGACGCGGCGCGAGAACGACTCGAGCAGACCGGCAGCGAATACGCGGCACTGGAGTCGACTCTCGCCGGGCTGCGCGCGCAGGCCGGGCAGTACGCGCAGGAGCGCGACGCATTGCATGCATCGCTCGACGACGCCAGCGCGCGCCACGGCGAATGGCTGCAGCATGCGACGCAAATAGCCGCAGAAGCAGCGCGTCTGAAATCGCTGTCGATCACGTTCGAGCGCTGGCACGAGCAGATGATCTCGCTGATGTCGCAGAACCGCGACATGCACAAGAAGAACCAGGAACTGTCGTCGATCGTCCAGCATGTGCTGATCGTGTCGCTGAATGCGTCGATCGAAGCGGCGCGCGCCGGCAGTGCGGGGCGCGGCTTCTCGATCGTCGCGAGCGAGGTGCGCTCGCTGGCGTCGCGCTCGCAGGATCTGTCGAAGAGCTATCGCGAGAGTCTGCATCGCAACGATCTGACGACTGCCGCGACGTTCCAGGACATCCAGGCGGGCGGCAAGATGATCACGGCGACGCTCGGCGGCGTCGAAGTGCTGGCGACGCGGTTTCAATCCCGACTCGAGCAGGCCGCCGCGTGATTACCGATCAGACCAGACACAGCATCGCGGAAATATTCTGCCAGGCGGCTCGCACGCGCCTGCCCGCGAAGCCGGGCGATTCATGCGAGATCACCGCCGCGCCGATGTGGGATGCCGGTCATCCGGCCGCGCGTCATGCGATGGTGCTGACGATCTCGTCGATCGCATTCCGGTTGCTGTTCGTGCTGCACTTCGACAACGACGACGCGACGCGCGGGTACTACGGGGGCGGCGACACGACCCGCTCGCTGCCGGACACGCTGATGGAATTCGCCAATCTGTGTTGCGGCTATATGAACCAGCAACTGGTGAATTACTTTCCCGATCTCGGCATGTCGACGCCGTATGAATTGAACAGCGCCTGCGTCGATTACCTGGACGAGCTACGCCCCGCCCACGTGTGGGCGTACGAGCTGCTGATCGGCGGGACCGCGCGGCTCGGCGTGACCTTATGTCTGTGCGCGCAGGCACCGCTCGATTTCAGGGCCGAACTCGCAACGGCCGACGAGAGCGAAGGCGAACTCGAACTCTTTTGATTCAACGCGTCGATGACGCAAGGAGCCTGGCATGGCAAAGATTCTGGTGGTGGACGATTCGAGCACGGTGCGCGACGAGGTCGCGGGTTTTCTGGCGAAAAACGGTCTCGACGTCGCGACGGCGACTGACGGCAAGGATGGACTGACGAAGCTGAAGACGGATTCGAATATCAAACTGATCGTCAGCGACGTGAACATGCCGAACATGGACGGCCTGACGATGGTCGAGAAGATTCGCGGTGAGCTCGCGAACAGGACCGTCAACGTGATCATGCTGACGACCGAAAGCAGCCCGGCGATGAAAGAGCGCGGCAAGGCGGCGGGCGTGAAGGGCTGGATCGTCAAGCCGTTCAAAGGCGATGCGGTGCTCGAAACGTTCAGGAAACTGGCGGGTTGATCGCTGGCAGCGGAGGCTCGGCGAGCGGCCGGCCGGCGCGGGCCATGCAAATGAAAACGCGTATCTTCGCGGGCGACGCGCTTCGCAGCGCGGTCACGGCGCTGGTGGTCGCGGTGATTCTGGGCGCGATTGCGGCCAGCACCTATTTGTCGCTCAAACAGACGGCCGACCAGAACGACGCGTTGCGCACGTTACAGGCAGCGGGTCAGTTCAAGCACGACCTCGACGAATTGCAGCAGATCATGCTGGACCAGCATGGCGATCTTTACACGGTCATCAGTACCCGGGCGTTCTACGATCGCCCGAAGCTGAAGTTTCCGCTCGCCGAACTGCTGGACCTGATCGCCGATGCGCGCGCGCGGTGCGGCACCGACCGGCAATGCGACGTGCGGCTGTCGGATCTCGACGCGATGATCCGGCAACTGGCGGCACGCAGCGATGCGCTCGCGGCAAGGCAATACAACCACCGGGAGGTGGTCGCGCTCAACGATACGGAACTCGGCGAAATCGACGCGTGGTTCTATGCGGTGCTCACGCACGTCGTGGAATTGCGCGTCGCGGCCGATCAGCATCTCGGGGTCGCGGTGACCGCGTCGTCGGTCGAAGCCGCGAAAGTCGCGCGCTGGCTGATGATCTCCGCGGTGACCGCGGCCGCGCTGGTGATCATGCTGATCAGCTGGAACGGCCGCATCGCGCGCCATCTGCGCCACGCGTTGCGATCGGCGTCCGAATCGCGGCGCATGCTGCGCACCGTACTCGACCAGATTCCTCATGGCATTGCATGGAAAGACAGCCAGTTGCGCTATCTCGGCGGCAACGGTGTGTATGCGCGCGATGCCGGTCTGAGTTCGGGCGACGCGCTGGTGGGACGCGAGGACCGGCAACTCCGCTGGAAAGACGATCAGGCGGCCTGCGCCGCCGCCGACCAGCAGGTGCTGAGCAGCGAGCGCTCGATGGTCACGTCGGAACGCCGCGTGACCACCGCGAGCGGACGCGAAATGTGGGTGCGCGAAAGCCGCCTGCCGTTGCGCGACGAGATCAATGCGGTGGTCGGCGTATTGATCGTCTATGAAAACATCACGTCGCAGCACGACGCGCAGATTGCGCTGCGGGTGCAAAGCCGCGCGATCGACGCGAGCAGCAACGGGCTGCTGATCGTCGAGCATCAATCCGGGCGCCATGTCATCACGCACGCGAATCCCGCTTTCGAACGGATCACCGGCCATTCGCTCGACGACATCGTCAATGCGCAGTGGCACAAGCTCTATGCGCTGATCGGCCAGCCTGAGGCGTGGAGCGAAGTGGACCACGCAATCGTGACCGACGGCGAAGCGAACGTCACGTTGCCGCTGACCCGCAAGGACGGCCGGCGCTCGTTCGTCAACGTGGTCGTTTCACCGGTGCGCGATCAGGGGGGCGTCACGTATCACGTCGGCGTGTTGAGCGATGTCACCGCGATCGTCGACTATCAGGATCAGCTCGAACGCCAGGCGCGGCTCGATGCGCTGACCGATCTGCCGAATCGCAATCTGCTCGCACAGCGGCTGGGTGCCGCGATTGCCGCCGCCGCGCTGGAGCAGAGCAATCTGGCGGTGGTTTTCGTCGATCTCGACCGCTTCAAGGAAGTGAATGATTCGCTCGGCCACCGCGCCGGCGACGCGCTGCTCGTCGCGGTCGCGCAGCGGCTGCAGCGCACGGTGCGCGGGACCGATCTGGTGTCGCGCTATGGCGGCGACGAATTCGTGATTCTCGTCGAGCGCTGCCCGGCCGCGCATCTGCTGATGCTGCTCGACCGGCTGGTACGCGTGATGGCCGAACCGTTCAACGTCGATGGCGCGGAACTGTATGTCGCGGCGAGTGTGGGCGTGAGTTCCTATCCGGACGACGGCACCGATGCGGACACGCTGATCAGCAACGCCGATGCGGCGATGTACGTGGCCAAGACGCGCGGCGGTTCGAACTATCAGTTCTACCGGCCGGAACTGAATCAGACCGTCGCGCGGCGCCTGCATCTGTCCACGCGGCTGCGTCACGCGGTGCGCAGTAGCGCGCTGAGCCTCGAGTATCAGCCGCAGATCGACATGCGGCACGGCGGCATCGTCGGTGTCGAAGCGCTGTTGCGCTGGCATGACGAGGAGTTGGGCGACGTGTCGCCGGCGACCTTCGTGCCGGTCGCCGAGGAAACCGGCCTGATCCACGAAATCGGCGAATGGGTGCTGCGCACGGCCTGCCGTCAGGCGCTCGAATGGCGCAACAGCGGCCTTGCGGAGTTGACGCTGTCGGTGAACGTGTCGCCGGTTCAACTCGAACATTCCGATCTGGCGGCCACCGTCAACGAGGTTTTGCAGGAAACCGGCTGGCCCGCGCATCTGCTGGAACTGGAGGTCACCGAAGGGGCGCTGATGCGCAATGTCGACGACGCCGCGCGTTCGCTCGGCCAGTTACGCCGCCGTGGCGTGCGTATCGCGCTCGACGATTTCGGCACCGGCTATTCGAGCCTGAGCCATCTCAGGAATTTCACGATCGACCGGCTCAAGATCGATCGCGCGTTCGTGCGGGAGATCGGCCGCGATGCGCAATATGAGGCGCTGACGCTGGCGGTCATCAACGTCGCGAATGCGATGGGCTTCGATCTGATCGCGGAAGGCGTGGAACTAGAGTCGCAGAAGCAGTTCCTGCTCGATCACGGCTGCCACGCCGCGCAAGGTTTTCTCTATAGTCCGGCCGTGCGCGCGAGCCGGTTGACCGACAGCTGGTTCCGGGCCGACGCGAGCGTCTGATGAAGCCGCGGGCGGACGCGGCGCGTGGTTAAAAAAACGGGCGCCGCATCAGGCGGCGCCCGTAGTCGTGTCAGCCGGCCTGATGTGATGTGTACGAGGCCCAGCGAGCACGGAGCAGGGTGGCATCAACCGTGTTGCTTCACCTCGAGCCGGAACCTGTGCAGCAGCGGCTCGGTGTACCCGTTCGGCTGCTCGCGTCCTTCGAACACGAGTGCCTGCGCGGCCTTGAACGCGATCGTGTCGAAGCCGGGCGCCATCGGCTGATAAAGCGGATCGCCGGCGTTTTGCGCGTCGACCACCTTCGCCATGCGCTTGAACGTCTGTTCGACCCGCTCACGGTCGACCACGCCGTGACGCAGCCAGTTCGCGATGTGCTGGCTCGAAATGCGCAGCGTCGCGCGGTCTTCCATCAGGCCGACATTGTGAATGTCCGGCACCTTCGAGCAGCCGACGCCCTGATCGATCCAGCGCACCACGTAGCCGAGGATGCCCTGCACGTTGTTGTCGAGTTCCGCGCGGATTTCATCGTCGCTCCACTGCGCCTTTTCGACCACCGGAATCGTCAGCAGGCCGTCGAGCAGTTCGTCGCGCACGGTTTCATAGCGGGTGCGCTCCATCTCCTGCTGGACCGCCTGCACGTCGACCTGGTGATAGTGCAGCGCATGCAGCGTCGCGGCGGTCGGCGACGGCACCCATGCGGTGTTCGCGCCAGCCTTCGGATGTCCGATCTTCTGTTCGAGCATCGCGTGCATCAGGTCCGGCATGGCCCACATCCCCTTGCCGATCTGCGAGCGGCCACGCAGACCCGCGCTCAAACCCGCCAGCACGTTGCTGCGCTCGTACGACGTGATCCACTGGCTCGACTTCATGTCGCCCTTGCGCATCATCGGGCCGGCTTCCATCGCCGAATGCATCTCGTCGCCGGTGCGATCGAGAAAGCCCGTATTGATGAACGCGACGCGCGCCGACGCCTCGGCGATACACGCCAGCAGGTTCACGCTGGTGCGGCGCTCCTCGTCCATGATGCCCATCTTGATCGTGTTGCGCGGCAGTTTCAGCAGGTCTTCGACGCGCGCGAACAGGTCGCTCGCGAACGCGACTTCGAGCGGACCATGCATCTTCGGCTTCACGATATAGATCGAGCCGGTGCGCGAATTGAGCCTGTTCTGCCGGTCTCGCAGCGCGCACAGCGTGGTCATCACCGCATCGAGAATGCCTTCCGGAATCTCGTGGCCGTCTTTCGTCAGCACCGCCGGGTTGGTCATCAGATGGCCGACATTGCGAATGAAGAGCAGCGAGCGGCCATGCAGCTTGACCTGCGACTTGCCGTCCGCGCTGGTGTATTCGCGATCCGGGTTGAGCCGGCGCGTGAAGGTCTTGCCGTTTTTCGTAACCTCTTCGGTCAGATCGCCGTTCATCAAGCCGAGCCAGTTGCGATAGAGCTGCACCTTGTCATCGGCGTCGACGGCCGCGACCGAGTCCTCGCAATCGATGATCGTGGTGAGCGCCGCTTCGACGACCACATCCTTCACCTGCGCGGCATCGGTTTTGCCGGTCGGGTCGTTCGCGTCGATGTGGATTTCGATGTGCAGGCCGTGATGCTTGAGCAGCACCGCGGACGGCGCGCTCGCGTCGCCCTGATAGCCGATGAACTGCGCAGGCGTTTGCAGCGCGCTGGTGCCGTTCTTCAACGCGACGACGAGCTGGCCGCCGTCGACGCTATAGCGGGTCGCGTCGGCATGCGAGCCGTTCGCGAGCGGCGCGGCCTGATCGAGGAACCGGCGTGCGTAGGCGATCACCGCGGCGCCGCGTACCGGGTTGTAGGCTTTCTGCCGCTCGGCGCCATCGGTGTCGGGGATCGCGTCGGTGCCGTACAGCGCGTCGTACAGGCTGCCCCAGCGCGCGTTCGCCGCGTTCAGCGCATAGCGCTGGTTCGACAGCGGCACGACCAGTTGCGGGCCGGCCTGTTCGGCGATTTCCGTGTCCACGTGGTCGGTCGTGGCCTGGACGCTGGCGGGCGCGGGCACGATATAGCCGATGCCTTCGAGAAATGCGCGGTACGCGTGCAGATCGCGCACCGGGCCGGGATTCGCGCGATGCCAGTTATCGAGTTCGCTTTGCAGGCGGTCGCGCTCGGCTAGCAGCGCGCGGTTCCTGGGCGCCAACTCGTGAACGAGGGCGTCGAAACCCGACCAGAAAGTGGCGCTGTCGATTCCGGTGCCGGGCAGGGCTTCGGTTTCAACGAACTGGTCGAGATTGGCGGCGACTTGCAGTCCGCCGCGCGGGTTCATCTGAGTCATCGACTGCTCCATCTGTGATGCGACCGATGAGGGGGCATCGGTCCGCGTTGTGCCATGGGGTTGTCTTCCTGCCGCCGGCTAACCGGCGCGCGCGTCAGCCGGCCAGTGCCTGAATGCCGGCCTTCGCGATCTGCGCGTCCTGGTCGGACTTGACGCCGGACACGCCGACCGCGCCGATCACCTGGCCATCGACGATCACCGGCACGCCGCCTTCGAGGGTGCCGAGCAGCGGCGCGCTCAGAAAGGCGGTGCGGCCGTTATTGATCATGTCTTCATAGACCTTGGTTTCGCGGCGCCCGAGCGCCGCGGTGCGCGCCTTCTCGGTGGCGATATAAGAGCTCGACGGCGCGCTGCCGTCGAGGCGCAGCAGCGCGAGCGGATGGCCGCCGTCGTCGGCGACCACGATCGCGACGGCCCACTTGTTCTTCTCGGCTTCCGCGCGGGCGGCCTCGAGGATGCGGGTCGTTTCAGCCACGGTCAATACGGGTTTGCTTAGCATGGTGGAGGTCCTGTCTCGGTGAGGGTAGGGAAGTTTCTACTGGATTTTTTCAGTGACCGGTGATGCGGCGCCTGGCATCGGCGCGAGATCAGAGGATTCTACTTCCCGGCGCGGCGGCGCGAAACGGCGGCTTCCCTGGGCCGCGCCGCGCAGGTGGCGAGCGGCCTGCGTACACCGATGGACTCGGCGTGGCGACCGCCCGGCCGGCAAGCGCGATCAAGGCGGCCAACGTGTCAACCCGGGCCGGCGCGCCACCAGAGCGCGCAAAAGCGCCACCGCAAGCGCGATGCCACGCGGGCGAGCCGCGCGCGACCGACACTCGCGTCGCTGTCGCTGGAAGCCTAAGCGCACAGCGCTTTACAATCGCCTCTCCACCGCCCAAAGCGCGCCGCCCACGCGCCCCGACCATGCCGACCATCAGCGAACTATTCGTCTATCCGATCAAGTCCTGCGCGGGCATCGCGCTGAGCGAGGCACGCCTGCTGGCGACCGGACTCGAATACGACCGTAACTGGATGATCACCGACCCCGACGGCACGATGCTCACGCAGCGCGCCTATCCGCGCATGGCGCTGATCCGCGTCGAGATCGGCGAGCAGGACCTGATCGTGCGCGCGCCGGAGATGCCGGAACTGCGCACCCCGCTCGATGCCGCGCGCCTCCACGCCGCCCCCAATGTGGATACCAAGGTTTGGCGCGACGCGGCCCACGGCCTCGACACCGGCGACCAAGCCGCCGCATGGTTCACCGAATTCCTCGGCGTGCCGGCGCGGCTGCTGCGCTTCAATCCCGCGCGCGAGCGCATCGTCGACCCCGGCTACACCGCGAGCACCGGCGGCGCCACGACTTTTTTCGCGGATGGCTTTCCGCTGCTGGTGGTCGGCCAGGCATCGCTGGACGACCTCAACGCGCGGCTGAACGGCAAGGGCGCGCCGTCGATCCCGATCGACCGCTTCCGTCCGAACATCGTGCTGAGCGGCCTCGATGCGTACGAGGAAGACTATCTGGAGACGCTGAGCGCCGATGTCGCGGCCAACGGCGGCGCCAGCGACGATCCCCCTATCGAGCTGCGGCTTGTCAAGCTGTGCACGCGCTGCCCGATGCCGACCATCGATCAGGCACGCGGCGCGCCCGACCCGGCGTGGCCCAACGAGCCCACCGATACGATGCTGGGCTATCGCGCGAATCCGCACTTCCACGGCGCGGTCACGTTCGGCAACAACGCGCTCGTCGCGCGCGGCGCGGGCGCGTGCTTGAGGGTGGGGCAGCAAGTCGAAGCGCAGTTGGGGTTTGCTGATTGACTTGCGCAAGCGGCCGGCCTCGCCGCACTGACTGTCGCGATGCGGGCCGGCGGCGTCGATCGATGCAAGCGTGCGGGCTCGCCGCACACCGCCCCCGCACAGCGAGCCGCGCGCAAGCGCCGGCGCCGGTGCCGGCTCCCCGGTCGCGTGGCGCGGACGCACAATCGGCGCTCCGCTAGCGCCGAAGACTCACCGACCCCGCACGTATAGGTGCGCAGCTCTCGCACGCACGTAGTGCTGCGTCGCACCATCGCTGTGCTTTGCCGCATCGAAACGCGTCGCGCGCGTGCGCCGCTTCGAATTCGCCAGTGCCCCGGAAACCCCGCGCCGCCGCGCTTGCCGACGTCTTCGTCGTCATTGGCACAGCCTTTGCATCAAGTGTCGCCAACGGGCCAACGGCGGTCCGCCGCGCCTGCCGCATCACCGCACGCGCTACTGCATCACCGAACAGGACAACGGCGTCCCCCGGATTCAGCCATCGGCTGGATTCGCGGGACGCCGTTTTTGTTTTCGCAACCGCTTTCGCACCAGGCCAAAGGACAGCGCGCTCATGAAAATCATCGTTATCGGTCACGGGATGGTCGGCCACAAGCTGGTCGAATGCCTCGCGCAGGATGCCGGGCACGGACTCGAGATCACGGTGCTGGGCGAAGAATCGCGGCCGGCTTACGATCGCGTGCATCTGTCGGAGTTCTTCGCGGGCAAGAGCGCCGACGACCTTTCGCTGGTGGAGCCGGGTTTCTTCGTGCGCCATAACGTGCTGCTCAAGCTGAACGCGAAGGCCGTCGCGGTCGATCGCGACGCGCGCACCGTGACCGTCTCGACCGGCGAAACGTTACCGTACGACCGCCTCGTGTTCGCGACCGGTTCATATCCGTTCGTGCCGCCGGTGCCGGGCCGCGAGCGCAATGGCTGCTTCGTCTACCGGACCCTCGACGATCTCGAAGCGATGCGCGCGTACGGCGCGCGCGCGAGAACCGGGACGGTGGTCGGCGGCGGTCTGCTCGGTCTCGAATGCGCGAAAGCGCTGCGCGATTTGGGGCTGCAAACGCATGTCGTCGAATTTGCGCCGCGCCTGATGGCGGTGCAGGTGGACGACGGCGGCGCACGCGTGCTGCGCGAGCGGATCGAAGCGCTCGGCGTGAGCGTCCATACCGGCAAGAACACCACGGCGATCGTCGACGGCGAAGCGGGCACGCACCGCATGCAGTTCGCCGACGGCAGCCATCTCGACACCGACATGATCGTGTTCTCGGCGGGCATCCGTCCGCGCGACGATCTCGCGCGCGCGTGCGGGCTCGAACTCGGCGCGCGTGGCGGCATCGTGATCGACGATACGTGTCGCACCAGCGACGCGCATATCTACGCGATCGGCGAATGCGCGCTATGGGCAGGCCAATTGTTCGGACTGGTCGCGCCGGGCTACGACATGGCGCGCGTGGTCGCGAAGCAGCTGAGCGGAGACAGCGCCGTCTTCGCGGGCGCCGACATGAGCACCAAGCTCAAGCTGATGGGCGTCGACGTCGCGAGTATCGGCGACGCGCACGGCGCCACGCCCGGCAGCCGCACCTATCGGTTCAGCGACGAACGCAAACAGATCTACAAGAAGCTGGTCGTGTCCGACTGTGGCAAGTATCTGCTCGGCGGTGTGATGGTCGGCGACGCGAGCGAATACGGCACGCTGCTGCAGATGATGCTCAACCGCATCGAGTTACCGGAAGCACCCGAATTCCTGATCCTGCCGCAAGCGGACGGCCGCGCGAAACCAGCGCTCGGCGTCGATGCGCTGCCGGCCGCCGCGCAGATCTGTTCGTGCAACAACGTGTCGAAGGGCGCACTCTGCGCGGCCGTGTGCGCGGGCGCGACCGATATCGGCGCATTGAAGAGCGCGACCGGCGCGGGCACCTCGTGCGGCGGCTGCGTGCCGCTCGTCACGCAGGTGATGAAGGCCGAGATGAAAAAGCAGGGCCTCGCGGTCAACAACCACGTCTGCGAACACTTCCCGTATTCGCGCCAGCAGCTTTATCACCTGGTGCGCGTCGAGGGCCTGCGCAGTTTCGGCGCGCTGCTCGCGAAGCACGGCCGCGGACTCGGCTGCGATATCTGCAAGCCGGTGATCGCGAGCATCCTGGCGTCTTGCTGGAACGAATTCGTGCTGAAAAAGGAGCACGCATCACTGCAGGACACCAACGACTACTACCTCGCGAATATCCAGCGCGACGGCACCTATTCGGTGGTGCCGCGCATGGCCGGCGGCGAGGTCACGCCCGACGGCTTGATCGCGGTCGCGCAGGTGGCGAAGAAATACGGCCTCTACACGAAGATCACCGGCGGTCAGCGGATCGATCTGTTCGGCGCGCGTGTCGAGCAATTGCCGTCGATCTGGGAGGAACTGATCGACGCCGGGTTCGAATCGGGCCACGCGTACGGCAAATCGCTGCGCACGGTGAAGTCGTGCGTCGGCTCGACGTGGTGCCGGTATGGCGTGGGCGACTCCGTCGGCCTCGCGGTCGAGCTCGAGCATCGCTACAAGGGACTGCGCACGCCGCACAAGATCAAGTTCGGCGTATCGGGCTGCACGCGCGAATGCGCGGAAGCGCAGGGCAAGGACGTCGGCGTGATCGCGACCGAGAAGGGCTGGAACCTGTACGTGTGCGGCAACGGCGGGATGAAACCGCGGCACGCGGAGCTGCTCGCGTCCGACCTCGATCACGCGACGCTGGTGCGTTACATCGACCGCTTCCTGATGTTCTACGTGCGCACCGCCGATCGGCTGCAGCGCACCAGCGTGTGGCGCGACAACCTCGAAGGCGGGCTCGACTATCTGATCGACGTGATCGTCAACGATCGCCTGGGCGTCGCCGCGGAACTCGAAGCGGACATGCGGCACGTGATCGATACCTACGAATGCGAATGGAAGAAGGCCGTCACCGACCCGGAGACGCGCAAGCGCTTCCGTCATTTCGTCAACAGCGGCGAGGCCGACGGCAACGTCGCGTTCGTCGAGCAACGCGGCCAGATCCGGCCAGCGACGCCCGCCGAACGGCAGACGGCGCTGGTTGCGATTCCGGTCGTCGTCGAGACGGTTTGACCTCACACCTGAAGCCGCATTGTCACCACGTTATCTGGAACCCACTCGTCAAGGACGCCAGCGATGAAAAACGACCACTTGCCGCACGCATGGACCGCGATCTGCCCGCTCGACGACATCGTGCCGAATACCGGTGTATGCGCATTGGTGAACGGTGAACAGGTAGCGGTGTTTCATGTGGACGGCGGCGCCGACGCGAACTGCGCGCCCGCTGTCTACGCGATCGAAAACTTCGATCCGGCTTCGCACG
>NZ_DASXHN010000284.1:0-17036 GCF_036488505.1 Paraburkholderia sp. | reverse complement strand
GCGCTATTGGACTGGCGCTACTCGATCGAATACGAGATATACGCGGAATTTCTCCATCGCTACGAAGCCGGCGTAATGCACAACACCGAGCACTGGTTCAGCCTGCAGGTCCCCGAAGCCATCGACGTGGTGCTCGCGCCGCGCGAGCACACCGCGTTTTTATGGCTGCCGTACGAAGAGGCGGCAGCGCGCTGTTTTTCTTCGTCGAATGCGGACGCGATCCTGCAGTTGCCGCGCCGCCTCGCCGCGCGCATGGCCAGCGCGTCGCCCGATTTTCAACTCGACTCGCAGGCCAGCCCGCGAGCCGGGGAGCGTGGCCAGTGAGCGCAGGCGGCGCGGGTCGTTTCGCGCGACTGCGGCACACGCTACTTGGCCGCCGTTACTGGCAGCGCTACCGCTTCACCAGTAACAACGAGGTCAAGCTGCTGCGCTCCGGCACTCAGTTCTTCGACGCGCTAATCGAGCGTATCGACGCCGCCGCGCAAAGCGTCGCGCTAGAAACCTACATCTTCTGCGGTGACGAAGCCGGTCAGGCGGTCAACGATGCGTTACTGCGCGCAGCCTCACGCGGCGTCAGAGTGCGCGTGATTACCGATGGCATCGGCACCGCGCGCTTGAAGATGTTCGAGCAATGGCCGCTCGCCGGCATCGACCATCGCATCTACAACCCGCATCTGTTCGGCCGCTTCGGCTTTTCGCGCACCCATCGCAAGCTCGCGGTGATCGACGATCAGTACGCGTATTGCGGCGGCATCAACATCGTCGACGACTACGAGAACAACGGCGAGAAACTGCCGTACCGGCGCTGGGACTTCGCGGTCGAGTTGCGAGGGCCGGTGGTCTCCGACGTGCGCGACGCGTTCAACGTGCAGTGGCACCGGATTCGCGTCGGTCATCGGTCGCTCGACTCGATGAAGCCCAACCTCGAGCCGCACGACGCCGCGTCTCTCGGCAGCCTGCGGCGGCGCCGGCGTCGCCGCAACCTGGAGTTGCGGGCGGGCGGCGAGCCGTGCGTCGCCTTCGTCGCGCGCGACAACCTGATCAACCGCCGTGCGATCGAAAAGGCGTATCTCGCCGCAATCGGCCAGGCGCGCCACGAAATCCTGCTCGCCAACCCGTACTTCATGCCGGGGCGCAAGCTGCGGCGCGCGCTGGTATTCGCGGCGCGGCGCGGCGTGATCGTGAAGCTGATCATCGGGCGCAAGGAGTTCAAGGCGCTCGACTACGCGGTGCCCTTCCTGTATCACGCGCTGCTGCGCGCGGGCGTGCAGATCGCCGAGTACGAGAAGACGCTGCTGCACGGCAAGGTCGCAGTGGTCGATTCGAACTGGGGCACCGTCGGTTCGTCGAATCTCGATGCGCTCAGTTTGATGCTGAACAACGAAGCAAACGTGGTGATCGTGAACGATCCGGCCATCGGCGGCCTGCGCGACGCGATCCTCGGCGCGTTCGCGGACGCGCGCCCGATCGATGAAGCGCACTATGCGTCGCGTTCGGCCCGCGTGCGCGCGATCAGCTGGATCGCGTACACCAGCTACCGCGTTGCGATGAAGCTGCTGACGGTGGGCGGCTATGACTAGCGTCCAGAAGAGCCTGCGCTTGCTGCATCATGTCGGCGCCAACACGGTAATCGGAGCAATCGACGCCGCGCGCACGCAAGCGTCGCCCGCAACGAACGACGAACCGCGGCGAAAAGAAGAAAGAAAAAGAACAGACGGGGCAAACCCTGCGAGAACACGAGCGCGCTGATCCGCAACCATCGATTCAAGGCAAACGCCTCTAAAAATAAGATTGATCTGATTGTCGAAAGCCGCAAAATTAGGAACCGGTTAGACACCGGTTTCTAATAAAGTCCTTGTTTAGCGGACGGCAGCACTCAATAATAGTACGGCCGTTCGCTTTTAATTCTGGTCACATTAGAACGGTAAAACAGCCATGCGAAAAGGCGAACAAACGCGAGCCGCGATTCTCGATGCAGCACTCGATCTGGCAAGCCGCGACGGACTCGAAGGTCTGACGATTGGCTTGCTCGCGGACCGTATGCAGATGAGCAAAAGCGGCGTGTTCGCGCATTTCGGGTCGCGCGAGGACCTGCAGGTCGAGGTCGTGCGCGAATATCACCGCCGTTTTGAAGACGAGGTGTTCTACCCGAGCTTGCGCGAACCGCGCGGTCTGCCGCGCTTGCGGGCGATGATTTCCCGCTGGATCGAAAAACGCATCCAGGAAGTCACGACCGGCTGCATCTACATCAGCGGCGCTGTCGAATACGACGACCGCGCGGACAGCCAGGTGCGCGAGCAACTGGTGTCGAGCGTCACGATGTGGCGGGCGGCACTGACGCGGGCGATTTCGCAGGCGATGGACGAGGGGCATCTGCGCGCCGACACCGACCCGCAGTTGATGCTGTTCGAACTGTATAGCGTCACGCTCGGCCTGCACCATGACGCGCGCTTCCTGCATCTGCCGGATGCGGTGCGTCTCACGTGGGCCGCGCTGGAAAAACTGATTAACTCGTATCAGAGCGAAAGCCGTTAGCGGCGTCGCCGGCATGCCCGGAAAGACGGCGCAGAAGTCCATCCGCGGACTCGGTCAACGGCTTGGCTTCTAGTCAAAACTTGGGAGGGAGAGTCATGGGACAGTACTCCGCGCCGTTGCGCGACATGCAATTCGTGTTGCACGAACTGCTCAACGTCGAAGCCGAACTGCGGCACATGCCGAAGCATACGGATCTCGACGCCGACACGATCAATGCGGTGCTCGAGGAAGCCGGCAAGTTCTGCTCCGAAGTGCTGTTCCCGCTCAACCATAGCGGCGACCAGGAAGGCTGCACATACGCTGGCGACGGCGTCGTGACCACGCCGAAGGGTTTCAAGGACGCGTATCGGCAATACATCGACGCCGGCTGGCCGGCGCTCGGCTGCGATCCGCAATACCGCGGCCAGGGGCTGCCCGCGTTCGTCAACAATGCGCTGTATGAAATGCTGAACTCGGCGAACCAGGCGTGGACGATGTATCCGGGCCTGTCGCACGGCGCGTACGAATGCCTGCACGCGCACGGCACGCCGGAGCTGCAACAGCGTTATTTGCCGAAGCTGGTCGCGGGCGTTTGGACCGGCACGATGTGTCTGACCGAGCCGCATTGCGGCACCGACCTCGGCATCCTGCGTACCAAGGCAGAGCCCAACGGCGACGGTTCGTATTCGATCAGCGGCACGAAGATCTTCATTTCCAGCGGCGAGCACGATATGACGGAGAACATCGTGCATCTGGTGCTCGCGCGCCTGCCGGATGCGCCGCAGGGCACCAAGGGCATTTCGCTTTTCATCGTGCCGAAGTTCATCCCGAACGAAGCGGGCGATCCGGGCGAGCGCAACGGCGTGAAGTGCGGCTCGATCGAACACAAGATGGGCATCCACGGCAACGCGACCTGCGTGATCAATCTCGACAACGCGAAAGGTTGGCTCGTCGGCGAGCCGAACAAAGGCCTGAGCGCGATGTTCGTGATGATGAACGCCGCGCGTCTCGGCGTCGGCATGCAGAGCCTCGGGCTCACCGAAGTCGCGTATCAGAACGCGCTCAGCTACGCGAAAGAGCGCCTGCAGATGCGTTCGCTGACCGGGCCTAAGGCGCCGGACAAGCCCGCCGATCCGATCATCGTGCACCCGGACGTGCGCCGGATGCTGCTCACGCAGAAGGCCTACGCCGAAGGCGGCCGCGCATTCTCGTACTGGGCGGCGTTGCATATCGATAAAGAGCTGTCGCACGCGGACGACGCTGAGCGGCAGGAAGCGGCCGATCTGGTTGCGCTGCTCACGCCGATCCTGAAGGCGTTCCTGTCGGACAACGCGTTCGAGGGCACCAACCACGCGATGCAGATCTACGGCGGCCACGGCTTCATCGCCGAATGGGGCATGGAGCAGTACGTGCGCGATGCGCGCATCAACATGATCTACGAAGGCACCAACGGCATTCAGGCGCTCGACCTGCTCGGCCGCAAAGTGCTCGGCGACATGGGCGCGAAGATAAAGAAGTTCGGCAAGCTGGTTGCCGGATTCGTCGAAGCCGAAGGCATCAAGCCGGACATGCAGGAGTTCGTGAACCCGCTCGCCGACCTCGGCGAGAAGGTGCAGAAGCTGACGATGGAAATCGGCATGAAGGCGATGCAGAACCCGGACGAAGTCGGTGCCGCCGCCGTACCGTATCTGCGCACCGTCGGCCATCTGGTGTTCTCGTACTTCTGGGCGCGCATGGCGCGCATCGCACTGGACAAAGAGGCATCGGGCGACCCGTTCTACAAGGCCAAGCTTGCCACCGCGCGCTTCTACTTCGCGAAGTTGCTGCCGGAAACGGCGATGACGATTCGCCAGGCGCGCGCCGGCTCGAAGCCGATGATGGACGTGGAAGAAGCGTTGTTCTGACGCTCACGCATCGACATTCACGCGAGGCGCCGCGCATGCATCGAAGCACGAAGCCAGCGCGCGTTGCTCCAGCTGCACATCACGACACACATCGCGCGAAGCATCGATAGGTCTTCGCGCCACCGAAAACTCTCCGGAGAAAACGACGTGAGCAATCTGATCATTCGCAAGGTAGCCGTGCTCGGCGCCGGCGTGATGGGCGCGCAGATCGCCGCGCACCTGATCAACGCCAAGGTGCCGGTGCTGCTGTTCGACCTGCCCGCAAAGGAAGGTCCGAAGAACGCGATCGCGCTGAAGGCGATCGACAATCTGAAGAAGCTGTCGCCGGCGCCGTTCGGCGTGAAAGAGGACGCGCAATACATCCAGCCTGCGAACTACGACGACGACATCGCGAAGCTCGCCGACTGCGACCTCGTGATCGAAGCGATCGCCGAGCGGATGGACTGGAAGCACGACCTGTACAAGAAAGTCGCGCCGCATATCGCGCCGCATGCGATCTTCGCGACCAATACGTCGGGGCTGTCGATTACCGCGCTGTCCGAAGGTTTCGCGGATGACCTGAAGGCGCGCTTTTGCGGCGTGCACTTCTTCAATCCGCCGCGCTACATGCATCTGGTCGAACTGATTCCGACCGCGGCGACGCGCCCGGAGATTCTCGATCAGCTTGAAACCTTCCTGACCAGCGTGGTCGGCAAGGGCGTCGTGCGCGCGAAGGATACGCCCAATTTCATCGCGAACCGGGTCGGCATTTTCTCGATCCTCGCGGTGATCACCGAAGCCGCGAAGTTCGGTCTGCGCTTCGACGAAGTTGACGATCTGACCGGCGCGCGCCTCGGCCGCGCGAAATCGGCGACGTTCCGCACCGCCGACGTGGTCGGTCTGGACACGATGGCGCACGTGATCAAGACGATGCAGGACACGCTGCCGGACGATCCGTTTTTCCCGATATACGAAACGCCGGCCGTGCTCGCCGAACTGGTGAAGAAGGGCGCGCTAGGCCAGAAAACAGGCGGCGGCTTCTACAGGAAAGAAGGCAAGGCGATCAAGGTGCTCGATCCGGCCACCGGCGAGTACGTCGACGGGGGCGCGAAGGCTGACGACATCGTCGGCCGCATTCTGAAGCGCCCGGCCGCCGAGCGTCTGAAGCTGCTGCGCGAAACGCAGCATCCGCAGGCACAGTTCCTGTGGGCGATCTTCCGCGACGTCTATCACTACATCGCGGTACATCTGGAGTCGATCGCCGACAACGCGCGCGACGTCGATTTCGCGATCCGCTGGGGCTTCGGCTGGAACGAAGGGCCGTTCGAAAGCTGGCAGACGGCCGGCTGGAAACAGGTCGCCGAGTGGGTGCAGGAAGACATCGCGGCGGGAAAGGCGCTCGCCAACGTACCGCTGCCGCAGTGGGTGCTCGAAGGCCCGGTCGCCGACAACGGCGGCGTGCACAGCAACGAAGGCTCGTGGTCGCCGGCCACGAAAGCCTTCGTGCCGCGCTCGTCGCTCGACGTGTACCGCAAGCAGTTGTTCCGCGCGCCGCTCGCCGGCGAAGCCGGCGCCGATCCGAAGACCTATGGCAACACGCTGTTCGAGACCGATGCGGTGCGTGCATGGGTCGACGATCGCGCGGGCGAGGACGACGTGCTGATCGTGTCGTTCAAGAGCAAGATGAACACGATCGGACCGGCGGTGATCGACGGTCTCACGCAGGCAATCGAACTGGCCGAGAAGGACTACAAGGGGCTCGTCGTGTGGCAGCCGGCTTCGCTGAAGCTCGGCACGCCGGGCGGCCCGTTCTCGGCGGGCGCGAACCTCGAAGAGGCGATGCCGGCGTTCATGATGGGCGGCGCCAAAGGTATCGAACCGTTCGTGAAGAAATTCCAGCAGGGCATGCTGCGGGTGAAATACGCGAACGTGCCGGTGATCGCGGCGGTGTCGGGCATCGCGCTCGGCGGCGGCTGTGAGCTTGCGCTGCATAGCGCGAAGCGGGTCGCGCACATCGAGAGCTATCTCGGTCTCGTCGAAGTCGGCGTGGGTCTGGTGCCGGCGGGTGGCGGCCTGAAGGAGGCGGCGCTGCGCGCGGCGCAAGCCGCGACGCAGTTCGGCGCGACCAGCGATCTGCTGAAGTTCTTGCAGAAGTCGTTCGAAAACGCGGCGATGGCAAAGGTGTCGGCCTCCGCGCTCGATGCGCGCGCGATGGGCTATCTGCAGCCGTCGGACACGATCGTCTTCAACGTGTTCGAACTGCTCGACGTCGCGAAGAAGGAAGCACGCGCGCTCGCCGCGGCCGGTTACCGTCCGCCGCTGCGCGCGGTGCAGGTGCCGGTCGCGGGGCGCTCGGCGATTTCGACGATCAAGGCGTCGCTCGTCAACATGCGCGACGGCCGCTTTATCAGCGAGCACGATTTCCTGATCGCCAGTCGCATCGCGGAAGCGGTATGTGGCGGCGACGTCGAAGCGGGCAGCCTCGTCGACGAGGAATGGCTGCTGCAACTGGAGCGCCGCGCGTTCATCGATCTGCTCGGTACGCAAAAGACGCAGGAACGGATCATGGGCATGCTGCAGACCGGCAAGCCGGTGCGCAACTAGGCTGGGGAAACCAAATGGCAAAGCAATTGCAAGACGCATATATCGTCGCCGCGAGCCGTACGCCGGTCGGCAAGGCGCCGCGCGGCATGTTCAAGAACACGCGTCCCGACGAGCTGCTGGTTCACGCGATCCGATCGGCTGTCGCACAGGTGCCGGGTCTCGACACCAGCGTAATCGAGGATGCGATCGTCGGCTGCGCGATTCCGGAAGCGGAGCAGGGCCTGAACGTCGCGCGGATGGGCGCGTTGCTGGCCGGCCTGCCGAATACGGTTGGCGGCGTCACGGTGAACCGCTTCTGCGCGTCGGGTCTGACCGCGCTCGCGATGGCGGCGGATCGCATTCGCGTCGGCGAATCGGACGCGATCCTCGCCGGTGGCTGCGAGTCGATGAGCATGGTGCCGATGATGGGCAACAAGCCGTCGCTGTCGCCGCATATCTTCGATCGCAGCGAAGACGTCGGCATCGCGTACGGGATGGGGCTGACCGCCGAGAAAGTCGCCGAGCGCTGGAAGATCAGCCGCGAAGCGCAGGACGCGTTCTCGGTCGAATCGCACCGCCGCGCGATCGCCGCGCAGCAGGCCGGCGAATTCAACGACGAAATCGCCGCATACACGATCACCGAGCGCTTCCCCGATCTCGCCAGCGGCGAGGTCAGCGTCAAGACGCGCGAGGTGTCGCTCGACGAAGGTCCGCGCGCCGATACGTCGCTCGAAGGCCTCGCCAAGTTGCGCGCGGTGTTCGCGAACAAAGGCTCGGTCACGGCCGGCAACAGCTCGCAGACCTCGGACGGCGCGGGCGCGCTGATCGTCGTGTCGGAGAAGATCCTCAAGCAGTTCAACCTGACGCCGCTCGCGCGCTTCGTCAGCTTCGCGGTGCGCGGCGTGCCGCCCGAAATCATGGGCATCGGTCCGAAGGAAGCGATCCCGGCCGCGCTGAAGGCGGCGGGCCTGAAGCAGGACGACCTGGACTGGATCGAGTTGAACGAGGCGTTCGCCGCGCAGTCGCTCGCGGTGATCCAGGATCTCGGCCTCGATACGTCGAAGATCAACCCGCTCGGCGGCGCGATCGCGCTCGGCCATCCGCTCGGCGCGACCGGCGCGATTCGTGCTGCGACCGTCGTGCATGGGCTGCGCCGCCGCAACTACAAGTACGGGATGGTGACGATGTGCGTCGGCACCGGCATGGGCGCGGCGGGCATCATCGAGCGGCTGTAGGCAGGTTCGCGGTGCTCCACCCGGCGATCGCTCGTGCCGCGACGCGCCATGCAACGGTTCGCAGGCCGCCTGACTTGCGAACCGTTTTCACATTCAGCAGCAGCGAAAGGAGACAACGGGATGACGACGGATATTCTGATCGAGCGCGCCGACGCGGTGCTGACGATTGCCTTCAACCGGCCCGGCAGGAAGAACGCGATCACGGCCGCGATGTATCAGGCGATGGCCGATGCGCTCGTCGACGCGCAGCGCGACGCGTCGGTGCGAGCGATCCTGATTCGCGGCAGCGCGGGCATTTTCACCGCCGGCAACGATCTCGAAGACTTCATGAAGACGCCGCCGGCCGGTGAGGACGCGCCGGTGTTCCAGTTCCTGCGCGCGATCAGCTCGGCGGAAAAGCCGGTGGTGGCGGCGGTCGCGGGCCCGGCGGTGGGCATCGGCACGACCTTGCTGCTGCACTGCGATCTGGTCTACGCGGCGGACACCGCGAGCTTTTCGCTACCGTTCACGCAGCTCGGGCTGTGCCCGGAAGCGGCGTCGAGCCTGCTGTTGCAGCGCGTCGCCGGCTACCAGGCGGCGGCCGAAAAGCTGCTGCTCGGCGAGGCGTTCGACGCGGCCGAAGCGCATCGGATAGGCTTCGTGAATCGCGTGCTGCCGGCGGGTGAGGTCGAATCGTTCGCGGCTGCGCAGGCGGACAAGCTGGCTGCGCTGCCGGCTTCGTCATTGCGCGTGACCAAAAGTTTGATGAAGCGCGCAAGCCAGCAGGAGTTGCGCACGCAGATCAGCGAGGAAGCGGTGCACTTCGGCAAGATGCTGCTCGCGCCGGAAGCGGCCGAGGCATTCAAGGCATTCTTCGAGAAACGCAAGCCGGATTTCCGGCAGTTTGATTGATACGGGTGCCGCGCTGGCTGCGCTGGCCGTTGTTGGTCTGCGCTTCGAGCGCTCAAGACTGCGGCCGCGCCGTGTCGTAATCCACATAGCTCGATTCGCGGCAGAAGCTCACGAGCCGCACGCCAGCCTCGCGCGCAATCGCAATCGCGAGCGACGACGGCGCCGAGATCGTCGCGACCATCGGCACGTCGACGCGCGCGGCCTTGCGCACCAGCTCGTAGCTCGCGCGGCTCGACAGGAACACGAAACCGTCGCGTGTGTCTGCGCGGGCGAGCACGAGCTGGCCGATCAGCTTGTCGAGTGCGTTGTGGCGGCCGACGTCCTCGAACGCGTAGCGGATCGCACCTGCCGCATCGCACCACGCGGCCGCATGCAGGCCGCCTGTGAGCCGCGTGAGCGCCTGATGCTCCGGCAGCGTGCGCGCCGCGCGGGCGATCGCATCCGGCGCGAGACGTTGCAGAAAGCCGGTGTCCGGCACGCGCTCGGGCTTCAGATCGAGCAGATCGATGCTTTCGATTCCGCATACGCCGCAACCGGTGCGCCCGGCCAGCGCGCGGCGCTTCTGCTTCAACGCGACGAAGGCCTGCTGCACCACCTGCAGATGGACTTCGGCATGGGGCAACTCGCCGTGGCCGTGCCATTCGACCTCGATATCCTGGATGTCGCTGCCGCGCTCGACGATACCTTCCGAAATCGCGAAGCCGACTGCGAACGCTTCCAGATCGCGCGGCGTGCACATCATCACCGCGTGCGAAATGCCGTTGAAGACGAGCGCGACCGGCCACTCCTGACCGATGTGATCGGTGACGGTCTCGATTGCCCCGCCGCGATGGCGGTGCACTTCCCGCGACACCGCGCCGGGTTGTTCGCCGCCGTCGTCGGCGGCGGCCGTGTTGGTTTGGGCATCCGTCTGACCAGCACCACGCCCGTTTTCCTGTCCGTTCAAGCTGCTTCACTCCTGTGCATACCAATGCGCATCAGCGCCGGCCCCGGTTGCCGCGGGCGGCGTGCGCGTCGCGGCGCTCACCGCAAGGCCGTCGGGCCTGCGGCGCGCGAATAAGGTTCTAAAATACCTCAAGCGACGCCCGCATGCTGTCCGCCACCGAGAAGGAGCACTGTCATGGGACTCAACGAAGCACCGCTTCTGTTCGACTTCGAAGTCGCGTCTTCGGAGAATTTCACCTATATCCCGATGTCGGTGCGCTTCAATCTCGACCGCTTCGGGCTGCGCATTTCGCTCGACCAATGGCAACGACTGCCGCTCGAAGACCGTAAGCTGCTCGCGCGTTTTCCGGTCGACGATGACGATCAGATCGAGCCGAACTTCGATCACGCTTTATTCGAGATGCTGCGCACTCACGCGAATGTCGAGCCCGAGTGGTTCACGCCTGACGAAGCGCCGGCGTGGCGCCGCACCGACAGTGTGCCCGAAGGTGTCGTGCATCAGGCGGGGCTCGCGGGTCTTGGCGCGCCGAGCGTCGCCCGCTGGGCCGAGCTCGATCCTTTCAAGCGCTACGTGCTGGCCAAGCTGTCGCGCAAGCCGGAAGCAAACCACGACTTCGTCCCGGCGATGAAGGAATTTGGCGCGGCTGGCTAAGCGCGGCTGGCCAAGCGGGGCTGTCCAGGCGGGGCTGGCCAAGCGCGGCCGGAAAAGCCCGGCGGAAAACCCCGGCCGGAAAAGCCCGGCCGACACGCCCGGCGCCCCACCAGGGCCGGACAAACACGACTGGCCGAGCACGACTGGCTGACGGCGGCGGCCGGACGCGGCCGGCTAAGTCGCGGCCAGGTGCGGATCAGCTGCCGCCAAGCTGCGGCCACCCGCGCACCGCCATTCCGCTCTTCCTTATCGTTTTTTTTGTTCATACCCTTAACTCGCTTCCGAACGCTGCCGATATCCAAGGGTTGGCCTGCAAAAATTCATATCGACGCGCGCCGACACACCGACAGCGAGCGCGCGCTCGCGTCCCCGGCCCGATTGACGTTCGGAACCCATGATTCCTTTCTTATCGAAGCGGCTGCTGATCAATATCGCGGTCGTCGTCGTCGCGGTCGGCGCAAACGCATTCGTTGCTTACACGCAGATTCGCGGACAACGCGACGCCGATGCACGTTTGCAGCACTCGACGAGCGTGCGCCAGAACCTCGACGCCTATCACGCCGCGCTCGATGACGCGCTTCGCGCGCTGCGCAGGCTGAAGGCGTCAGGCGAGCCGGTGCCGCCCGACGCCGCTGCTTCGGTCACGAAGACGCTGAGGAGCCGCGAGCACGAACTGCGCGACGAACTCGCGAGCGAGCCTTGGATGGCCGGCGCGCTCGGGCGCCTTAGCGCGGCACGGCACGCGCTGCAACACGACATCGAAGACACGCTGAAGCAACGCGCGGTTGCCGGACCTGATGCGGCGTCGAAGATGGCGTCGAGTGCGGCGTTGAGCGCGCTATCGACCGAAGCGCAAAGCAACCTGTCGGGCAACACGCGAGCCGACGTACTCAACGATGTACCCACGGACGCAGCCCACGACGTACCCACGGACGTACCCAGCGATGTACCCAACAGCGCACCGGCCAGAGCCCCGGCCGACACCGCTGCCGCCCGGATTCCTCTCGCTCACGGTCTCGACCGCGTCGAAACGGCGCTCGCGGCGCTGCGCGCCGACGAAACCCGCGCATTGGAGACCTCGCTCGCGGCGTCCGCGAGCGATAGTCAGCGCGCGATGTTCGCGCTGATCGTGACGATGCTCGCCGGCAGCGCGCTGCTCATCATGACGTTGGGCGCGCGCGAGAACAGCGCGCGCGAAAAACTTCGCCGCGCCCGCGCGCTGGTGCGCAACGAGCGGCGCTTTCGCAGCCTGTTCGACGATCATTCCGTGCCGATGTACATCTACGATTGCGAGACGATGCGCTTTCTTGCCGTCAACGCGGCCGCGATCCAGCAATACGGTTACACGGAAAGCGAGTTTCTGAACATGACGCTCGACGCGATTCGGCCGAGCGCCGAGATCGCGCGTCTGAACAGGCATCTGCTGCGCAGCCACGGGGTCCGCCACGGTCATACGTTGGCGGGCGTCTGGCGTCATCAGCGCAAGGACGGCTCGACAATCAGCGCCGACGTGTCGTATCACGCGCTCAACTTCATGGGACGCGATGCGCTGCTGGTGCTTGCGGACGATGTGACCGACCAGATCAACGCGGAAGCCGAAGCGCAGCGCTCGAACCAGATGCTCGAAGCGGTGATCGACAATATTCCGCAGCGCATCTTCTGGAAGGATCTGGACTCGCGCTACCTCGGCTGCAACATGGCGTTCGCGCTCGACGCGGGGCTCGCGTATCCGGAGCAGGTGGTCGGCAAGAGCGATGCCGAATTGCCGTGGAGCGCGTTCGCCGATCTGCTGATCGAGCATGATCGCGAAGTCGTGAGCACCGGCGTGCCGAAGATGCACTTCGAAGTCGAGCTCGTGATCGACGGCGAGTACCGCACACGGGTGACCAGCGAGCAGCCGTTCACCGACAACGACGGCCGCGTGATCGGCGTGCTCGGTTCATACACCGACGTGACCGAGCGCAAGCGTGCGGACCTCGCGCTGCGTCTGCAAAGCCGCGCGCTCGACGCGAGTGTCAACGCGATTCTGATCACCGCGCCGTCGCCGTCCGGCAATCTGATCGAATACGTGAACCCGGCGTTCATGCGCATCACCGGCTATGATCCGGCCGAAGTGATCGGCCACGACTGCCGCGTGCTGCAACGCGACGACCGCGAGCAGGAAGGCGTCGCGCTGATCCGCGAGGCGCTGGCGGGTAACCGCGAGGTGAGCGCGGTGGTGCGCAACTATCGCAAGGACGGCGCGCTGTTCTGGAATCAGCTGTTCATCGCGCCGGTGCCGAATGCCGATGGCGTGATCACGCATCATATCGGCGTGATCAACGACGTGACCGAGCTGATCCGCTATCAGGAGCAGCTCGAATATCAAGCCAACTACGACGGCCTCACGCGTTTGCCGAACCGCAACCTGCTGCGCGACCGGCTCGAACATGCGCTCGTCGTCGCGCGACGGCATCACAGCGGTGTCGCGGTCGCGTTCCTCGATCTCGACGGGTTCAAGAACGTCAACGACAGCCTCGGTCACAGTGTCGGCGACCGGCTGCTCGGCGTGGTCGCCGAACGGCTCACACGCTGCTCGCGCACCAGCGACACGGTCGCGCGCCACGGCGGCGACGAGTTCGTGATCGTGATGACCGATACCCTCGACGAAAAATCGCTGATCGCGTGGATGGAGCGTGTGCGCATATCGATCGCCGAGCCGGTGTGGCTCGACGGCAACGAGTTGTACGTGGGCTGCAGCATGGGTGTCAGCCTGTTCCCGCAGGACGGCGACGACGCGGAAACGCTGATGAAGAAAGCCGACGTGGCGATGTACCGCGCGAAGGACATGGGCCGCAACACGTTCCAGTTCTATCAGCCGGAAATGAACGCGAGCGCCGGCGCGCGCCTGAACCTGGAGCGGCGCCTGCGCCGCGCGCTGCGCGACAACGAGTTCCTGCTGCACTATCAGCCGCAGGTCGATATAAGCAGCGGCCAGATCGTCGGCGTCGAGGCGTTGGTGCGCTGGGACGATCCGGAAGTCGGGCTGGTGCCGCCGTCGTCGTTCATTCCGCTCGCCGAGGACAGCGGGCTGATCGGTCCGCTGTCGGAGTGGGTGCTGCGTGAAGCGTGCCGTCAGAACAAGGCGTGGCAAGACGAGGGGCTGCCGCCGGCGCGGGTGTCGGTCAATCTGTCGGCGCGCGTGTTCCAGCAGCGCGATATCGCCGAGCTGGTCAAACAGGTGTTTGCGGAGACCGGGCTCGAACCCAAGTACCTCGAACTGGAATTGACCGAAAGCACCATCATGCGCAACGCCGAAGAGGCGGTGTCGATGCTCAACGAATTGCACGCGCTCGGCATCGGTCTTGCAATCGACGACTTCGGCACCGGCTATTCGAGCCTCAGCTATCTGAAGCGCTTCCCGGTGGACCGGCTGAAGATCGACCGCTCGTTCGTGTCGGATATCGGCGTATCGGTCGACGGCGAAACCATCACGTCGGCGATCATCGCGCTCGCGCATTCGCTGAAGTTGCAGGTGATCGCCGAGGGGGTCGAGACGTCGGCGCAACTGGAGTTTTTGAAAAAGCGCGAGTGCGACGAGATGCAGGGGTTCTATTTCGCGAAGCCGCTATCGACGCAGGCGATTTCCGAACTGCTGCACGGCGGGCTGATGCGCGAGTTGGAGACGGCCTAGACTGCAGCGGTGCGGGGCGCGCGGTCTGTTAATCCAGTGCGGGCAGCGCGCGCGGACGGCGGTCGCTGTCGGTGGCGACGTAGGTCAGGATCGCTTCCGTCACCTTGACGACTTCCTGCGCGAGACGCATCCGCTGTGCGTACACCTCGACCGACACCGTCACCGACGTGTTGCCGGTCTTCACGATATCCGCGTAAAAGCTCAGTAGATCGCCGACGAACACCGGCTGCTTGAACAGGAACGAGTTGACCGCGATGGTCGCCACCCGCCCGTTCGCGCGGCGGCTCGCCGGGATCGAGCCGGCAATGTCGACCTGCGCCATGATCCAGCCGCCGAACACGTCGCCGTGGATGTTCGCATCCGACGGCTGCGGCATCACACGCAGTGCGCAAGATTTGGCCGGAAGTTGAAGAAGATCATCGGTCATCAGGACATCCTTGAGAAGCGCATACACGCGGATTTACGGATTGCCGGACCGTGCGGCGACTCGCGAACGGCGGGCCGCGCAGCCCATGAAAAGCGGCGCCAGCCGGCTTCTGCGACAATACGACGATCAGGAATTGTACGGGAAAGCGCCCAGCGAAGCGCGTGACCCGCTTGCCGTGGCGGCCGCAAGGCCGGCCGGCTCGCACGGGTCGTCGAGTGGGCCGAGTGCCCCGCGCCGCTGCGAACTCCGTCAATTTCATCTTCGCCCACGATCCATGCGCCGCGCCCCTTCTTCCGAACCCTCGCCGATTTCCACCCAGCCCCGCAACGACTGGCAGACGATCCTGTCGCTGCTGCCGTATCTCGCCACTTATAAATGGCGGGTCGGCTTCGCGCTCAGTTGCCTGATCGGCGCGAAGGTCGCCAACCTCGGCGTGCCGATCGTGATGAAGCGCATCGTCGACAGCCTCGCGTCGGTCCGGCATCTGACCGCGCTCGGCCGCGCGCACGACGCGCCCGCTATCGTGCTGCTCGGCGGCATCGGCTTGCTGGTGGTCGCATATGCGGTGGTGAGGCTGTCTACCTCGCTGTTCACCGAACTGCGCGAGATCCTGTTTTCGAAAGTGACCGAAAGCGCGGTGCGCGCGCTCGCGCTGAAGGTGTTTCGGCATCTGCACGAGCTGTCGCTGCGTTTTCACCTCGAAAGACAGACCGGCGGGATGTCGCGCGACATCGAACGTGGCACCCGCGGCATCACACAACTGATTTCGTATTCGCTGTACAGCATCCTGCCGACGCTCGTCGAAGTCGGCCTCGTGCTCGGCTTTTTCGTCGTCAAATACGAGGCCTATTACGCGATCGTCACGTTCGTCGCGCTGGCGGTGTACATCGCGTTCACGGTGAAGGTGACCGAGTGGCGCACGCATTTTCGCCGCACGATGAACGAGCTCGATTCGAAAGCGAATTCGCGCGCGATCGATTCGCTGCTCAACTACGAGACCGTCAAATACTTCGGCAATGAGGAATGGGAAGCGAGCCGCTACGACGAAAACCTCAAGCGCTATCGCGCGGCGGCGATCAAGTCGCAGCGTTCGCTGTCGGCGTTGAACTTCGGGCAGCAGGCGATCATCGGCACCGGGCTTGTGTTCATCCTGTGGCGCGCGACCCAGGGCGTGATGGCCGGGCGCCTGACACTCGGCGATCTGGTGCTGATCAACACGTTCATGCTGCAGCTGTATATTCCGCTGAATTTTCTCGGCGTCGTTTATCGCGAGCTGAAGCAGAGCCTCACCGACATGGACCGCATGTTCTCGCTGCTCGGCGCCCCGCAGGAAGTGCCCGACGCAGCGGATGCGCCGGCCTTGCAGGTGAGCGGCGCGCAGGTGCGCTTCGAGCACGTGAGCTTCTCGTACGAATCCGCGCGGCCGATCCTGCACGACGTCAGTTTCACGATCGCGGCCGGCACCACGACCGCGGTGGTCGGCCATAGCGGCTCGGGGAAGTCGACGCTCGCGCGGCTGCTGTTTCGCTTCTACGATCTGGATCGCGCTGCGGGCGGCGCGATCCGGATCGACGGACAGGACATCCGCGATGTCACGCAGGATTCGCTGCGCGCGTCGATCGGCATCGTGCCGCAGGACACCGTGCTGTTCAACGATTCGATCTACTACAACATTGCGTATGGCCGTCCGTCGGCGACGCGCGACGAGGTGATCGCGGCGGCGCGCGCCGCGCATATCCACGACTTCATCGAAAGCTTGCCGAAGGGGTACGACACGCCGGTCGGCGAGCGCGGGCTGAAGCTCTCGGGCGGCGAAAAGCAGCGCGTCGCGATCGCGCGGACGATCCTGAAGAACCCGCCGATCCTGCTGTTCGACGAGGCGACGTCCGCGCTCGATTCGCGTTCGGAGCGCGCGATCCAGCATGAACTCGACCAGATCGCACGCGAACGCACGACGCTGATCATTGCGCACCGGCTCTCGACGGTCGTGCACGCGCAACAGATCATCGTGATGGACAAGGGACGTATCGTGGAGCGCGGCACGCACGCTGAGTTGCTGCGCGCGAACGGGCTGTTTGCGCAGATGTGGGCGCTGCAGCAGCGCGCGGCGCAGACGCCGGAGGTGGTGGAAGCGGCGATCGGCGAAGTTCGGGCGGAGACGGGCGCGCGGTAGGCGCGACCGCTACGCCGAACCGCAGCAGGGCCAAACCGCAGCAGGGCCAAACCGCAGCAG
>NZ_DASXHN010000225.1:0-5010 GCF_036488505.1 Paraburkholderia sp. | reverse complement strand
ATGGATCGAGGGGAGCCTCGGCATCGACATCGCGCCGGGCAATCGCATTGTCATCCTGCTGGTTCTGGGCATTCTGTCCGCGCAGTCGCACGCACAGGGCTGAGGTCGACAGACCATGAGCACTTGAGAGGTCGACGGTGCAAGTCGTCACCGCAAGCGTGACCGATCGCGGCGGCCGCCCGCGCAATGAAGATTCGTTCGGCGACCGGACGAGTGAACGGCTCTACTATTGCGTGGTCGCGGACGGTGCCGGCGGTCACGGCGGCGGCGACACGGCCTCGCGCCTCGTCGTCGATTCCGTATTGGCGGATTTGCGCTACCTGACCCTTGCCGAACTACCGCCGACGGGCGAACGGCTCGTCAGCGCGCTGACGCACGCCAATGAGAACATCGTCGAAGAACAGTCGCGCGGCGACGGCAACGAAAAAGACATGCGCTCGACTGCCGTGGTGCTCGCCATCGATCGCGAATGCGCGACGGCCGCGTGGGCCCATTGCGGCGACACCCGACTCTACTGTTTCCGCCACGGCGAAATCGGCGCGCGCACGCGGGACCACAGCATGGTGCAGCAGATGGTCGACGCGCAGTTGCTCACCGAACAGCAGATGCGCGATCACCCGCGTCGCAATGTGCTGTACGCGGCTCTGGGCACCCGTGAGCCGCTACCCATTGCGGGCGTGCACGGTACGTTCGCGCTGCGCGACGGCGACGCGTTCCTGATTTGCACCGACGGACTTTGGGAGTACGCCGACGACGCCCGCATCATCGAAGCGCTGGCCGATGCCGCGACACCCGGCGCCTGGCTCGACGCGCTCGCGCAACAGGTGTACGCGAGCGCCAGCACGAATCACGACAACTTTACGGCGCTCGCGGTGTGGGTCACCGACGATCCGGAGGTGACAAGATTGGCGGTGGGCCCGGGGCCGGGCCCGGCGTAACGCCGCCGATGCTTCGACTTGTTCGAACGACCGACAAGTTGCACGCTCGTACCCACACCAACAACGATCAGGCGGCAGTCTCAGGGGTGGAACAAGCTGCGATTGTGACTGGCGCCGAGTTCGGTCATAAACAGTCGCGCGAATTTCTGGCAGTTGTTGTGCAGCAGCTTGTAGTCTGGCCCACACATCAGCCGCGTACTGAGGAATGCCTTCTGCAGCTGCCGCGGCATCACGGCTACCGGGTTGGGGCTGTAGGTATCGCTTTGGGTGTACCACCGGACGTTCTTGTCCTCGTCCGTGGCGAATTCCACCGTGCCGTTCTCGCCCATCCACAGGCCGAAGTTGAGCACGAGGATGCCGTTTGCACGGTTGCTGACGAAAATCTGGCTGTGGTGCGGGATGGCGCCGGCGCTGACTTTGCGCCACATGTGGTGGACGTTGCAGGAAATGCCGTCGTTGACAAGCGCCTGGATGCTTCCCGCTATTTCCGACGGGAATAGACCGCCGCCGGCGTCGGAATTCTGGCTGGACTCGCTGGGGGTCTGCGCACTTCTTGAACCGAGACCAAACATGGAACGTCCCTCCTTCATTGCGTTTCGATTTTTTGCTGTCGACACCTGATTACGCCCGGTGACGCGGTGTCCAGCTACTCACCTACTGATTAGTACCCTGAAGTGTAGGCAGCCGGGCGACCGGTGCCAAGTTGATCGATGTGAGATCGAACTGGCCCAACCATGTATTCGGTATTGCCAGAGCGCCACTGGCTCAGCCTTTTGAGCAAATTGCAACGGCTTGCCGCGCAAACCCGCTTTTTTTGCAGCACGCGCTGCAGCACCCGCAAAAAGGGCGCGCCCCGAAAATCATACGATTACCGCATCTCCGTGCAGAAGGTCCTCCGTCTGGCCTGGACACGGTGGAACGTTCGTTGCGGGACACGAATCTGCCGGGTCCTGAACACGCACGGTTCCGCAATACGAAGAACATGTGCCTGCCTATTGCTAGCAGCGGTTGGCATGGCGGGAGAATGGCGGCGCTCGTACATTGCCTGAAGGCAGGCCGGACGATGCCCGGTTCGTTACCGGCGCCGATATCGCGAGATTCTCGACATGTCCAGAAGACTCCCTCCCCTCATCGCTGTAAGAGCGTTCGAGGCAGCGGGCAGGCATGTGAGTTTCACCAGGGCCGCCATGGAGCTGAATGTGACGCACGGTGCCGTTAGCCGGCAGGTTGCGCAGCTCGAGAGATGGCTCGGCACGCCGCTGTTCAGGCGCAGCGCCTCGCAGTTGCTGCTGACAGAAGCAGGCCGTGAGTATCTCGCCGTCGCGACCGCGGTGCTCGACCGCCTCGCCGTGGCGTCGCGGGATCTCGTCGAGCAAGCGGCGCCTACCGCGCTCACCATCAACGCACCGCCCACGTTCACGATGCGCTGGCTGATCGCGCGTCTGTCGGCTTTTCAGCGCAAGCGGCCTGATGTCGAAGTCCGGCTTACGACGTCGATCGCCCCGGTCAATTTCCACGAGCACCGCTACGACATCGCGATTCGCGGAGCGCATGAGCCAATCCCGGGCTGCGTGTCATTCCCGTTCATGACCGAAGTGATCGTGCCGCTTTGCCACTGCGATCTGCTCGAAGGCGGGCGCCTGCGTGGGCCCGAGGACCTCGCCGGCCAGACGCTGATTCGTTACGTGACCGAGCCGTATTCGTGGGAGCAATGGCTCGCGCAGGCGGGCATACCGGATCTGAAGCCCGTCGCCGAGTTGAAGTTCGAGCACATGTACCTGGCCTTGCAGGCTGCAGCGGAAGGGCTCGGCCTGGTGCTGGCACCTCTTTTTCTCGCCATCGACGAAATCGTTGCGGGTCGGCTATGTGCTCCGCTTGGTCCGCGCGCGGCCCAGTATCGGAAGTATTTTGCGTGCGCGAGCCACACGAGTCCGGTGATCGAAACATGCTACGAATGGCTGTCCAACGAAGGTCACGACACACAGCAGTCGACGGCAGCCTGGGCTGCGTCCGTCGGCTGGCCGCCTGGCGCCTGTGAGGGAGACTCACGGCGCTGTGAGTAAAGATGGTTTGCACCAAACGGCAATCTCTCCGACCATCTGGGAAACCGCTGGATTAGGACATGCAAGGCGGTGTGAGCGACTGATTAAACATCCCTGCGCTTCTCTGAAAGGACATGTCATGACTGAAACGTTGATGGGCCTGATCATCGGAGACTCGGCCCTTGGCATCGCAATGATCATGGTGATAAACCACTATCGCCGTGAGCGGCTGCGCAAAAGAATGCTACGACATCTGGATCAGATTGACGGGTGGCATCTCCCGCGTGGTCGGACGTGATCGCCGGGCCGCGCGCGGATAGCCATACTCACGTTCGAGACGCGTGAAGGTGGCTACGAGCCCGCGACGATAACGTTTGTCGACACGTTCGCGGGTCGCTGAAAACAATGCTCAGGCGGCTCGAGAGCAGGACCCTGGTCGCCGCCGCCCAACTTCGCCAGACACTCCGGCGCTGCACCGCTGCAGGCGGCGACGTGAAGTCGTCGACGCAGCGGATCGCCGTGGTGCGGCCGACTTCCGGTGCCGCGACCGGCGCAGTCGGTCACAACATGAGACAAGTGCATGATCAAAAGCATTAAAAACGGGCCCGCAAACCGGAAGAGCCCCTATACGCGGCATACCGCCGAAGCCGCGATTTCCCATCTCGAACGGATTCTGTCAGATGATGGCGCAGACTCACTATTCAGCCGGACCTACTGGCGCGCACGCGTTGAGCAGTTGACCACTACGCCCGGACTAACGCCGGAGCAGCGGTCAAGGCTTACCCGACTCCTTGAGTCTCTTCGTCCTCCGCTTGTGGGAAAAATCTAGAGAAAAGGGCAATCGGCGGTAGCGGCTCCTGAGGGTCACGCGCAAGCCTCGTTTTGCGATGCGATGCGGGAGCACGCCGCGCGGTGTTCATCGCGTCGACCATGCCGATTCATGGCGCAGGAGCCCAGTCCCATCCAAACGGAGTGGGATCACGGCTGACATTGTCATCGCCATCGCCGGTGTCGCGCATCGCCACATTAACGGTAAACGTGCTCTGCGCAACGATGTTGTCGGACGCATTGCCGACATAAACGGTATAAGTGCCCGCGGCGATCTTCCAGCTCTGTGCCGCACTGTCCCAGTAGCTGAGCGCGTGAAAACCGTTAATCGGATAGATGGACAGCGAAAGCGCCCTCTTCTCGCCCGGCTTGAGCAGCACTTTCTGGAAAGCGATCAGCCGCTTCGTGGGTTCGCCGAGGTTCGGCGGCAAGCCCAGATAGACCTGTGCGACCTCCGCGCCTTCGCGCAGCCCGGTGTTCTGCACGCTCAGCGCGACCTGAATCGGACCGTTGCCGGTATAGCCACGCGGCGAAACCTGGACGCCGGAAATGTTGAAAGACGTGTACGACAAGCCGTGACCAAACGCGAACAACGGTTTGAGCTGTCGCGTGTCGTACCACCTGTAACCGACCAGTAGACCCTCCGAATATTGCACCACCGGATTCGCCCCGGAGGTTCCGGGGTAGCGCTCGGGCGTGCTGGTCGGCGTATCCGTAGCCAGTCGTGGATACGTGACCGGCAGCTTGCCGGAAGGATTGGCCAGTCCGAACAGCAATCGCGCGACGATGTTGCCGTCTTCCTGTCCCGAATACCATGTCTCCAGAATGGCCGGGACCTGGTCGACCCACGGCATCAGAACCGGGTCGCCGTCCTTCAGAACCACGATCGTTCGCTTATTGCGGTTCGCGACAGCCGCTATTAAATTGTCCTGCCCTTTCGGCAACGACAGATCGGGACGGTCAGTCCCCTCTCCCGTCACGACGCCCGCCATCACGATCGCGACGTCGGCGCTCGCCGCAGCCGCGGCGACCGCCGCGTCCATGCTGCCGTCGTTCGGCGCGGCGAACACCTTCACGGTCGCACTGGAGCCTAGCTGCCGAAGTACGTTCGTGATCCCTTGTTGTGGGCCGACGGTGTAGGTAGGCAGTACTCGCGAACTACCGCCTCCGCCAGCGATAGCATCATCCACATAGGTATGGTG
>NZ_DASXHN010000181.1:0-7974 GCF_036488505.1 Paraburkholderia sp. | reverse complement strand
CGTGCGAGCGCCTGTTCGACGAGTTCGCCGCACGCGTTCTCGCGCTGCGCCGATGCCAGTACATCGGCAATTTCAGCGTCGCTCAATTCGTTGGTCAGGCCGTCGCTGCAAAGCAGGAACACGTCGCCGTCGGCGACTTCGATTGCGTCGTCATCGAGTTCCAGCAGGTCCGTTGCGCCCACCGCGCGGGTAATCATGTGTTGCGCGGGGTGATGGCGTGCCTCTTCGTCGGTGATCACGCCCAGCGCGCGCAACTGCTCGACCTGACTGTGATCGCGCGTGAGCTGGCGCAATTGTCCGGCTCGATATAAATAAATACGGCTGTCGCCGGCCCACACGTAACCGCAGAAGCGGTCGCACGCGAGCAATACGACGACCGTGCTGCCGATTCGCTGCACCTGGCGCCGCGCGGCTTCGTCGCGCAGTTGCTGGTTCGCGCGCTGCAGACGCGTGCGCGTATCGGCGATCAGCGTTCGGATGCTGCGCGGCGCCGCCAGTTGACTCAACGCGCCCACCACCGTGCGGCTCGCGAGATCGCCAACCGCATGCCCGCCCATGCCGTCCGCGACCGCCCAACGTCCGGCATCGGGTTGGTCCAGGCACGCGTCTTCGTTGATTTCGCGCACGCGCCCGGCGTCGGAACGCGCACACGACATCCAGCGAAATTGGCTGGCACAGGTCACAACGGCTACACCGTGTCGTTCCGGTTGCGCGCGTCGGGCGACACGTTGAGGTTCGAGTTCGCGCCGAAGTTACGCACGTCGACCGACTGGAACTGGTTGATCATCTGGTTCGCATAGAAGTTGTTGGACACCTCGTACAGATTGACGACGGGTCCAATGCTCGGCGTTTGCGGAACGTACGGCTGAATCCAGCCGTACACCCATGGCGCGCCACCGCCGCCGCGAATCGCGGCCATCGCCTTGCGATCGAGCGCGAGGTTCAGCGAGAGATCATTGATGGTCAGGCAGGACATGTCGTTCTCCGGTGGGCCGGGTGTGCAACGCACGCGGCGGAATGGCTCTGCGCTTGATGGTGCAAGTGCCATGCCAATCGCGAGTGCGTTACGGCCGCCGCCAGTAGCGCATTGACTGGCGGCGATTGCGCGCGTTTCTGTTCGTCATGGTCGGCACGACCGGTCGGTTGGCAACCAACAAGCTCGAATGCAGACAGGTGTGGGACCCGACACATTCGTGCCGGGCTCCGAGCGTTGTTGTCCGGTTTTGCGCTCACGCCAATTCGACGCGAAGGCCGCGCGCATTCCACGCCACTGCTTCGCAAATTCCACGCGGATGCTTGATCGGCAGCGGGTGCAACGTGAGCGCCGCGCGCCAACTTATCGACGCGGATTCTGTTGGCCCAGCGCTGACATTCGCCTTTTCAGAAATCTCATCGATACGCGGAAAACCCCGTCAGTAAAGGCTTCTCAACGCATGGCCCGATTGATGCAAAAGCTCTCGCAACAGTGTTGGAAATGCGAACGAGGCCAGCCATGAACACCTTCACACCCGATACGAATCGCGATGACCCGCAAGCCGTCGAGACCCGCGTTGCCGCGTCGTCGACGATCGATCTGCCGATCGGCGCGCATCTCGTCACCCAGCGCAACGGCTACGAGCATCACGGCATCTATGCGGGCAACGGCCGCGTCGTCCATTACGCGGGTTTTGCGAGTTCCGCGCATCGCGGACCGGTCGAGGAAGTCGAGATCGCGCGCTTCGCCGCCGGTCATCCGCTGACGATTCGCGCGACGCCGAGCGCGCGTTATGCCGGTGAGGAAGCGGTGAGCCGCGCGCGCTCGCGTCTCGGAGAAAACCGCTACCGCCTGCTGACCAACAACTGCGAACACTTCTGCGCGTGGTGTCTGCTCGGCGAAAGCCGCAGCGAGCAGGTGCATGGCTGCCTGCGTCATCCGCGCACCGGCATGCGCGCGCTGATGTGTCTCGTCAAAGCGTTGGTAGAAAGCGGCGCGAGGAACGGGGAAGCAAGCCGGGAAACAAGCGCGGAGCGTGCCGTCGAATTCGCGCAGCTCGCGTGAACGTACCGCAATGACTTGCGCGTGCGACGCGCGAAACGAGTCGAGGAGAGCATCATGGTTGCCGCAGAAAAGAGCTTGCACCGGGCCGTCGACAAATGGCTCGCACCCACCCCGTCGATGCCCGCGCGCGTCGTGCAGTTCTGCCACCGTACCTCGCAGCGTTATGTCTGCGTGCAGGCGCTGCGGCCGGAAGGGTTGCTGTCGATTTTCTTCTTTCGTCACGGCGACGGTTCATGGAACGTGTTCCCGCCTCAAGCCGACCGGCCCGCGATGAACGGCGACTGCCGTACCGCCGCCGCGTTGAGCTAGTTCTCTCGCGTGGCTGCTTCCTTCACGATCCACTGACTGAACAGCGCCATCGCGGGCGTCATCGGTTTGCCCTTCAGGCAGGTCAACCAGTAATTGCCCGCGTGGACCTCGACGTCAAACGGGCGCACCAGACGCCCCGTATTGATCTCACGCTCGAACATCAGCGCGGGCGCGAGTGCGATGCCCGCACCCTGTATCGCCGCTTCGACCATGAGCCGGGACGAATCGAACATCGGGCCGCGCACCGGCAGCGGCGCGATGCCTGCCGCGGCGAACCAGTTGATCCAGTCGTCCACACGATAGGAGCGCAGCAGCGTTTCGTTCGCCAGATCGCCGGGTTGCGCAACCCGCGCGGCGATTTCGGGTGTGCAAAGCAGCGCGAGCGGCGCGTCGAGCAATGTGGTGGCGAGCGAGCCGGGCCAGGTGCCGTCGCCGAAACGGATCGCAAAATCGAGGCCTTCGGTCGCGAGATCGACGAGGTTGTTATTCGTGCGCAGCCGAAGTTCGACGAACGGATGCGCGTCGCGAAACGATTTGAGGCGCGGCATCAGCCAGCCGACCGCGAACGTGCCCACCACCCCGACTGTCAGCACCTCGTGAAAGTGACCGCCGTCGAACTGCTTGAGCACCGCCTCGATGCGATCGAATGCGTCGGACAGCACCGGGCGCAGCGCGAGCCCTTCGTCGGTCATTGCGAGGCCGCGCGGCAGTCGCCTGAATAGCGTGGTGCCAAGCCGCTCTTCGAGCGAGCGGACCTGCTGGCTCACGGCGGCCTGGGTGACGTTCAATTCGAGTGCGGCGCGCGTGAAGCTCAAATGCCGGGCGGACGATTCAAATGCGCGCAGCGCGTTCAGTGGAACATACGGTCTCATGGCGCAGGCAATAGATTTTCTTTGAACGGACTCGATTATCACCGTTTGCCGGCGGTGCGAGAACAATCGATGCTAAGCCTTCAGGTTGCCGCAATGCCGTTAGCCGCCCATCTGCTCCAGCATCGCCAGCAGATGATCGAACGAAAGCGGCTTGCGCGCGTATGCGATGCGGGGATTCGGCTGCACGGGAATATCCGCTGCCGCGCTGCACAGAATGATCGGAATGTCGCCTAGTTCCGGGTCGGCGTACAGCGCCGCGCACAACTGCGTGCCCGACATCACCGGCATCATGCAGTCGGATACGATGATGTCCGGCCGGCTCGTGCGGATCAGCGCGAGCGCGGCGGCCCCGTTCGACGCCGTCAGCACCGTATAGCCGTGCCGCTCCAGCAGCAACCGCCACACGGTGAGGATGTCGAATTCGTCGTCCGCGACCAGGATGGTTTTCATGGGCGGCTAGGGTTTGCGCCGCGTTTGCAGTGTGGCCGACAAGCCGGGGGCTGACTGCGCGCTGATGGCGCTCGGCGGCCCGTCGATCACGTCGATTCCTTCCGATGAAATGCTGAGTTCGCGCAGCGACGTGTCGTGCGCGCTTTCGCGCTGCTTGACCACCGAGATCATGCGCCGCAGTCCGGCGTCGGTTTCGGCGTAGCGCAGCAGCACGAGGTTTTCGGTCAACGCGGACACGCGCACGCTTCTGCCATGACCCGGATCAGCGTAAAGCGGCAATTCCTCGGTGACGAGCGTGGTACCGGCCGCTTCGCGAAGCTGATGCATCAGCGCGTTGAGGAATAGCCCGAAGCGCTCGGGACGCAGCGCGGAATCGCGGAAACCTTCGACGCCGTCGATCGCGATGCGGGTTGCGCCGGTCTGTTTGATGGCGGCGAGCGCGCACGCCGCGACTTCGTCGACCGCCAGTTCGATCGCGGGTTGCCAGTGGATCGTCAGACGGCCGTCGCGCCACGCGTCGGCGAGCGGAATCGATACCGCCTCGGCCTTGCCGATCAGCCGCTGGGGCCCCTCGTAAAAGCCGAGATACACGCAGCGTTCGCCGCGCGCGAGGCCCGCTGCGAGAAATTGCAGGCACAGCAATGTCTTGCCGACGCCCGATGGCCCCATCAATGTGGTAGTCGAGCCTTGCGCGAAGCCGCCGCCCAGCAGTCTGTCCAGATGCGGCAAGCCGAAGCCGAGACGCGCTTTCAGATCGACGGGACCGGGCGGTTGTGCGCATTGCGCTTCGAGGCGCGGGAACATCAGCAGCCCGCTTTCGGCGATGCGGAAGAAATGCCGGCCCATCAGATGATTGCGCGCGCGCATCTTGTGCACTTCGATTTCGCGCGCGCGGCGCATGCCGTCGCTATAGCGGTTCAGCTCGATCAGCCCGTCGACCAGCGTGTGCTCCGGATGCGGTTCGTTGCCGGAGAGCGGCGCGAGCAGCAGCGTCGTGCAGTCCATCACCGCGACCAGTCCGTTCAATTCGTGGATGAACTTCGACAGCGACAGTTCTGTTTCGCTGAATTCGCGGGCGCTGCGAAAGCCGTCGATGATCATCAGGCTCGGCCGGTAATCGTAGATGCTCGACGCGATCAGCTTCAGAAAGCCGTCGAGCCCTTCCTGCATCAGTTCGTGATAGCCGGACACGAATAGCATTTGCTGTGCGACCGCGGTTTCGTCAAAGAAGCTCAGGCCGCGCAAATGGGCGAGCAGCTTGTCGTGCGACTCGGCGATCAGCGTCATGTACAGCACTTTCTCGCCCTGTCTGACGCGATGAAAGCCGATCTGGCTCGACAGGATCGTCTTGCCGGCGCCGGCCATGCCTTCCAGCAAATAGACGCCGCCGCTCACCAGGCCGCCGCCGAGAATCTCGTCGAAGCCGGGCACGCCTGTTTCCACATTTCGGCGCGCGGTGGGAGGCCGGGGCGCGTCAGACGGCGCGAACGGGGAGGACGTGCTGGATTCGTGCGTGGTCATTGTCGATATGTCATTCGAGGTCCGCGAAAACCAGGCGCTGTGACGGTGAGCCGGCCGGTCCGTAACCCCATTGGGGAAGCAATCGCTGTTCCCGGCGAATCGCGCGAGGCGAAACGCAACGCAGCATTGCGGGGATTTTATCTGGCGACGCGGCGTTTGGCGAACCGCGACGGACGCACGCTTCGAGGCGACATCGCGATGCAGGCGGGCAGATCGCCGAACCGGTGCGGCGAAGCACGACATGCTGCTTGCTTTGGCCAGCATTGGTCCGCGCAACGGCCACGCAGCGGGCGACACGCGCATCGGCCGGGCGACAAGCGCGACGGGCGCGGGACCGGCGCTTCGCCGTATACAATCCCGCAGCGCCTGACTTTCGCGGTTTCTTCTCCGCTTATTTGCCAATTCGATCCCGTCCATGCCGAATCCGACCCGGGCCTTTCTTCTCGGCCCGCTGCTCAAAGGCGTCTCACGCTCCTTTTATCTGACGCTGCGCGTGCTGCCTGCCCGCATGCGCGATCCGATCGGCCTTGCGTATCTGCTCGCGCGCGCGGCCGACACGATTGCCGACACTCCGCTGATTCCGCCGGACCAACGGCTTGCATTGCTGCTCGCGCTGCGCCATCAGGTCAATGGCGTCGCGGACGACAGCGCGCTATTCCAGCGTATCGCCGCCGAGGTCGCGGGTCAGCAGGCGCAGTCGGACGAAAAGCTGCTGCTGGAATCGCTGAGTCCGGCGCTCGACGTGCTCCAGCAACTGAGCGAGTCGGACCGTCGCGCGGTACGCGCAATCGTCACGACACTGACCGAGGGGATGGAATTCGATCTGCGCACGTTTCCCGATGAACGTTCCGCGCAACTCGTGGCGCTGCCTGAATACGACGAGCTCGACCGCTATACCTATCTGGTCGCGGGCTGCGTCGGCGAGTTCTGGACCGCGATGACTTACGCGCATCTGCCGGGCACGTTAAAAGAGCGGCCCGATACGATGACGCACCGTGGCGTGCGCTTCGGCAAGGCACTGCAGATGACCAACGTGTTACGCGATTGCGGCAAGGACCTGCGCATCGGGCGCTGCTATTTGCCGCAAAGCATGCTCGATCGCCACGGGCTGAGCGCGCGCGATCTGCTGCAACCGGCCAATTCGATGCGCGCGCGGCCGTTGCTCGTCGAGCTGGTGCGCGACACGCTCGATCATTTCCGCGCCGCGCGCGACTACACGCTTGCGATTCCGGCGAGCGCGGTGCGCTTGCGCCTCGGATGCCTGTGGCCGATTCTGATCGGCCTCGACACGCTGCTGTTGCTGGTGGATAACGACGCGTGGCTCGATCCCGCGAGGGTGTCTAAAGTGACGCGCAATGCCGTGTATCGGATCATCGCGTCGTCGCTGCTGCTGGTGCCGTCGAATGCGCTGGTGCGCCACGCGATCGACAAGCGAATCCGGCGGATCGAAGCGCGACTGTGAATGTCGTTGACGGTAGCCACGCGCGCACGCGGGAAACCCCTAAGCCCATAGCTTCGCGCTTCGCGTTAGTCTCTTCCGAAAGAGGAGACGACCCATGCGACAGGCGTTCTATATTGCTGTGGTGCTTTTGCTTGGCTATCTGATGGCGGATCGGGCGCTGATGCGCGCTCAGGCCGGCGAGCTCGGCACGATTACGTGCCACCAGGGTGCGGCGCTGGTCAAGTCGGATGCGTTGAAAAAGGGCTTTGGAGAGGCGGGCGCGGGCGCGCAGAGCGAGAGCTTTCTGTCGAGCTGTCTGGTGACCGGACGCGGCCAGGTGGGCGATGTGATCGCACGCGAATGACGCCGGCTGACGTGTCGCAAGGATTCGTGGGGGCGCGCAACATGCCGTATCGATAGCGCCGCGAAAAAGCGCCCAGACCGCAAAGGTCCGGGCGAAGTCATCGGGAACCCGATGACGGAGGTAAACAGATATCAGATATGAACTGGCCCGCGTCCGGGAGTACCCGGCCGCGGGCCAGTTCATTTGAATCAGAATGCGCGCCCAACGGACGCGCTAAGGGAACCGCGCATGCCACGTGCGCTTGCGGTTCGTGTCGCCGCGCTACAGCCTGGCGTCGACATCAGCTGACTGTTTGACGAACCGCTTTCTACCTTTTACGGCTTACTGACCGAAGTAGATCGACTTCGAGCCAGTCGTCGGCGCCGCATGGCTCGATTGCGACGAACCGCTTACCACACCACCGAAGCCGCTAGTGGCGGGCTGGCTGACGCCGTTTTGCGCGTCGACGCGAGCCTGCGCGGCCTGGATGTTAGCCGGGTAGTACGGGTCGGCCGCGTTCGGTTGATAGCCTGCCTTTTCCAGTTGAACCAGTTCGGCGCGCACTTGAGCGCGGGTCACGGGCTGATTCGCTTGTGCGAACGAGGCGACCGGAGCGGCGAGAGCGGCGGCGATAACAACGGCTTGAATGAGCGTTTTCATGGTACTTACCTCCAGTTTCAGGGTTTTGTCTTGCTGCGAACGTGTGTGTTCGTAGTCAGTGATTACATTGTAGTTTTGGGAACTGGAGAGAGTAAGAGCCGATTCAGGTAAGGTTTGTTGTCAATTTTGAGACAAAGGCCCGCAACCTGGCGACCCCATGCGGCTCGCGTCCGGCGCTTAACCTTGCTGTTTGGGCGCGCTAGCGTCGCGTTGCGGCGCTCTCCCACCGCCAGGCGCGGCTTGCGATAAGCGCGTGAACGCCCGACTCGTACGCGCATCGCGCTGCTCTTTCGCTTGATAGAAGTCCCGGCTGAGCCACTGTCCGATACTCATCAAGGCC
>NZ_DASXHN010000177.1:0-12393 GCF_036488505.1 Paraburkholderia sp. | reverse complement strand
TCAGGTTCAGGACCCGTTCGGCCACAAATGGTCACTCGCGACGCACACGCGCGATCTGAGCCCCGACGAAATCCAGAAGGCGATGAGCGCGTGCTCGTCGGCCGAGCAGAAATAGCCTACTTGCAAGCTGCTTTCGACCGGCCGGTAAGCGGCTTTGCCCACAGGCGATGGGCGGATGATCGCCTGGTGATGGCTGCTCACCGCGGGTAAAGAGCCGCCGATCGCTGAATGACCGCAAAACGGTGGCGCTGCTTCATCGCCGCACCGCCGCCCGCCGTTCCAAAAAACCCCGAAGCCAATCCGCAGCGGTTCCAAAGGAGCAACGTCATGCAGAAAATCGCACCCTGCCTGTGGTTCGACGGCAACGCCGAGGAGGCCGCGAACTTCTACCTGTCCGTCTTTCCGGCATCGCGCATCGCCGCCACGCTGCACTACACGGAAGCGGGCCCCGGACGCGGAGGCGACGTGCTCGCCATCACGTTCGAGCTCGACGGTCAGGAGTTCATGGCGCTGAACGGCGGCCCGCAGTATCAGTTCACGCCCGCGCTCTCGCTGATGGTGCATTGCGCGTCGCAGGAGGAAGTCGACCGCTACTGGTCGACGTTCATCGACAGCGGCGGCACGGCAGTGGCTTGTGGCTGGCTGCGGGACCGCTACGGCGTGTCGTGGCAGATCGTGCCGGACGGACTGCTCGAGATGCTGCGCGACCCCGATCGCGACAAGGCGAATCGCGTGATGGCCTCGATGATGAACATGATCAAGCTCGATATCGCGGCGCTCAGGAAAGCGTATCGCGGCGAATAGAAGGACTTCTGGCGGGACCGCACGCCGAGCGCCGAGCGCCGCGCCGCGGCATCGCATTCAGGTCCCCGCCATCATCGCCGTCAGATCTTTGATAGCATCGGCCTCGACCCTATACGGCGAGACATTCACGGTGCGCGTCAACCATCAGGCTTTCTTCTGCTCGCTGTTTGTCGCGCGTCTCGCCGATCAGATCCTGCTCTTTCTCGTCCCGCTCGTCGTATTCCAGACGACCCGCGAGGTCTCGTGGTCGGGCCTCGCGTTCTTCATCGAGACGCTGCCGCGCTACCTGGTGTTCCCGTTCTTCGGCGCCTTGTGCGACCGCTTGCCGCCGCTCAGGCTGATGCGTGTGAGCCAGGCGGTGCGCGCGCTCGCGTGCTTCGGCGGCATCGCGGCCTATGCGGCGTTCGGTGGCATAGGCTGGCTGATCGCGCTGTCGGCCGTCTGCGGCGTCTTGACGAGCCAGGGGCTGGTTGCGCGCGAGGTGATGCTGCCGCAGATCTTCAGCACGCAACAGATCCAGCGCGTGCTCGCGTACTCGCAACTAGCCGACCAGTTGGGCTTCGTGCTCGGCCCGATGCTGGCCGCGCTGCTGCTCGGCGTATGGCGCTGGGAATCGGTGGTCGCGGTCACCGGCGTGCTGTTTCTCACCGCCGACGCCGCGCTGTTCGTATGGCAACGCGTCAGCGGCTTTCAGGCGCCCGCTCTCGCGCCCGCGCCCGCCAGCCGCTGGACACTGCCGCTGCGCGTCGCGCTGCATCATGTGTGGACGCTGCCGGGCCTGAAGAAGGTGATCATGCTCGCGGCCGCGGAAAACCTCGTGATCGGCGTGACGCTCGCGACATCGGCGGCGATGGTAACCGGCTTTCACGCGCAATCGAACCGCTACTACGCGGGACTGCAAACGGCTGGCGCGATCGCCACCGTGCTGGTGCTGCTGACGGTCGCGCGCGCCGGCTGGCCGCGGCGCGTGCTCGGTCTGGTCGCGTTCGTGACGATCTGCGCGGGCGGCGTGATCGCGGGCGCGGCCGCGGCACCGTGGGGTTATGCGCTGGGCTTCCTGCTGATCGTCGGCTTCGACAAGATGTTCAACGTCTATATTCGCAGCGCGCGTCTGGAAATCATTCCGCCCGAGGACTACGGCAAGACGATCGGTGTCGCGATCCTGCTGAACAATCTGACGCAACCGCTCGCCGGTTTGCTCGTCAGCGTGTTTTCCGCGCGCGCGCAAACCGGCCCGCTGATCGTCGCGCTATCGCTGACGATGGGCGGCATCGGCGCGGCGGTAGCGGCCGGCTCGGCGCTGCTGCGGCGCAAACGCGCGCTGGTGTTGGAGGACTGACGGCGCGACCGCGCAACGTGGTGACCGTCGCGAACCGGGCGGCTCAAGTTACCCACAGTTTTTGTTGGCAAATCTGTGCATAACTCTGCGCAAAGGTCCGCAAGCCATTGATGCGCCGACTGTTTCGTCAGCGACGCCGGACTGCGGGCAGCGCCCGTCAGGCGGCCGCGGCGCGCGGCATCGCGAAGCCTTCCTCGCGCTGCTCGCCGCCCAGCGCGTCGAGCAGATCGACCAGCATGCGGTCGAGCTCGGCGGTCATCAGCGCGACGTCCGAGTCGAAACGTTCGTCGTCGTTCTGCGCGGTCGGATCGCTCGCTTCCTTCAACACGTCGAGCGGCGCGACGCGTTTGATCGTCAGCGACGGCGTCAGCACGAACGACACGCGGTCGTTCCACGTCATCGCCAGCCGCATGCATTGCTTGCCCGCTTCGATATGGCGGCGCATGTCGTCGACATCCAGCGTATGGCCGACATAGCGGACCGTCGCGTTGCCTTCGGTCGCCGAGCGCAATTCCGTGTCCTGATCGAGCGTGAAACCCGCCGGCGCGTCGCCGTCGAGCAGCCAGCCGGTCATCGCCGCGACCGGTGACTGTGTGACCCGCACCGTCATCAGCGGCAACGCGTCGATCGACTTCACCAGCAGCCCGCGCACCTCGTCGGCGACCGTCTGGGACGCCGCGTCGATCACGAGCCAGCCGTTCCTGCAATCGATCCACACGCGTGTATCGCGACGGATGCTGAACGCGCGCGGGCGCAGCTCGTCAGTGACCTGCTCCTTCAATTCGCGCATCTGCTTGCGGCCCGGCTTGAAGCCCTGCTGCTCCTCGAGTTCGAGCGCGCGCTCGCGCGTCACCTGGGTGACGACCGACGCGGGCAACAGCTTCTTTTCGGCGCGAAACGTGAGCAGCATCTGGCCGTTGAGCGCATACACGAGCGAGTCGCCGTCGCGCGGCGGCGCCCAGCCCTGCGCCTGCATCTCGACGCTATTGCCGGGCGCGAACGCGTACGGCGTGAGCCATTTGTGCATCTGTTCGGGGGTGACGGACCACGGTGCGGGAAGACGGTGCAGCTGAAGGTTTTTGAACCACATGAGCGAGGTATCTTACGGGTGAATTGCAAGATTTTATCTGACGACAGCAATCGTGCGTTCGGCCAAGGGACTCTGTTACTTTCTATCGCTCCAGTACGATTGTGAGGGGTGGTCGCAAAGGTCGAATGAATTCCGCGCGGTGCTGCCGGACCCAATGCCATCATGAAGTGCCGGCGTCTGTGCTTCCGTTCGTCCGCATCTGTGCGGACACTTCACGGTTCAGAACTTCGAAAGTAACGGGTAGACGGTCGACTTTAAGGCCTTAGCCCATGTCGCACCAAACGATGGGCGTGTCGTCGAGAGGCGCCTTGAGGCAACCCGATGCTGCTCAAGCAACCCGGCGCGGCCAAGCCGTACTGGTTTTTGCCGAATCGATTTTGAGCACGCCCAACGCCGAAATCGCCTACACTTTTTCACAAGCGCGCGATTGAACGGAGGCGGCCATGACCGACGAAATCGCACCTTCGCAGATGGTCGAATACGAGGGTTTCGAAATTCACGTAGCAGGTGTTTTGAGAGATACGCCCAGCGACGGGGGCGCGCAGACCGCGGCGGATGAGTGCTACACGTTTGTCGGCTACGTCTGCCATCCGGGCGCGAATCCTGCCATTCCCGGCCACGCGGTGCGGTTTCACGCCGCGGGCGACGAGGGTTTTGGCAGTGAGAAAGAAGCGTTCCAGGAGGGCCTGCACGTGGGACGCAGCATCGTGGAAGGCACGCATGCGGATTTGACTGTGTTGCCGCTCGTGACCGGCGGCGTGTAATCCTGGTCGCGGGTTGGCGAGGGACCTATGCACCCGACGGCGCGTTCTGCTTCGCACGGATGCGCAACGCCAGTTCCAGCATGCGCTGATTAGCGCTGACGGGCCCGAACGTCTCAATTTTCTGAGATGCCCTTTGCACGAGACAGCGGCGTAGCTCCGTGTCTGTCAGCAATCGCTCAATTGCCGAGGCCATCGCGTCGACGTCGCCGACCGGCACCAGCAGGCCCGCCTTGCCGTCGTCCAGCAAGTCTCGCGGGCCAGTCGGGCAATCCGACGATAGCACGGGTGTACCGAGCGCCATCGACTCGCCGAGCACCATGCCGAAACCCTCGTAGCGGCTGCTCAAGACGAGCAATTCCGCCTGCCGGATAAAGGGCGACGGATCCGCGCAGAAGCCGAGAAAATGCACCGACGTGCCGATTTCCAGCTCATCGGCAAGTTGCTCCAGTTGCTGACGATCACGCCCTTCGCCGATCAGCACGAGATCGGCCTTGCACCGGCCACGCCGACGTACGTGCGCATAAGCGCGCAACAAGGTGCTGTGGTCCTTCTGACCTTCATCCAGACGCGCCACAGAAACGATGAACGACTCGGCTGGACTTTCAATTTGCGTGCGCGCCGCCCGTCTCAGGGCATCGACATTAATCACATTCGGCAACTCGACGATGTCAACAGCGATTGCGGAAAAAAGTGCCTGCGCCTCACGCCGCATGGCCGGAGTCAGCACGGCGATCGCCGAGTAGCGCGAATAGTGCTTCACGCGCCGCGCGACGTAGCGCTCGCTCTTGTTGCCAAGGCGCGCCGCCAGACTGAAATGGCTCACGCCGAACCAGGGCACATTGCAACTGCCCGCCATATGGCGCAGCGAAAAATCGAAATCGCAGATCAGATCTTGCTGCCTTGCGAGGCGCCGCATACGCAGCGCCGCAAGTGGCCGGATCGCGGCGTAGGTCAGCAGCTTATGCAACAACTTCACACCGACGCTCAATTTGCGCCGGCGGGCCGCCTGATGAAGCACGTGCATCCATTTGGACGACGCAAGCACGTGAACCGGCACGTCGTCGGGAATCGACCGCGCGCGCCAGAAATGCAAGTCGTCGGTCGGATATGCCACCGACAGGCTTGGCGAGAATAACCGCCGGTCCAGCGTTCGCAGCCACGAGAGCAGCGCAGTCTCGGTGCCGCCCCTGCCGAAATCGTTGATATGAAACAGGATGCGCAGCGGGGTGCGGTCGGGCTCACTGGCGCGAGGGTGGTCAGCGTTCTTCACCTTGGTCATTCGCCTAACTCTGGCGTCGGCTGTGGGCGTCGCTGCACGCTGCGCATGACCGCTGCATGCCTGGATGCCGTCTCACGCGACAACTGGCCGGAAATCGTGGCTCGCTCCGCGCAGCCCAGCAGCAGCCCAGCGAACGCCCAGAACGCGAGCATGGTTGTTTGCCACATGAAATCATCGGTGAGGTTTTTCGCGATCATGCCGGCGACGAGCGCCACGCCCGCGGCGCACAACCACGGGTCGACTCGTCGCAAGCGCCAGAAACGCGCGACGAGGCCTAACAAGAGCGCAGTCTGCAGCGCCACGCCTATTACACCAGTCTGCGACCATGTATTGATGAACAGGTTGTGCGCATGCGTCAGCGCTTGCGGTTCGGCCGCCAGTAAACTGGGCGGTATTTCGCCGCGATAGACCATTCCCGGCAGCGGCTTGCCGAAGCCCACGCCGACCCATGGGTGCCGCTCGGCCTCCCGGACATAAAACGCCCATAGCTTCGGACGCGTGTCCGCGGAAACAGTGTCGCCGATCGCGGCCAGGGAGCCCGGCACGTAGACCTGATGGCCGTCGATGGCAACATCGCGCGCCTGCGTGGGCAGGGGCACGTTGCCGGCTATGCGCAGACGCGAGCTGAATTCCAGGGTGCCAAGCCCGGCCGCGCCCACGACGGTAATGACCAGCGCCGCCAGCAGCAGGCGGCGCCGGTACAGAGGGAATAGCGCGATCAGCAGCGTGACGCAGGCCGCCGGCCAGAAGAACCGGTTAAGCGTGGCAAGTCCGATGAACAGGCAGAGCGCGATGCCGCTCGCGCCGATCGCGCGCCAACGCGGCCGCAGCAAGAGGCCGGCGAACAGCGACATGGCAAACACCGCGAGCGTGCTGGTGTGGCCGACGCGGTTATAGAAATGCAGCAAGAAAGTGTTGGCGGTGGGCGGTTGCAAATGCCCCCAGTTCAGCGCGCTGATAGCGGCGAGCGCTACGCACGCGACCCAGTTGACGAGTACCACCGGCGCGGGTCGCCGCAGTGCCGTGCCGAATAGCCAGAAGCCCCAGAACGACGCCAGCGGATAGAGCACCTCGTCGCACCACGCGTGAATGCTGACCATTGGATATCTGGACCACGAGACTGAGATGAGACTCCATCCGGCCCAACCCGCAATGGGCAACATCAGCGGCCATTGCAACGGAGACGGCCGGCTCGGCGACCAGGCCGCAGCCAGCACCCCAAGCCCCATCAGCGCAAGCGCATTGAAGACGATCGCCGTCATGTGGCCGAACATGACCACAAACAGAATGACCGGACAGGCAATCCAGAACACGCGCTCCACTCGCGCAGCCGTGTCAGTCATCACACTTTCACCAGAACGTTTTGCAATGCCTTGTACACCGAGTCTACCGACAGCCGGCCCATACAGTCCGCATGGTCCTCGCGCCACGCAACGCAGGTCGTCTCGTTGCGATCGCAGCGACGCACCCATGCTACCTTGCGGCGGAAAATAAAAGGCTGATCGCGGCACGGCATGTCCGCGATCGTAATCGGAATGAACGGCACGTCACTCCAGTACCGACCCGCGCCGTGAATCAGCGCGTTGCCGGGCCCGAATAGTGCAAGTGTCGGCACCCCGATCAGACGCCCCAGATGTGCGACGCCAGTATCGGGACAAACTACGGCTTGCGCGCCGGCGAAGACATGCCATAGCTCGCCGAGACCGAGGCGCGCCGCGAAATTGGGGTGACGAGGAATGGGTTCGATCGCGCGAATCAGTTCGGCTTCGCCCGGACCGCCAGTCCATACCGGCAGATAGCCGAGCGCTTCCACGCGTTGCGCCAGTTCGCGCCAGCGGGCGTCCGGCCAGCGTTTGACGTTGCTGCTTGCGCCCGGATGCAGCACGACGTACGGCTTCTCCAATTGCAAAGCCTCGGGTAACGCCGCGGGTTGCGGCGTGCTCCAGTCGGTCGGCCGGTAAGCGCGCGGCGGCGGCCCGTCGATCAGTTCGGCAGCAAGATCGCCCCAAGCCGCCGGCGCGGCGGGATACGGTAGCCTGCGGTTGATCGGCCAGTTCTTCCAGGCCGGTTGATCGGCCGCGTGTCCGACGATCCAGCGGCAGCCGGCGCCCAACGCGAGCCAGCTATGACGATTGTCGCCGGCCACAATGCCGAGGTCGTAGGGTCCCGAAAGCAAAACATCGCGCACCGACTTCGAATCACGCGGATCGAACGGCATTGCAGTGACGTGGAAAGGCCGCCCGGCGTAAAGCGGCACGATTGCCTTCGGGCAGGCAAGAACGATCTGCGCCTGCGGATGTTGCGCGCGCAATTTGGCGAGAAGCGGCGTGAGCAGCAGCGTGTCACCCAGCAACAAATGATGCGCAATCAGGATACGGCTCGGATGCTCTGGCTCGCGGCACAACGGCTTCATCAGCAATCGCGGAATTGCCCGCGCCAAGGTACGAAGACGCCCGGAAAGCCGACTCATAAGCCCATCGATGCGTTGATTTCCGCCGCGATCTTGCTATATGCCGTTTGCCGGCGCGAGGTCGCGTTCGCCATGCTAAGTCTCCAGCGATGTCTTTTCCGAAGGCCTCCACTACGGCGGCGACGACCCCGTCGCGGCAGGCCCGCGCGCTGGAAAGCCGTGCTTTTCGCCGCCGCCTGCGCAAAGCGGGCGTGGAAAGCTGCTTGAAATATGGATGTTTGCTCGCGTTAAGTGCGAGCGCTGACAGCCGCAAATTGTAACACGTGGCCTTGGTGCGGAACCGCCTGACATAGACCCTGGAAGCCCCTCCGGCCTTACACAGCAGTGCTGTAGGAGGCTACCGCGCGCGCTCGATCTCCCGCGTCAGTTCGATCAGCGCGCTCACATGGGCGGCCACACCCGGATCGTACAACACAGCGTCGCGGATCCGTTCTGGCGGCGCGCGACCCGCGCCGTCGCGATGCGCCTGCACCGCCCGCACGAGCGTCGCGCGCAGATCGGCCACATCGTTAGGCGCGAAGACGAATTTCGCGTGCTGGGCGATCGCGTCGCAGCAACCAATGGTCGACGAAAAAACGACCGGCGTGCCACACATCACCGATTCGATGCCGACAAGGCCGAATGGCTCGTACGTCGACGCGAGGATCGTGAAATCCGCAGCCTGATAGCATTCGGCAAGTTCTTTCACGTAGCCGGCGTAACGCAGCCGCTGCCCGGTGCGTGCGGGCGGGCGCCCCGCCACGACCACCACCACGGGCAGAGTCGTGTCCCGCAGCGCTGTTTCGATGAGCGGCAAGCCCTTGCGCTCGTGGCTGCTGGACGGAAACAGCAACACGATCTCGTTGTCGGCAAAACCGTATTTGCGACGCAGGGCGGCGCGGGTCGCGGCGTCGGTCGGCGCGAAACGCGTGCCGTCGACGGGAGGAAACAGCACACGGATCTTCGCGTCGTCGACGCCATACAGCTCCCGAAGCTCGTCGTGCATCAGTTGCGAATGCGCCACCACGACTTTCGAGCGTTCGTACTGGCGACGTTCGAGCGCGATCTGCCAGCGATCCGAACGCTTCTGAGCACGTCCCATCGCACGCAAAAACCCGAGGTGGGTGCCGCCGCAGATCGCCACCTCTGACGAGTCGACGCGGTTGCAACCGATCAGCACATCGACCTGCGCGGCGCGGCGCGCCGATCGCAAGCGCCATGAAAACCAGTGGTCGCGCAACTTTCCCGGCAGGAAAGAGACGTTGATACGGTGCGGCTCGACCAACTTGCATTCCGGCTGCGACACGTCGAACCGACGCGCGAAGAAGGCCGGCTCGATGCCAAGCTCGGCCAAGCCGCGTACTAGGTCCATCGCGTACCGCTCGAGGCCGCCACTATGTTGCAACGCGTTACTGGAGAGTCCAAGTTTCTTCATTCAGACAGCGCGCCTGCGCCTTCTCGGATATTAATGGGAAGTCATCCGCGGTCGGGGCGAGCCAACGGCGCCGAGTAGAAACGGAAATGGCCGATGGACGCACGTTGTAGCTTATGCCGCGCTGTGCTGGAACTGGATCCGATGCAGATGCGCATATAAGCCGTCCTGCGCCAACAGCTCCCGATGGCTGCCGCGCTCGACGATCCGCCCTGCTTCCATCACGAGAATCCGATCGGCCCGCTCGATCGTCGATAGACGGTGCGCAATCACGAGCGTCGTGCGACCCTTCATCAGCGTTTCGAGCGCCGCCTGCACGTGGCGCTCGGATTCGGAATCGAGCGCCGAAGTCGCTTCGTCGAGAATCAGGATCGGCGCGTCCTTGTAGATGGCGCGCGCGATCGCGAGGCGCTGGCGCTGCCCGCCCGACAGCATCATGCCGTTGTCGCCGACCAGCGTTTCGATACCCTGCGGCATCGCCTGCACGGTGTCCCACAGATTGGCCGCGCGCAGCGCCGCTTTCACCTTCTCCGCGTCGGCATCCTTGCCGTAGGCGACGTTGCGCGCAATCGTGTCGTTGAACAGCACGACGTCCTGGCTCACCATCGCGATTTGCCCGCGCAGTGCGTGCAGGTCGTATTCGGGCAGCGCAACGCCGTCGACGAGGATCGCGCCGCCGGTCGGGTCGAAAAAGCGCGGCAGCAGATTCACCAGCGTGGTCTTGCCGCTGCCCGACGGCCCCGCGAGCGCGACCATCTCGCCGGGCGCGATCTTAAGCGACACCTGATCGAGCGTATGGCGGTTATGCGTGGAGTGGGTGCCGTACGTGAACGACACGTCGCGGAACTCGACTTCGCCGCGCGCGCGCTCGAGCGGCTTGCCGCCGCCTTCCGGCTCGGCCGGCTCGTCGATCAGACCGAAGATCAGCTCGGCCGCGGTCATGCCGCGTTGCAGCGGCTGATTCACATCCATCAGATGCTTCAGCGGCGAGATGATCAGCAGCATCGACGTGACGAACGCGACAAAGCCGCCGACCGTCGTCTGATCCGATGACGACTGCACCACCGCGATCGTGATCACGACCGCCAGCGCAATCGACGCAAGAAACTGCGTCAACGGTTGCGCGAGTCCGCCGGACACAGTCATGCGCATCGCGTAGCCGCGTAGGCGCTTGCTCATCGAGGTGAAGCGGTCCAACTCGTACTGCTCGCCGTTATGCACCTTGACGACCTTGTAGCCGCCGACCGTCTCCTCGACGATGTACGACAGCTCGTTGGTGAGCAGCTGGTGCTCGCGGTTCAGGCGCCGCAGACGGCGGTTGATCTTGCCGACCAGCCAGCCGATGCCCGGCAGCAGCACCGCGACGATCAGCGTCAGGCGCCAGTTCAGATAGAACAGATAGCCGAGCAGGAAGACCACTGTCAGCGAATCGCGCACGAGCGTGACCATCACGCTCAGCAGCACGTTGAGAATCTGATTCACCTCGAAGACGATCGCGTTGATCACGGTGCTCGCGGTTTCGCGCTGGAAGAACGCGACGCTCGTGTGAATCATGCGGTTGAACATCTTCAGGCGCAGCTCGAGCAGGATCTTGTTCGATACATACGCGAGCAGGTAGCCGGACGCATATTGCGACACGCCGCGGATCAGCGCGAGGCCGATCACCGCGACCGGCACGAGCCACCTGGTCTGGTCGGCCGCATGCGTGCCGAAGCCCTTGTCGAGCAGCGGCTTGAGCAGCGCGGGGATGGCGGCGTCGGTGCCGGCGCTCACCGCCATCGCGACGATCGCGCTGACCACCACCCACAGCAGCGGTTTGATAAACGGCCACAGGCGGCGCAGCACGACGGCCGGCGATGACGCCTCGCCTGAACCCATGGGTTTGCTTAACGTTGGCTTCGCGCTCAAGGAATCCTCTGGAAATGCGGAACGGCGAGCACCCGGCGCCCGGTCCGGCCGCCGTGTGAAATATTGAAAAAGAGCATTGTAATCGGTTGAAGATCGCCGCCGGCGCGCAGTGCGCGACGGAATTGGCCGAAAGCCTGGCGGCCCCGGCAAGCTGGTGTGGGGACGGATGGGCTGTGTATACTTGCTCGCGCTCGCAGCCCGATCCGTCGATTCGTCTTCCACGAACATTCAGTCCGCCCCATCCCCGGTATGCAAGAAACCACTCTCGGCGTCGCCCTCATCACCCGCAACGCGGCGGCGCGGCTGGCCGAGTGCCTGCGGGCCGTGGCCTTCGCCGATCAGATCGTCGTCATCGACGGCGGCAGTACCGACGGCACCGCCGACATCGCCCGCGCGCACGGCGCCCGTGTGCTCGAGCAGGCGGACTGGCCGGGTTTCGGCCCGCAAAAAAACCGCGCGGTGGATGCGCTCACGACGGACTGGATCCTGTCGCTCGACGCCGACGAAATCGTCACACCGGAACTCGCCGCATCGATTCGCGCGGCCATGACGGCGCCCGCCTCCGATGTCTACGCGGTGGATCGTCTGTCGAGCTTCTGCGGTCACTGGGTTCATCACAGCGGCTGGTATCCGGACTGGATTCCACGCCTGTTCAAACGCGGCACCGCGCGCTTCTCCGACGACCTGGTGCACGAGCGCCTGGTGTTCGACGCGCCCGCGCAGCGTCTGACCGGTAAGCTGATGCACTACTCGTACGAGGACTACGAGAGCGTGCTGCGCAAGCTCGACGCCTATTCGACGGCCGGCGCGCGGCAGCGTTACCTGGCCGGTCAGCGCGGCAGCATGCGCGTCGCGGTAGGGCGCGGTCTGTGGGCGTTCGTGCGGACCTATCTGCTGCGGCGCGGTTTTCTCGACGGCCGGGCCGGCCTGATGATCGCGCTATTCAATGCGGAGACCGTGTACTACCGGTTTCTCAAGTTGTCGCGGCTGCAAGAGACGGACGGGCGGTAACCGGTGCGCGATCGGCGGCGATAAAAGACGACTGTCGAACGACGAGCCGGTTTTTGGCAGGATCGGGCAGCGCACGCGTGCCATCCAGGCGCTCGCCGACAAATCACAGCTTACGACCTTCCAGCGCTACAGCCCGGCAACGCGATCGAGCAAGCTTCGCCGATACGCACCGCACCGGCCGCCCTCCCGCGCCAACCCTCAATAGACAATCTCGATCGAGCTGCCCGCGAATTCGCCGCGCAGCGCGGCCAGCAGTTCGTCGGTCGGCTTCACGCGCCATGCGTCGCCCAGACGCATCTCACCCTGCGCGTTTTTGC
>NZ_DASXHN010000102.1:0-3280 GCF_036488505.1 Paraburkholderia sp. | reverse complement strand
GAGCGGAATACTCGCACCGAACTTGTACCGGTGGGCGATGACCGCCAGTACCCCCACCAGCGCCAGGACGGCCAGTTGCGGGATGATCGATTGAAGTACCGATCCGTTCCACACGAACAGCATGCGGAACCAGTTATGCGGGGGCCTGACGATCACTTCGCGCTCCGGTGTTTGGCGGTGTAAGACTATCGATCAATGGTGGACCGGAATGACCTTGCCGCGGAACAGGTGATACTGGTACAGGTTGTAGCCGATCATGACCGGCATCACGGTGCCGATGCCGATCAGCATGAAGATCAGCGTGCTGCTGTTCGATGCGGCAGACGCGATGCTCAACTGTCCCGGCACGATGTACGGGAAGAGGCTGACAGCGAGGCCCGCAAACGACGCGACGAACAGGACCATCGACGCGTTGAACGGGCCGTGCTCGCCACCCATATGCACCGAATAGAGCACGTAGCAGAAGGCCAGCGCCGCGACGATCGCGAGCGCGACGAGGACATGGAACACACTGGCTTGTGCCCAGCGCTCCGCGCCGATCGGGCTCAGCATCAGCGTGCCGATCGAGATGACGATGGCGGCGGCCACCGTTGTCACGACCGCGATCATCGAGTAGCGCCGTGCAGCCGCTTCCAGCCGGCCGGTGGTCTTCTTGACAAGCCAGGTGGCGCCGAGCAGCGCATAGCCCGACACGACGCCGATTGCGGTCATCGCGACGAATCCCGCGTGAAGGCCGCCCGGCAACATGCCGGTGATGACCTTGCCGAGAATCACACCCTGGCACGCCGCGGTAAGCAGGCTGCCGATGCCGAACACCCGGTCCCATATCGGCCGCGTGCCCGTCGCTGCGTGACGAAATTCGATCGCGGCGCCGCGCATGATCAGGCTCGCGATCAGCACCATCACAGGCACGTACAGGTCCGACAGCAACATCGCGTACGCAGCAGGGAATGCGCCGAAGAGCGCGCCGCCGAGCACGACGAGCCACGTTTCGTTGGCGTCCCAGACGTGCCCGATCGACTGGATCATCAGATTTCGGTCGGACTCCTTCGAACGGAACAAACTCAGGATGCCGACACCGAGGTCGAAGCCGTCGGTGATCACATAGAGCACGAGCATCAGCCCGATCAGGCCAAACCACGCATGGCTCAGCAAACTTTCAGCGGTGACTGGATTCATTTTGAATAACCTTTCTGGATGATCTTGAACGGAGGCGTCGTCGGCTCAGTGCTCGACCGTGGCCTGCGCGACGGGCTGACGTGACGGCAACGGCTCGGCCGGGGGCATGAGTGTGACGTCGGGTCCGTTCTTCAGCCAGCGGCGCGCGAAGTAGAAGAACGACGAGAGCAGGACCACGTAGAAGACGGCGAACATCATCATGCTGCCGGTAATCGCAATGGGAGGGATGGCGGAAGCCGCGTGTTCGGTGCGAAGCAAGCCGTACACGACCCATGGCTGGCGCCCGACTTCGCGGACGATCCAGCCGCATTCGACCGCGATATAAGGCAGCTGAATGGCCAGCACCCAGGCGAGCAGCAACTTGCGTTGCGCGAGCAGCGCATCGAGTCGGCCGCGTGCCCGGCGCAACGCGAATGCCGTCCAGAAAGCAAGGACCATGAAGAGGAAGCCGATGCCCGCCATCGCGCGGAACGTGTAGTAGAGGAGCGGCAGCATCGGCGGCTGGTCGACTACCGGGATGTCCGCGAGACCTTTGACCTGGCCGTGCAGGCTGTGCGTGCCGAGGACGCTCAGCAGGCCGGGGACTTCGATCGACCAGTCATTGCGTTGTTTCGCCTTGTCGGGCCATGCGAGCAGCGACCAGGAGGCGCCGGTGCCGGGGGCGTTGGTTTCCCAGTGGCCTTCGATCGCCGCGCCCTTGGCGGGCTGAGTTGCGAACACGTCGACGCCGCTCGAATCGCCGAGCCAGATCTGCACCGGCGCGACGAACACGAGCAACAGCAGCGCGAGCTTGAACGAACGCACGAAGAACTCGGGGTTGCGGCGCTTCAGCAGGTAGTAGGCGGAAAGGCCGGCGATAACCACGAGGCCGGTCTCAAGCGCGGCGAACCACATGTGCGACACGCCCCAGGCCATGTCAGGGCTGAAGATTGCCTTCACATAATCGGTTACGACGATCTTGCCGTCGACGACCGCGACGCCGGCTGGCGTCTGCATCCATGAGTTGGCCACCATGATCCAGAACGCTGAGATCGACGATCCCAGCGCGACCATCGAGGTGGCGAACAGATGCACCCCCTTCGGCACGCGTCCCCATCCGAGCATCATGATGCCGACGAAGCCCGCCTCGAGCATGAAGGCCATCGCGCCTTCAAAGCCGAGGATATTGCCGAAGAACTGGCCGGTGAACTGCGAAAACGGTCCCCAGTTGGTGCCGAACTGAAACTCCATCGGAATGCCGCTCACGACGCCGACGGCAAAATTCAAAACAAGCAGCTTGCTCCAGAAGCGAGCGTGGCGATACCACACAACCTCGCTCGTGCGCACCCAGAGAATTTCGACGACGAGCAGAAAGGCCGACAGACTGATCGTCAGAATCGGCCACAGGATATGGAAGATGGCGGTCATTGCGAACTGGCCGCGCGCGAGATGTAAGGCTTCGAGTGGCATATCGGGCACCAAGGGTAAAGTGAAAATCAGATGAGCGCGCCGCCCGGCGCGCTGCTCAATTCATGAGGCGGTGGGCTCACGCAGCGGCGCTTGCGGCTGGCGGCGCGGACCGATGCAGCAGCACCGGGACCGACTTCGAGGTCGGCGTGTTGCACACGTCGCCGACGCTCGAGAGCGGGACGAGCGGGTTCGTCTCGGGGTAGTACGAGCCGATGCAGCCACGCGGAATGTCGTACTCGACGAGCAGGAACGAGTCGGCCCGCCGTTCGATGCCGTCGTCCCACACGGTCGTCATGTCGACCCAATCGCCTGCTTTGAAGCCGAGCATTTCCAGGTCGCTGGGGTTCACGAACACGACACGGCGTTGCCCGAACACGCCGCGGTAGCGGTCGTCAAGCGCGTAGATCGTGGTGTTGTACTGGTCGTGCGAACGGGTCGTCATCAGCGTCATCACGCGTTCGCCGTGCAGCTTCTTCGCGCGGCGGATCGGGGTGTCCTCCTCGATCTGATGGACGACGAAGTTTGCCTTGCCGGTCGCTGTCTGCCAGTCGCGCTCGCGGGAGGCGACGCGCAGGTGAAAGCCGCCCGGATTCGCGATCCGTTCGTTGTAGTGTTCGAAGTCGTCGAGGACGCTCTCGATCGCGTCCCGCAC
>NZ_DASXHN010000082.1:0-15103 GCF_036488505.1 Paraburkholderia sp. | reverse complement strand
CCCGAGCGTAAGAATCGTGACGGGCAGCGTGAGCAGGATCAGCACCGGGCGCAGCACCGTATTGATGAGGCCAAGCACGATCGCGACGATCAGCGCGGTGCCGAAGCTGCGGATGTGGATCGACGGAACGAGGTAGGTGATGATCAAAAGCGCGAGCGCGTTGATGAGCCAGGTCAGCAGCACGGTCATATAGAGCTCCTTGTAAGCACCTGTGTGGGCAGGATGTCGATTGAACGAAAAGCGGCGCTGGCGAACAAAGCGGCGCATTGCGCGCCGCCCCGTGATCAGACCGTCATTGTTTTTACTTCTACCGCTGCCCGCCCGCGAGGCTGAACGCGCGAACGCGCGAATCAGACTCGACGACGCGCGTGCTTAGTAGCGGTAGTGGTTCGGCTTGAACGGACCGTTCTTGTCGACGCCGATATAGCCGGCCTGCGCGTCCGACAGCACGGTCAGGTTCGCGCCGATGCGCGCCAGATGCAGACGCGCGACCTTCTCGTCCAGATGCTTCGGCAGCACGTACACCTTGTTTTCATACTTGGCGCCCTGCGTGAACAGTTCGATCTGCGCGAGCGTCTGGTTCGTGAACGAATTCGACATCACGAACGACGGGTGGCCGGTCGCGCAGCCGAGGTTCACGAGACGGCCTTCGGCCAGCAGAATCACGCGCTTGCCGTCCGGGAAAATGATGTGGTCGACTTGCGGCTTGATGTTGTCCCACTGGTACTGGCGGGTCGACGCGACGTCGATTTCCGAGTCGAAGTGGCCGATGTTGCAGACGATCGCGTTATGACGCATCGCCTTCAGGTGGTCGTGGTTCAGCACATGGTAGTTGCCGGTCGCGGTCACGAAGATGTCGGCCTTGTCGGCCGCGTATTCCATTGTCACGACGCGGTAGCCTTCCATCGCGGCCTGCAGTGCGCAGATCGGATCGATTTCGGTGACCCACACCGTTGCGCCCAGACCGCGCAGCGATTGCGCGCAGCCCTTGCCCACATCGCCGTAACCGGCCACGACCGCGATCTTGCCCGCGATCATCACATCGGTCGCGCGCTTGATGCCGTCGACCAGCGACTCGCGGCAGCCGTACAGGTTGTCGAACTTCGACTTCGTCACCGAATCGTTGACGTTGATCGCCGGGAACGGCAGGCGGCCTTCCTTTTCCATCTGGTACAGACGGTGCACGCCGGTCGTGGTTTCTTCGGTGACGCCCTTGATGTGCGCGAGGCGAGTCGAGTACCACGTCGGATCCGCGTCGAGGTGCTTCGCGATCGATTTGTACAGCGCGACTTCTTCCTCGTTGGTCGGCTTGGCGATCACCGAGCGGTCCTTCTCGGCCTTCGAGCCGAGAATCAGCAGCAGCGTTGCGTCGCCGCCGTCGTCGAGGATCATGTTGGCGAACTCGCCGTTCGGCCATTCGAAGATGCGGTGCGAGAATTCCCAGTATTCATCGAGCGATTCGCCCTTGAATGCGAACACCGGCGTGCCGGCCTGCGCGATCGCGGCGGCCGCGTGGTCCTGGGTCGAGAAGATGTTGCACGACGCCCAGCGCACATCCGCGCCCAGCGCGGTCAGCGTTTCGATCAGCACGCCGGTCTGGATCGTCATGTGCAGCGAGCCGGCGACGCGCGCGCCCTTCAGCGGCTGTTGCGCGTTGTACTCGTCACGCGTTTGCATGAGGCCGGGCATTTCGGTCTCGGCGATCGTGAGTTCCTTGCGGCCCCACGCGGCGAGCGACATGTCGGCAACGACGTAATCCTGATTTTGGGAATCGATAACTGCGGCGTTCATCACGCCCTCCTTTCTAAGTAGTGACTAGAAATGTGACGTGAGCGCGGTTCGATGCGGGGGATCGGCGCGCTGCGCAGCCTGGCCCTCCGATTGAAGCCTTCGAGCCTGGCGGGCGGCCGGCGAATAAGGATTCGCGGTACCCGTCGCAACGCTCCTCGAAGACGAACGGCGATTGTAGCAAATCGGCTTGTCGGCGTCGCACGCGCCCAAGCGGCGCCGCGCCGTAAGTGTCGTGACTTACGATCATCCGGATCATTCACCTGTCTGCCGGTCGTCGAACCGGAGATTTCGTGCGAAATGTGATCGGCTGGCGCCGCAACGGCTATCTGTCGTATGCGGCGCGCGCGTGGCTGGAGGTTGCGCGCGCACTTCGCGGCCGCGATGCAGCACGACGCGCGAGACACCGGCCCGGCAAACCGGCGCACAATGACCGGGCAACGGAGACAGCAGATGGAACAGCACGGCTTCGGACAGACTCATCAGGTAACCAATCAGGTGCCGCCGCTCGCGGACTACAACCTGTTCTCGAGCGACGCCGCGTTATGCGCCGCGGTCGAACGCGATGGCGCGTTGTGGCGTCACGATGCGCTGCTGCGGCATGGCGCGGCGCTGACAACGCCGGAAACGCTCGCGCTCGCCGAACTCGCGAACCGTCACACGCCCGAGCTGATCACGCACAGCCCGCGCGGCGAGCGCATCGATGCGCTCGAGTTCCATCCCGCCTGGCATCAACTGCTCGCGCTGCTGCGGCGCGAAACGCTGCACGCGCTGCCGTTTTCCGATCCCCAGCATGGCGCGATGGTCGCGCGCTGTGCCGGCTACTTTCTGCACGCGCAAATCGAATCCGGCTCGCTGTGCCCGCTGACGATGACGTTCGCGAGCATCCCCGTTCTGCAGCGCGAACCGGCGCTGTTCGACGCGCTGCGCGACAAGTTGTACGCGCGCGAGCACGATCCGCGCGACCTGCCGCTCACGCACAAACGCTCCGCGATGATCGGCATGGGGATGACCGAGAAGCAGGGCGGCTCGGACGTACGCAGCAACCAGACACGCGCGCACGCGATCGACGCCGGCGGGCGCGGCGGCGGCTACCGGCTCGTCGGTCACAAATGGTTTTTCTCGGCGCCGCAGTGCGACGCGCATCTCGTGCTCGGGCGCACCGGCACGCACGAGGGGCTGTCGTGCTTTTTCGTGCCGCGTTTCACGCCGGACGGCAGCAAGAACGCCGTGCAGATCCAGCGTCTGAAGGACAAGCTCGGCAATCGCTCGAACGCGAGCAGTGAGGTCGAATTTTTCGACGCGTACGGCATCCTGATCGGCGACGAAGGGCGCGGCGTGCCGACCATCATCGAAATGGCGAACTACACGCGGCTCGACTGCGTGATCGGCAGCGCCGCGCTGATGCGCGCGGCGCTCGTGCAGGCGATCCATCACGCGCGGCACCGCAGCGCATTCGGCCGGCATCTCGCCGAGCAGCCGCTGATGCGCAACGTGCTCGCCGATCTCGCGCTCGAATCCGAAGCGGCCACCGTGCTGTTCATGCGTGTCGCGCGCGCGTTCGAGGAATCGTCGGGCGCCGCCTCTTCTCCTGTCGAACGCGCGTGGCGGCGCATCGTTACGCCGGCCGCGAAGTACTGGGTCTGCAAGCGCGCGCTGGAATTCACCGGCGAGGCGATGGAAGTGTGGGGCGGCAACGGCTACGTCGAGACCGGGCCGATGGCTCGCTTCTATCGGGAAGCGCCGGTCAATTCGATCTGGGAAGGCTCCGGCAACGTGATGTGCATCGACGTGCTGCGCGCGATGGAACGCGAACCGCACGCCGCGCAGGCGCTGTTCGCCGCGTGGCAGCAAGCGGCGCACGCGCAGCCGGCGCTGGCTGCCGCGCTCGCGAGGCTTGCCGCGACGTTGAACGGGCCGGTGCAACAGCGTGAAGCGTCGGCGCGGCGCATCGCGCAGCAGATCGTGCTGATCGCGCAGGCGACGCTGCTCGCGCAATACGCACCGGCCGAGGTCGCCGACGCATTCATCGCGACGCGTCTTGGCGACGGCTGCGGCGAAAGCGGCCGGGTGTACGGCACGCTGCCCGCCACGTTCGATCACGCGGCCATTATCGAGCGGGCTTTTCGTGCGTGAAGTCGCGGCCCGCGTGCGCGAGACCTATCGTGGTTTTGCGGCGGGGGGTGATAAACGCAAAGCAAAACACGCGTCATTGGGGCGTTGCCGGCCCACCCGTCACATCGATCGCCTCGACATCGACCACATCCTGCGCGGCAGCCACTCCGTCATGCGCGGTCGCGACATCGGCCCCGCTCTCCAGCCGATGCAGCCACGCCAGCAACTCGGCGACCGCCTGATACAACTGCGGCGGAATCCTCGCATCGAGATCGACCTGCATCAGCAGGGACACCATCTCCGGTGCCTCGTGCACGTATAGCCCCGCCTCCTTCGCGCGCTGCACGATCATTTCGGCGATCAGCCCATACCCCTTCGCGACCACGCGCGGCGCCGGTTCGCCGCCTTGGCTGTCGTAGACGATCGCGGCCGCGCTGCGGCGATGCGTGCGGCTCATCAGATGTCCCAGTCGAAATCTTCGCGCGGCCCGGTTGCGGTGCCGCGCGGATTGGCCGAGCCGCGCCCGGCGGAGAGGCTCGAAACCCCGGTAGCCCCCGAAGCCGCCGAACCGGCTGTGGCGGAAGCCGCGGCAGCCGAGCGCGCATATGCGGAGGCCGCCTGCGTCCCCGCCGCGCCAGACGCGCCAGACGCCCCAGACGCTCCCGCACCGGGCGCGCCGCCGCCGATCTCGCGAATCGTCAGTCCCTGCAATTCGATACCCGCCGCGGCGAGGCGCTGGCGGAAACTGTCGCCCTGACTCGCGAGCCGCGCCGCGCCGTGCGGATTCGCCTGCACGCGCGCGATCAGCTGCATCCCCGTCAGCGTCAATTCGGCATCGACGGTGCCGAGCGTCGGTAGCGACAGCGTCAGGCGCGTGCGCCATGGCTGGCCGTCCTCGCTGGCCGGACCGCCGCCGCTGCGATCCCATTCGTCGCCGTCCTGTTCGATGGTCCAGTCGAGCCGCGCGCCTGGCCAAGCCTCGCCGGTCCAGCGAAACTGGCCGGTCGCGAGCAGATCGAGTTGTTGCCGCACGAGCGGCACGGTCGCCGGATGGACCGCCGCCGCCATCGATTGCGCATTCTGCGACGCCCCGGCATCGGCCGTTTGCGATGCCCCACCGTGCAGACCCGCGTGCGCGGGCTGGCCGCCCAGCTCGGCCAGCGAGTTCGCCAGTACTTCGCCCGCGGCCAAACGCGCGGCTTGCGCAGTCAGGATCGACGGCATCGCGCGCGCGGAGTTGCCGCCGGCCGTGGTGTTTGGCGCACCGGCTTGGGCGCCGGCCTGGGGGCCGCTCGCGGCGGCGCCTGCCATGTCGCGCGGCACCGCACCGGACGTGCCGTCGGATGCGCCGCCCGCCGCCCCCGGCCACGCGCCGGCGCGTGGCGCGGCCGCGTCGTCACCGGCACCGGCCGGCTCGGGCGGCAATTGCGCGGCGGCAATCAGCCGGTTCTGCGCTTCGTCCCCCAGCGTGGCCGGCGAGCGCTGACCGACGAGCCACGCGGCGAGATGCGCCTCGTAGAACAGGCCACTATCGCTGACCGTCTGTGCGAGCGCGGCCGCGAGTGCGGCGACCGGCAGCTCGGCGGCGGCCACGCTAGCGGTGGCAGTCGTCGCAGTGGCATTCGCGGCGGTGCTGTCGGTGGCGGTGCTGTTGCTGGCGCTATTGGCAGCCGCATCGGGCTGCGGCAAGCCCGCCAGCGCGACTTCGAGTGCCGGCGCGGCTGCCCAGATCGGCGCCTGGCCAAGCACGGCGGGCGTTGCTTCGCCGCCTGAGCGCGCGATCGCGTCGAGCGTCAGCGCGACCGCCGACAGCGCAGTCTGCGCGGACGCGGGCGGTGACGGCGGGGTGTTGGGGGTCGCCGGCGCGGGCGCGGTGCCGACGCCGGCTGCCCCGGTCTGCGCCGTGGTCGCGCTGCCCGGCGCAATGCTGAGCAGGCTGTCGATCCGGCTCGAAAGCACCGAAGCGAGGGCCGAATCGATTCCGTTCATGCCGGTTCCCTGGTCGCATTGGCGGCGACGCGCTCAATGCTCTGATTGCTCTGACCGCTCTGCACTGACGGGTGCGGCGCGCGGCGCAGCGGCGCACGACACCTACACCAGCGGCACGCGCGCTGTCGCGCTCCCGCGCTCAGCGTGCTCCGTACAGTTCCTTCAGCACCCGCGTCGGCCGGCCGGCGAACAGCGCCGACAGATTCGCCATGCGCGGATTCGCGAGGTCGCGGATCGCGGCGTCGTCGGCGAGAATCTGGCGGATCAGCGCGTACTTGCGCAGCCGCTCGGCCTCGTCGAGCTTCACGCCGTCGTCGGCGTCCTTGAGCGCTTCGACCAGGTGCCGATACTCGTCCTGCAAGTGAAGCAGGTCGGTCCACGACGCCCGCCGCGCCGCTGTCAGCATGCGGCACGACAGCGCTGCGATCGCCTCGTAGCGAGCAAAGTATTCCGCGTTCGATGTCATCGCACGGTTTCCGCGGCTGGCTGCGCTGCCATCCGCGCGACTTCGGGGGCAATCCCGATCCATGCTTCTTCGAGCGTCGCGAGCAGGCCGTCGACTTCCACCAGCATCTCTTCGCTTTGCAGGACATTGGCCTGCAGCATCCGGCGTGTCATATAGCTGTACAGCGCATTCAGCCGGCCGGCGATCTCGCCGCCGATCTCGAGGCTGAGCGACTGCTGCAAGCCGCTTTCGACGATCCGGATCGCCTTGCTGATCGCCATGCCGCGCTCGGCGACATTGCCCTGCTGAAAATGCATCCGGGCCTGGGCGATCGCCTGCCTCGCGCCCTGGTACAACAACACGATGAGACGGTGCGGACTCGCGCCCGTCACAGCCGTCTCGACACCGACGCGCGCGTAAGCGTTGGCTCCAGCGTGTCCCGGGGAAAACATCGGCGCTCCTCCTGTGAAACTGACTGACTGCGGTTAAGTCGTGGCTCGGCCGTGCCGCGCGTCGCCGCGCCGAGATGACCGTATCCTGGTTATCGGATAGGTCGCGGCAAAGCTTTAGACCAATGTAAGGAGGATTCGCACGGGTAACGCACGCGCATGGCGGGCAACCGCGGCGGACCGGCCGGCGCTGGCGCCGGCGTGGCTTGCGGGGTCTTCGCGCGGGGCCTGGCGGCCCCGTTCAGATCGACATCTGCGCGATGTCGTTGTAGGCGGCGACGAGCTTGTTGCGCACTTGCAGACCAAACTGGAAGCCGACGTTGGCCTTTTGCATATCGACCATCACGTCGTTCAGCGACACGTTCGGCGAACCGAGTTCGAACGCCTGCGATTCGCCGATCGCCGTCTGCTGGTCGCTGCTGATCTTGTCGAGCGAGGCTTTGAGCGCCGCCCCGAAACTCGTCGGGGTGGCCGCGCCGGACTGTTGCTGCAGCGGGCTTGCATCGCCGGCCGCCTGCGCCGCCATCGCCTGCATCTGTTGCAGGGCCGACGAAAGCGCGTTCACGGGCATCGTCATGTTTTCTCCGTTGAATGAACGGCCGGCCTGTCAGCGGACCTGCCAGCGTGGATGAAAGCATAGCAGCGCCCCCTTCGGGAAAGTCCTGAAACTAGGGGGAAAACCCGGCTCTATTCAAGCAATCGGCTGGCGCCGCGCTGCGGATAATTTCAAGCGTGAAAGTGTCTGTCCGTCCGCCGAGCCTCGGCGCGGCATCGCGGCAGAACACCAAGGCATCCCCGGAGAAACACGACGCATGGATTCGTCAGCCAACTCGTTGATCAACCCCGACGCCCGCATGGGGCTCGCCGGCGCGCAGCCCGCTGCCGGCCAGCCCGCCGCCGGCCAGGCCGGCGGTGGCGCCGAGCTAGGCGGCCTCGGAGGTGTCGGCGGCAACTTCGGTCAGCGTCTGTCCGGACTCGCGCAGATGCGCGGCAACCCGCGCGCGCCGCTGATATTCGCGGTCGCGCTGCTGATCGCGGTGGTCGCGGGCCTGTTTCTGTGGTCGCGCGCGCCGACCTACAAGGTGCTCTATAGCAACCTGTCCGATCGCGACGGCGGCTCGATCATCGCCGCGCTGCAACAGGCCAACGTCCCGTACAAGCTCTCCGACAGCGGCAGCGCGATCCTCGTGCCAGCCGAGCAGGTCCACGAAACGCGCCTGCGTCTGGCCTCGCAGGGGCTGCCGAAAAGCGGTTCGGTCGGCTTCGAGCTGATGGACAACCAGAAATTCGGCATCAGCCAGTTCGACGAGCAGATCAACTATCAGCGCGCGCTCGAAGGCGAACTGGAACGCACGATCGAATCGATCTCGTCGGTGAAATCGGCGCGCGTGCATCTGGCGATCCCGAAGCCGACCGTGTTCGTGCGCGACAAGGAGCCGCCGTCGGCATCGGTGCTCGTGCAGTTGTATCCGGGCCGCGTGCTCGATGAAGGCCAGGTGGTCGCGATCACGCACATGATCGCGTCGGCGGTGCCGGAAATGCCGGTCAAAGGCGTAACCGTGCTCGACCAGGACGGCAACCTGCTGACCCAGCCGAGCACCGGCAGCGGCCTCGACGCGTCGCAACTGAAGTATCGCCAGCAGATCGAGCGCAATACGCAGCAGCGTATCGACGCGATCCTCGCGCCGCTGTTCGGCGGCGGCAACGCGCACTCGCAGGTCAGCGCCGACATCGATTTCTCGCACAGCGAGCAGACCTCGGAAAACTACGGCCCGAACGGCAATCCGCAGCAGGCGGCGATCCGCAGCCAGCAGTCGAGCACGTCGACCGAAATGTCGCAAGGCGGCGCCTCGGGCGTGCCGGGCGCGCTGTCGAACCAGCCGCCGCAGCCGGCCTCCGCGCCGATCGTCGCAGGCAACGGCGCGAGCGGCGTGAGCGCGACGCCGGTCAGCGACCGCAAGGATTCGACCACCAACTACGAGCTCGACAAAACCGTGCGCCACATCGACAGCCCGATGGGCGGCATCCGCCGGCTGTCGGTCGCGGTGGTCGTCAACTATATGAAGGTGGCCGACGCGAAGGGCAACGTGACGATGCAGCCGGTCAGCGCCGACAAGCTCGCCCAGGTCACCCAGCTCGTGAAGGACGCGATGGGCTTCGACGCGGCGCGCGGCGACTCGGTCAACGTGGTCAACAGCGCGTTCACCGCCGAAATCGATCCGTACGCGAACCTGCCGTGGTGGCGCACGCCGGACATGCTCGCGCTCTACAAGCAGATCGCGACGTACGTCGGCATCGGCGCGGTGGCCCTGTTCCTCTACTTCGTGATGGTGAAACCGGCGCTGCGCCGCGCGTTCCCGCCGCCGGCCGAGCCGGTCGCGGCGCTCCCGGGGATGGACGAACCGATGCTGCTCGACGGCATCCGAGCCGACGATCGCGATGGCGCGATCGTCGAGATCCAGGCCGACCCCGAGACGCTCGCGCTCGAAAACGCGAAACACAAGTACGAGAAGAACCTGGAATTCGCGCGCAGCATCGCGCGCCAGGATCCGAAGATCGTCGCAACCGTCGTAAAGAGCTGGGTGTCCGATGAGCGCTGAAGGCGTAGTGAAAAGCGCGCTGCTGCTGATGTCGATCGGCGAGGAAGAGGCGGCGCAGGTGTTCAAATTCCTCGGGCCGCGCGAAGTCCAGAAGATCGGCGTCGCGATGTCGGCGCTGAGGAACGTGACCCGCGAACAGGTCGACGAAGTGCTGCAGGAGTTCGTGCGCGAGGCCGAGCAGCACACCGGCATGTCGCTCGATTCCAACGAGTACATCCGTTCGGTACTGACCAAGGCGCTCGGCGACGACAAGGCCGGCGTCATCATCGATCGCATCTTGCAGGGCAGCGACACGAGCGGTATCGAAGGGCTCAAGTGGATGGATTCGGCGGCCGTCGCCGAACTCATCAAGAACGAACATCCGCAGATCATCGCGACCATCCTCGTCCATCTCGACCGCGACCAGGCATCGGAAATCTCCGCCTGCTTCACCGAGCGGCTGCGCAATGACGTGCTGCTGCGCATCGCCACGCTCGACGGCATCCAGCCGGCCGCGCTGCGCGAACTCGACGACGTGCTGACCGGCCTGCTATCGGGCAGCGACAACCTGAAGCGCAGCCCGATGGGCGGGATTCGCACCGCGGCCGAAATCCTCAACTTCATGTCGAGCAACCACGAGGAAGGCGTACTCGAAAACGTGCGCCAGTACGACGCGGAGCTCGCGCAGAAGATCGTCGACCAGATGTTCGTGTTCGAGAACCTGCTCGACCTGGAAGACCGCGCGATCCAGCTGCTGCTGAAGGAAGTCGAGTCCGAAGCGCTGATCATCTCGCTGAAGGGCGCGCCGCCCGCTCTGCGCCAGAAGTTCCTGTCGAACATGTCGCAGCGCGCGGCCGAACTGCTCGCCGAAGACCTCGACGCGCGCGGCCCGGTGCGCGTCTCCGAAGTCGAGACGCAGCAGCGCCGCATCCTGCAGATCGTGCGCAATCTGGCCGAAAGCGGCCAGATCGTGCTCGGCGGCAAGGCGGAAGACGCGTATGTCTGACACGAACTCCACAGCGAAGGAAAGCCTCTCGGCCTACCAGCGCTGGGAGATGGCGTCGTTCGATCCGGCGCCGCCCGCGCCGCCGCCGGCCGAACCCGAATTCGACCAGCGCGCGTTCGAAGCGGAACTCGAAGGGCTGCGCGAAGCCGCGCACGGCCAAGGCATTCAGGCCGGCCATGTGGCGGGCCAGGCGCTCGGCTATCAGGCCGGCTACGCGCAGGGCCACGCGCAGGGGTTCGAGCAGGGCCGCGCCGAAGCGCGCGAGGAAGCCATGCAGCTCGCCGCGCTCGCGCAAACTTTCAAGTCGGCGCTCGACGGCGCGCAGTTCGCGATGGCCGAACCGCTGATCGCGCTCGCGCTCGATATCGCGCAGCAGGTCGTGCGCCAGCATGTGCAGCATGACCCGACCGCGCTGATCGCCGTGGCGCGCGAAGTGCTCGCGACCGAACCCGCGCTGCTGGGCGCGCCGACGCTGATCGTGAGTCCCGCCGATCTGCCGGTCGTCGAGGCGTATCTGCTCGAGGAATTGCAAACGCGCGGCTGGACCGTGCGCACCGATGCATCGGTGGAGCGCGGCGGCTGCCGCGCGCAGGCCGCCACCGGCGAAGTCGACGCCGGCATCGACACGCGCTGGCAGCGCGTCGCCGCCGCGCTCGGCAGGGTGAGCACATGGTAACGGTCGAGGAGATCCATTCAAGCGACCTGACGCCGCTCGAACGCGAGCTCGCGCTGGCGTCGTTCGGCACCGCGCTGGCGGACCCGAACGCTGATCTGGCGGGCACGCGCCGCGAAGCGCACGGCTTCGGCGATATCGCCGCGCCACCGCCACTCGAGCCCGCCGGCGAGCATCCGCTCACGGACCCCGCCTCGCGCGTCGCGCCCCCCGCTGCCCGTCTGCCCGCCTACGATCCCGCGCTCGACGCAAACCCCTACATGCAGGCCTGGCGCGGCCAGTTGGACACGCTGCGCGCGCGCAATGCGATTGCGAGGCCGCTGCGCGCGTGCGGACGTCTGACCCGCGCGGCCGGTCTCGTGCTGGAGGCCGTGGGCCTGCGGCTGTCAGTCGGCGCCGAAGTGATGATCGAGCTGCCGCTCGGCAGTTCGCTGCCGATGGCCGAAGCCGAAGTGGTCGGCTTTTCCGGCGACAAGCTGTTTTTGATGCCGACCACCGAGGTGATCGGCCTGTTGCCCGGCGCGCGCGTGTACCCGCTCGAAAGCGCGCCGATCGCCGATCCGATGGCGGGCGCGAAGCGTCTGCCGGTCGGCTGGGAACTGCTCGGCCGGGTGCTCGATGCGTCGGGCCGCCCGCTCGACGGGCTCGGGCCGCTCGGCACGCAAAGCGATGCGCCGCTGTCCGCGCCGGTCATCAATCCGCTCCATCGCGAGCCGATCCACCAGGTGCTCGACGTCGGCGTGCGCGCGATCAATGCGCTGCTGACGGTCGGTCGAGGCCAGCGCATGGGCCTGTTCGCCGGCTCGGGCGTCGGTAAATCGGTGCTGCTCGGCACGATGGCGCGCTATACGAGCGCCGAGGTGATCGTGATCGGCCTGATCGGCGAACGCGGCCGCGAAGTGAAGGAATTCATCGAGCAGATTCTCGGCGACGAAGGCCTCGCGCGCTCGGTTGTGATCGCGGCGCCCGCCGACGTGTCGCCGCTGCTGCGGATGCAGGCGGCCGCGTATTCGACGTCGCTCGCCGAATATTTCCGCGATCAGGGCAAGCACGTGCTGCTGCTGATGGATTCGCTGACCCGCTACGCGATGGCGCAGCGCGAGATCGCGCTGGCCGTTGGCGAGCCGCCCGCGACCAAGGGCTATCCGCCGTCGGTGTTCGCGAAGCTGCCGGCGCTCGTCGAGCGCACCGGCAACGGCCCGGCGGGCGGCGGTTCGATCACCGCGTTTTACACCGTGCTCACCGAAGGCGACGACCAGCAGGATCCGATCGCCGACTCGGCGCGCGCGATTCTGGACGGCCATATCGTGCTGTCGCGCGCGCTCGCCGAGGCCGGCCACTACCCGGCGATCGATATCGAAGCGTCGATTAGCCGGGCAATGACCGCGCTTATCGACGAGAACCATTTGAATAAAACGCGTATGTTCAAGCAGATGCTGTCGCGCTACCAACGCAACCGCGATCTGATCAATGTCGGCGCGTATTCGAGCGGCCGCGATGCGGTGCTCGATCGCGCGATCGCGCTATACCCGCGGATGGAACAGTTCCTGCAGCAGGGTTTTCGCGAGTGCGCGAACTTCGAACCGAGCATTCAGATGCTCAATGCGCTGTTTGGCTAGGCCGGTTCAGGCTTGCAGGGAGCTTGCGCCGGCCGCCAGGCGGCCCGGCAACGGACAGAGACGACGGATACTCGACGTATTTGCCAGCATCACGCGGTGACCGGCCCTTCCGGCGGCTTGCACCGCGTGACAGGTTGTTCCGTGGGGTACTTGCGTTTGATCCCCATTGCGGCGCCGGCCGGCGCCTGTCCGACGCGGCCAGACGGCGCCTTGCCCTGCTACCGCTGGCGCAAACGCATGTTGGCAAACGCATGTTGGCAAGCCCGTTATTGGCGAGAACTGGCCCGAGGAGGCTGACGATGGCGAAACACTTCCCGATCAAAACGCTGATCGGTCTCGCGCAGGACGATGTCGACGCCGCCGCGCAACGCCTCGGCCGCGCGCAGCGCGAGCGCAACGACGTTGCCGCGCAGCTCGACGCGCTGGTGCAGTACCGCGACGAATACCACGCGCGCTTCACCGAGAGCGCGCAGTCGGGCATGCCGGCCGGCAACATGCGCAACTTCCAGGCTTTCATCGACACGCTCGATGCGGCGATCGAGCAGCAGCGCAATCTGCTGGCCGCGGCCAACGCGCGCGTCGAAGCCGCAAAGCCCGACTGGCAGCGCCAGAAGCAGAAGCTGGGCTCGTACGAAGTGCTGCAGGCGCGCGGCGAAGCGGCCGACGCAAAGGTCGCCGCGCGGCGCGAGCAGCGCGACGCCGACGAGCACGCGGCGCGGATTCTGCGCATGCGCACCGAGGGCGTGTGATGCGAACGGCACCGCACCTGGCTGGCACAGGTCGCGCGGTGGTGAGCCGCATGGCAAGGCTCTCTTGTTGCGCCGCTTCACTGCTTTGCTCCACCGCACACCCCGTTTGACGGACTGACAGGATTCCCTATGTCGCTTCTTTCACAAATCAGCTCGCTGCTCGGTCCGGGCGGCAGTGCGTCGACGACCGCCGCGGTGAATGCCGCGGTCGTTGCCAGCCCGTTCGCGCAGACATTGCAGCAGAGCATCGATCAGCAGAACAGCGCGGCCGCGCAGAACGCGAACCAGCAGCAGGCGAATGCGTCGAGCGCGTCGCAAACCGCGGGGTCGAGCGTGCATGACGCACCGCCGCCCGCCGCGCCCACGCCGCCGTCCACGCCCGCACCCGCGCCGCAGCACGCGAGCAACGGACAGAACGGCAGCGGCGCGGCCAGCACGGCGGCGTCATCGTCGGGGCACGCGCAGCAGGCGGGCGGCAAGTCGACCAGCGAGCAGTCGCAGAAAGCGCAGACGGACGCCGGCGCGCTCGCCGCGGCGGCAGCCGCCGCACAGGCCCAGGCCCAGGCGCAAGCCGCCACGAACAATGCCGACGCGAACGCCAGCACGGCCGACGCGGCGACGTCCGCGGCCGATGCGATCGGCGGGTTGGCCGGCACGGCAACCAGCATGCTCGGCAAAGTGACAGGCAAGAACGGCACGATCGATCCAAAGACGTTGCACGACGCGCTGCAAAGCGCGCTCTCGGCACTCGCGAGCGGCCAGGGCGCGGTGCCGGCGCAAGCGCTCACCACCGGCGCGGCGTTCAACGCCGCGGCGGCTGGGGCCAGTGTCACAGGCGCGAAAGGCGGCCTGAGCAGCACGGCGGACGGCAAGACGTCCGCCAGCGGCCTGTTCGGCGACGGCAAGGGCGCCGGCGCCACGCACGCAGCCCAAACGGCTGCCACGACGACCGCGCTGACCGACCCGGCCAACGCGAAATCGGCGGCCGACGCGTTGAGCGCAGCCGCGACGAGCAACGGACAGCCCGACAACGTTGCGACCGCGCAGAGCGCGGCCGATGCGGCGAACGCCGCGCTGGCGGCCAGCCAGGCGGCGGCGAACGCCGCGAGCACGACGGCCGCCGCGCAGAGCACCGGCAACGCAAGCGCGGCGGCGGCCGCGAACGCGCTGACTCCGCAGGTCGGCACGAGCGACTGGGAGGACGCGCTGAGTCAGAAGGTGGTGTTCCTGTCGAACGCGCATTCGCAGAGCGCCGAACTAACGTTGAATCCGAAGGACCTGGGGCCACTGCAGGTCGTGTTGCAGGTCGCGGATAACCATGCGCACGCGCTGTTCGTCTCGCAGCATCAGTCGGTGCGGGAGGCGGTGGAAGCGGCGTTGCCGAAGTTGCGGGAGGCGATGGAATCGAATGGGATCGGGCTGGGGAGCACGAGTGTGAGTGATGGGTTCGCGCGGCAGAGCGGCCAGCAGCAAAATACCGGGGAGGGCCGCTCGCGCGGCGGGTCTGGCGGTGGCGGGACAGGTGGTTCGCTTGTTGATGGCGCGGATGGGTCGGTGCAGACAGTAGGGAATGTGGCCTCGCGGCGCTCGGTGGGGCTGGTGGATACGTTTGCTTGACGTGGGGCGGGAGGGGGCCCTGCGGGCGGGGTGGCTTTTAGTGATGTCTGTTTTTTGTCGTTGTTCGTTTGGTG
>NZ_DASXHN010000063.1:0-12262 GCF_036488505.1 Paraburkholderia sp. | reverse complement strand
ACGGTGTTCAAGCAGTTCGACAAGCCCCGTGTCCAGGAAGGCGTTTCCTATTCGCAGTTCATGGACGACGCGAAGAACGGCAAAGTCAAGAACGTCATTGTCCAGGGGCGGAACCTCACGGTCACTCCAGCAGACGGACAGAAGTATCAGATCGTGTCGCCCGGCGACATCTGGATGGTCGGCGATTTGATGAAGTACGGCGTCCAGGTGAGCGGCAAGGCTGACGACGAACCCAATGCACTGATGTCCGTGCTGTACTACCTCGGACCGACGATCCTGATCATCGGTTTCTGGTTCTACATGATGCGACAGATGCAGGGGGGCGGGAAGGGTGGCGCGTTCTCATTCGGCAAATCCCGCGCGCGCCTGATCGACGAGAACAACAACGCCATCAATTTCACCGACGTCGCCGGTTGCGACGAAGCCAAGGAAGAGGTGTCCGAACTCGTCGATTTCCTGCGCGATCCTCAGAAATTTCAGAAGCTCGGTGGCCGGATTCCGCGCGGGGTGCTGCTGGTCGGCCCACCGGGAACCGGCAAGACGCTGCTCGCACGTGCAATCGCCGGCGAGGCGAAAGTGCCGTTTTTCAGCATTTCGGGCTCCGACTTCGTTGAAATGTTCGTCGGGGTCGGCGCGGCTCGTGTGCGCGACATGTTCGAACAGGCCAAGAAGCACGCGCCGTGCATCGTGTTCATCGATGAAATCGACGCGGTCGGTCGCCATCGTGGCGCGGGCATGGGCGGTGGCAACGACGAGCGGGAGCAGACGCTGAACCAGATGCTTGTCGAAATGGACGGCTTCGAGGCGAACTCCGGGGTCATCGTGATTGCGGCAACGAACCGTTCCGACGTGCTCGACAAGGCGCTGTTGCGCCCGGGCCGTTTCGATCGCCAGGTCTACGTTGGTTTGCCGGATATCCGCGGTCGCGAACACATCATGAAGGTGCATCTGCGCAAGGTGCCGATTTCGAACGACGTCGACGCGGCGGTAATCGCGCGCGGAACGCCGGGCTTCTCCGGCGCCGATCTCGCGAACCTCGTGAACGAAGCAGCGCTGTTCGCCGCACGCCGCGGCAAGCGTATCGTCGAAATGACGGACTTCGAGGACGCGAAGGACAAGATCTTCATGGGTCCGGAGCGCAAGTCGGCGGTGATTCGCGAAGAATCGAAGCGAGCTACCGCGTATCACGAATCGGGTCACGCGGTGATCGCGAAGCTGTTGCCAAAGGCCGACCCGGTGCACAAGGTCACGATCATTCCGCGCGGCCGCGCACTGGGCGTTACGTGGCAATTGCCAGAGCACGACAACGAAACGTACTCGAAGGACTATCTGCTCGACCGTCTCGCCATTCTGTTTGGCGGCCGCGTCGCGGAAGAGCTGTTCCTGAACCTGATCAGCACCGGCGCGTCGGATGACTTCAACAAGGCGACGCAGACGGCTCGCGCGATGGTCGCGCGTTTCGGCATGACCGATGCGCTCGGCCCGATGGTCTACGTCGACGACGAAAACGACGCTTCCCCGTTTGGGCGCGGTTTCACGCGGACTATCTCGGAAGCGACGCAGCAGAAGGTCGATGCGGAAATTCGCCGCGTGCTGGACGATCAATACAAGCTTGCGCGGCGTCTACTGGAAGAGAACCGCGACAAGGTCGAGGCGATGACCGCGGCATTGATGGAGTGGGAAACGATCGACGCTGATCAGATCAACGACATCATGGCAGGGCGTCCGCCGCGCTCGCCGAAGAGCTCGCCGCCGTCGGCAACCGACGCCTCGTCCGGCGGCAGCCCGGGTACCGAGGTCAAGCCGGGTAGCGCGACTGCGCCGGCCTGATCGGCAACTAGTAGAAAGTGCGGGCCGGTGTGTAGCACACCGGCCCGTTTTGCATTTGGTCTGTTCTCAGTGAAGCACTGCTACGTGTCGAAAGTCGATTCTTCTTCCGCTGCTGTACCAGAGCCGCTTCAATGCGGCCGCTTCAAGCTGACCTTCGAACGCCCGTTGGTGATGGGCATCCTGAACGTCACGCCCGACTCCTTCTCCGATGGTGGTCAATACGCGCTGCGCGGCGATGCGTTGCGCCAGGCCGAGCGTATGCTGCTCGACGGCGCGGACATCATCGATATCGGCGGGGAGTCCACGCGCCCCGGCGCACCGCCCGTGCCGCTCGGCGAGGAGCTCGAGCGTGTGATCCCGCTGCTTGAACAGTTGCGTCGCGCAAATGTGCCGTTGTCGGTGGATACGTACAAGCCGGAGGTCATGCGGCATGCGTTGAGCGCGGGTGCCGACATGATCAACGACATCTGGGGCTTTCGGATGGCCGGCGCCATCGACGCGGTACGCGACAGCGACTGCGGGCTTTGTGTGATGCACATGCTCGGCGAGCCGCAGACCATGCAGCTCGCCGAGCCGCGCTACGACGACGTGGTCAGCGACGTGCGCCGCTTCCTCGAAGAGCAGGTGGCGACATTGCAGCAGGCGGGGATTGCGCGTGCGCGCATCAGCGTGGATCCGGGGTTCGGTTTCGGCAAGGCGGTGCTCGATCACAACTACGCGCTGCTTGCTCATTTGCGGGATACGGCTCCCCGCGCGGCGTCGCCGTATCCGATTGTCGCGGGCATCTCGCGTAAGTCGATGGTCGGCGCGGTAGTCGGCCGCCCGGCGCCCGAGCGTGTAGCCGGCAGCATCGCCGCGGCGGTGTGCGCGGCCGAGCGGGGCGCCGCGATTGTGCGCGTACACGACGTCGCGCAGACAGTCGATGCATTGAAAATATGGGTCACCGTACGCGACGCGGCGAACGCCAGCCTGCGCGCGGTTGAACCGCAGCCACATAAAAGGAGTTAAAACATGGCACGTCGTTACTTCGGAACGGACGGTATCCGAGGCAAGGTCGGTGAAGGGCCCATCACGCCGGAATTCGTATTGCGGCTCGGTTACGCGGCCGGCAAGGTGCTCGCGGGCGCCGATCATTGGGCCAGAACCGGCACCCGACCGACGGTGCTGATCGGCAAGGACACCCGGGTGTCGGGCTACATGCTCGAAGCCGCGCTCGAATCGGGCTTTTCGGCGGCTGGCGTCGACGTAATGCTGGCCGGCCCGATGCCGACGCCCGGGATTGCGTACCTGACCCGCGCGCTGCGGCTTGCCGCCGGTGTCGTCATCAGCGCGTCGCATAACCCGTACTATGACAACGGCATCAAATTCTTCTCCGCTGATGGCAACAAGCTGCCGGATGACGTTGAGCTGCAGATCGAGGAGCAGCTCGAATTGCCGCTCGCGTGCGCGGCCTCCGAACAGCTGGGCAAGGCGCGGCGTCTCGACGACGCGGCCGGCCGCTATATCGAGTTCTGCAAGAGTACCTTCCCGGCCGCCTACGATCTGCGCGGCATGAAACTCGTCGTCGATTGCGCGCATGGCGCCGCGTACGACGTCGCGCCGCACGTGTTCCACGAACTGGGCGCCGAAGTGATCCCGATTGGCGTCGCGCCGAACGGCTTCAACATCAACGATGGCGTTGGCGCAACCGCGCCGGACGCGCTGGTGCGGGCGGTGCGGGCCAATCACGCGGAGCTCGGCATCGCGCTCGATGGCGACGCCGACCGGCTACAGATCGTGGACGCCGATGGCCGTCTTTATAACGGCGACGAATTGCTGTACGTGCTGGTGAAAGATCGCATTGCGACCGCGGGCCACGTCGAAGGCGCGGTCGGCACGCTGATGACCAACATGGCAGTGGAAGTCGCGCTGCACCACGCCGGCGTCAAGTTCGTGCGGGCCGCGGTCGGCGACCGGTATGTGCTCGAACAGTTGCGTGAGCACGGTTGGCAACTCGGCGCGGAAGGTTCCGGCCACATTCTGTCGCTCGATCGTCACTCGACGGGCGACGGCATCGTGTCCGCGCTGCTCGTCCTTGCGGCGATGCAGCGCAGTGGCAAGTCGCTCGCGCAGCTGCTCGAGGGCGTCACACTATTCCCGCAAAAGCTTATCAACGTGCGCATGAAGCCCGAGGCCGACTGGAAACGCAGCGATACGATCCGCCGCGCGATCGACGCGGCCGAAAGCGCGCTCGACGGACATGGCCGCGTGCTGATCCGCGCGTCGGGAACGGAGCCGGTGCTACGTGTGATGGTCGAAGCGCAGGATGCGGCCGACGCGGTTCGGCATTCCGAAGCGATTGCCGAGGCGGTGCGGGAAGCGACCGCCTGATCGGTTCGCCGGCGGACGGCAAAGCGGCTGCCTCGCGGGCGCAAAGTCATGCCCGTAACGGACCGCGCGCGTAGCAGCGCAACCGTCCGCGGTTAGCCCGCGATCGCGGAAGCGCAGCAGTCGGCGGCCGCCTCGGTCGATCTGCGAAGCGCGCGAAACAGCGTCATTTCGCGCCGCTTGTCTGTCGGCCTGCTTGCCTGCCACCGGTGCCGCTCGCGTCGGCGAAGCCTTGGCTACACCCATTGCGGCGTATCTCGCCGAATCGATATAGGCCGTCCGAGTTGATTCCGGCACACTGGACCCTCGAGCGCGTCCTCCTGATGCGACCACCCCTCTCCCGCGTCTCGCAAACGTTTCCGTCGTACGTCTGCCCGCCCCACGCTGCCAGGCGATGCAAAGCGCATCGGCGACAGCGTCGATTCCGGCCCCTCGCCGGCTTTCGCGCAGTAATATGATTGTCACATCGCCTTCACGATCAGTCACGGTTTTGTCATAAAGAGACCCTAAGCTTCGCGGTGTCCGTATCAAACGCTCACACCACACGCTTTCACCCTTGGAGGTCTCATGAAATTGATGCACACCGTGTTCGCTGGCGTCGCTGGCGCGCTTTTCGCAGTCGCAGCGCAAGCAGCAGACATCACCGGCGCGGGCAGTACCTTCGCAGCACCGATCTACACGAAGTGGGCCGACGCTTATCAGAAGTCGGGCGGCGGCAAGGTCAACTACCAGGGCATCGGCTCGGCGGGCGGTATCAAGCAGATCGAGGCAAAGACCGTGGATTTCGCGGGCTCGGACGCTCCGCTGACCGACGACGAACTCGCGAAGAATGGCCTGTTCCAGTTCCCGACGGTAGTCGGCGGCGTGGTGCCGGCAGTCAACATTCCGGGCGTGAAGCCGTCGGAACTGGTCCTGTCGGGCCCGGTGCTCGGCGACATCTACCTTGGCAAGATCAAGAAATGGAACGACCCGGCGATCGTCGCACTGAATCCGAAGCTGAAGCTGCCGGATCTGGACATCGCCGTGGTGCGCCGTGCCGACGGTTCGGGCACCAGCTTCATCTGGACGAACTACCTGTCGAAGGTCAACCCGGAATGGAAGACCAAGGTCGGCCAAGGCACCACGGTCAACTGGCCGACGGGCACGGGCGGCAAGGGTAACGACGGCGTAGCGGCCTTCGTGCAGCGTCTGCCGGGCGCGATCGGCTACGTCGAATGGGCCTATGCGAAGCAGAATCACATGACGTATGCGGCGATGAAGAACGAGTCGGGCGCCGTGGTCGAGCCGAAGACGGAGACGTTCAAGGCGGCAGCTGCTGGCGCGGACTGGTCGAAGTCGTTCTACCAGATCCTGACGAACGAGCCGGGCAAGAACGCATGGCCGGTCGTCGGCGCTACGTTCGTGCTGCTGCACACGACGCAGGACAAGCCAGCTGAAGGTGCCGAGGCGCTGAAGTTCTTCGACTGGTCGTTCAAGAACGGCGGCCAGGCTGCAAACGATCTGGATTACATCTCGCTGCCTGAATCGGTGGTGTCGGAAATCCGCACGCAGTGGAAGCAGAGAGTGAAGGACTCGACCGGCAAGTCGATCGCCGAGTAAGGCGGGTAGAGCGCGGCGCGGTCCGGACGGATCGAACCCCGCGTTTCGTAGCAGATTGGCCGTCCTCCGATGAGGACGGCCAATGACATTGGCCCGGCATTCGCCGCAGCATCATCCGCCGCCCGGCATCTGTCGTCCGGCAACTGGAAACAGGTTTTCAGGCACTCATGTCCGATATTCATCTAGCGTCCGGCGCGAGCCGGGCCCATCCGCCTGGCAGCGCGTCGCAGCAAAAGGCGCCTGGCCGCTCCGGCGATGTGATCTTCGGCGGCCTTGCACGCCTTTCCGCCATCGTTACGCTGCTGCTGCTCGGCGGCATCATCGTGTCGCTGATCATCGCGTCGATGCCGTCGATCCGCCAGTTCGGCCTCTCATTCCTGTGGACCGCCGTGTGGGATCCGCCTAGCAAGCAGTTTGGCGCGCTGGTGCCGATCTACGGCACGATTGCCACGTCCATCATTGCGCTCGTCATCGCGGTGCCGGTCAGCTTCGGCATCGCGCTTTTCCTGACCGAACTTTCGCCCGCCTGGCTGCGCCGGCCGCTCGGTATCGCGATCGAGTTGCTCGCCGCGATTCCGTCCATCGTGTATGGCATGTGGGGTCTGCTCGTATTCGCGCCGATCTTCGCGACGTGGTTCCAGAAGCCGCTCGGCACGGTGCTCGGCGGCATTCCGATCGTCGGCGCGCTGTTCTCGGGCCCGCCGATCGGCATCGGCATTCTGTGCGCGGGGGTGATTCTCGCGATCATGACCATTCCGTACATCGCGGCCGTGATGCGCGACGTGTTCGAAGTCACGCCGGTGCTGCTCAAGGAATCGGCGTACGGCATCGGCTGTACGACGTGGGAAGTGATGTGGAAGATCGTGCTGCCCTTCACCAAGAGCGGCGTGATCGGCGGCGTGATGCTGGGCCTCGGCCGCGCGCTCGGCGAGACGATGGCGGTCACGTTCGTGATCGGCAACACCAATCTGCTCGATAACATCTCGCTGTTTTCGCCGGGTAACAGCATCACGTCGGCGCTCGCCAACGAGTTCGCTGAAGCGGACCCGGGCCTGCATACGTCGGCACTGATGGAGCTCGGCCTGATCCTGTTCGTGATCACTTTCATCGTGCTGTCGATTTCGAAAATCATGTTGCTGCGTCTCGAAAAAGGGGAGGGCGCGAAATGAGCGGGTCTTCCCTGAATATGCCGGGTCTGAAGGACGCCGCGACGCTCGAAGCGATGCGTACGCGTCTGCAAGGACGCCGCCGCTTCACCAACGCGATCGCGCTGACGCTGTCGCTCGCCGCGATGGCCTTCGGTCTGCTTTGGCTCGTGTGGATTCTCTACACGACGCTGCGGCTGGGCGTCGGCGGTCTGTCGGTCGAATTGTTCACGCAGTCGACGCCGCCGCCGAACACCGATGGCGGCGGTCTCGCCAACGCGATCGTCGGTAGCCTGATGCTGGTCGGGCTCGCGACCTTCATCGGCACGCCGATCGGCATCATGGCGGGCGTCTATCTCGCCGAGTACGGGCAGAAGGGCTGGCTCGCGGCCCTCACTCGCTTCATCAACGACATCCTGCTGTCGGCGCCGTCGATCGTGATCGGTCTGTTCGTCTACGCGGTCGTCGTCGCGAGGATGGGGCATTTCAGCGGCTGGGCCGGCGTGCTGTCGTTGGCGCTGCTGCAAATTCCGATCGTGATCCGCACCACCGAGAACATGCTGAAGCTGGTGCCGAACGCACTGCGCGAAGCGGCCTTCGCGCTCGGCACGCCGAAGTGGAAGATGGTGCTGTCGATCACGCTGAAGGCGTCGATCGCGGGCATCGTGACCGGCGTGCTGCTCGGCGTCGCGCGCATTGCCGGCGAAACCGCGCCGCTGCTCTTCACCGCGCTGTCGAACCAGTTTTTCTCAGTCGATATGGGCCAGCCGGTCGCTAACCTGCCGGTCACGATCTACAAGTTTGCGATGAGTCCGTTCGCGCAGTGGCAATCGCTCGCGTGGGCCGGCGTCTTCCTGATCACGCTCGCGGTACTGGGATTGAACATCCTCGCGCGCACGATCTTCTCGAACAGGTAAGGGCGGAGTGTAATCCGATGAATATGGCAGAAACCCAACTCAATCCGACCGGGCACGTGAGCGCGCCCGCCGGTGCCGACCCCGAGCAACATGGCCACGCGCATGCGCCGGCGCGCCCGAAGATCGAGGTCAACGACCTGAACTTCTTCTACGGCAAGTATCACGCGCTGAAGAACGTCAATCTGCAGATTCCCGAAGGCAAGGTGACCGCGTTCATCGGCCCGTCGGGCTGCGGCAAGTCGACGCTGCTGCGCACCTTCAACAAAATGTATGCGCTCTATCCGGAGCAGCGCGCCGAAGGCGAGATCCTGATGGACGGCGAAAACCTGCTGACCACGCGACGCGATATCTCGCTGCTGCGCGCGCGTATCGGCATGGTGTTCCAGAAGCCGACCCCCTTTCCGATGTCGATCTACGACAACATCGCGTTTGGCGTGAAGATGTTCGAATCGCTGTCGCGCTCGGAAATGGACGACCGCGTCGAATGGGCGCTCACCAAGGCGGCGCTGTGGAATGAAGTGAAGGACAAGCTAGGCCAGAGCGGCTATGGGTTGTCCGGCGGTCAGCAGCAGCGTCTGTGCATCGCACGCGGCATCGCGATCCGTCCTGAAGTGCTGCTGCTCGACGAACCGTGCTCGGCGCTCGACCCGATTTCGACCGGCCGTATCGAAGAGCTGATCGCCGAACTGAAGAGCGACTACACGGTCGTGATCGTCACGCACAACATGCAACAGGCGGCTCGCTGCTCGGACTACACTGCGTATATGTACCTGGGCGAGCTGATCGAATTCGGCGACACGGAAAAAATCTTCATCAAGCCGGCCCGCAAGGAAACCGAGGACTACATTACTGGACGCTTCGGCTAATCGGCCGGGCAATATAACGGAGTACGACATGTCCGATAAACATCTGTCCAGCCAGTTCGACGCCGACCTGAACCTCGTTTCGTCGAAGGTGCTCGAAATGGGCGGCCTCGTCGAATCGCAGATCGTCAACGCGATGCAGGCGCTCAACGAATTCGACCTGAACATCGCCGAGCAGGTGATTGCAACGGAAGACCTTCTGAACAAGATGGAAGTCGAGATCGACGAGGAGTGCAGCAACATCATCGCGCGCCGTCAGCCGGCCGCTCGCGATCTGCGCCTGCTGATCGCGATCTCGAAGACCATTACGAATCTCGAGCGCGCCGGCGACGAAGCCGAGAAGATCGCCAAACGCACCAAGCGTCTGATGGAAGACGGCGCATCGCGCACGATCAACATCGCCGAAATCAAGCTGTCGGGCGAAATGGCGGTGTCGATTCTGCGCCGCGCGCTCGACGCGTTCGCGCGTTTGGACACGGTCGCCGCCGCGCAGATCGTGCGTGACGACAAAGCGATCGACGAGGAATTCCGCGCGTTCGTGCGCAAGCTGATCTCGTATATGACCGAAGATCCGCGTTCTATCTCGGTGGGCCTCGACTTCCTGTTTATCGCGAAGGCAATCGAGCGGATCGGCGACCACGCGAAAAACATCGCCGAATTCATCATCTACATCGTGAAGGGTACCGACGTGCGCCACCAGTCGCGCGATGCGCTCGAACGCGAAGCGCTCAGCTAATCCAGAGAAAAGGAACAGAGGTGCCGATGCCCAGCAGCATTCTCGTCATTGAAGACGAGCCCGCTATTTCCGAACTGATCTCGGTCAATCTTCAACACGCCGGTCACTGTCCGATCCGGGCGTACAACGCGGAACAGGCGCACAACCTGATCAGCGACGTGCTACCCGATCTCGTGCTGCTGGACTGGATGTTGCCGGGTAAATCGGGCATTTCGTTCGCGCGCGACCTTCGCAGCAACGAGCGTACGAAGCACATTCCGATCATCATGCTGACCGCGCGCGGCGATGAGCAGGACAAGGTGCTCGGCCTCGAGATCGGTGCGGACGACTACGTGACCAAGCCGTTTTCGCCGAAGGAATTGATGGCGCGTATCAAGGCGGTGCTACGCCGCCGCGCCCCGCAGTTGACGGAAGACGTCGTCGCGATCAACGGGTTGAAGCTCGATCCGGCCACGCATCGCGTCGCCGCGCATGCGCAAGGCAGCGAGATCAAGCTCGATCTCGGCCCGACCGAATTCCGTCTGCTGCATTTCTTCATGACCCACCCCGAGCGCGTGCACAGCCGCACGCAACTGCTCGATCAGGTGTGGGGCGATCACGTGTTCGTCGAGGAACGTACCGTGGACGTGCATATCAAGCGCCTGCGCGCGGCACTCAAGCCCGCAGGGTGCGATGCTATGATTGAAACGGTTCGCGGTAGCGGCTACCGGTTGGCGAAGAGCGCCTGATAGCCGTCCAGCGGCGCAGCCGGTTGCGCCGTCACCTCCCTCCTGCGCTGTATTTCTCTTCGATCGCTAGACCATGAACATCATCTGGGCGCGCTCCATCGTCTCGGTCGTGCTGCTTGCTGTTCTGTGCGTCGTGGTGGGCGCACTGGTGAACGTGAAGGCGGCACTGATCCTCGCGATCGTCATGCTGCTCGCGCAGAGTATCTTCGGCACGTTTCACAAACAGCGCCTGTGGCGTCTACTCGATGCGCCCGTGTACGGCGAAGTGCCGAGCGCCCCGGGCATCTGGGGCGAAATCTACTACCGTTTGCATAAGCTCGCGAAGCGCTGGCATGCGCAAGTGCGCCAGGTCGAGCAGCAGCATTCGCGTTTCATCCAGGCGATCCAGGCGTCGCCGAACGGTGTCGCGATGCTCGACGACCACGATCAGATCGAGTGGTGCAATGCGATCTCCGAAAACCATTTCGGCCTCGACGCGAAGCGCGATCTGCGTCAGCACATCACGCATCTGGTACGCCATCCCGACTTCGTGCGTTATCTGAATTCGCATCGTTACGAGGAAATGCTGATCATGCGCGGGATGGGCGAGAAGCGCCAGAACGTGCTGTCGGTACAGGTGTTTCCCTATGGCGACAATCGCAAGCTGGTGCTGTCGCAGGACATCACCGAACTCGAACGCACCGACGCGATGCGGCGCGACTTCGTCGCCAACGTATCGCACGAACTCAAGACGCCTCTTACCGTGCTGTCCGGCTTTCTCGAGACGATGCGCGAGTTGCCGCTCGGCGAGACCGAGCGTGCGCGCTATCTGGAGCTGATGGAACAGCAGGCGGCGCGCATGCGCCATATCGTCAGCGATCTGCTGGTGCTCGCGAAGCTCGAAGGCGACAACAAGCCGCCGAGCGATCAGATGATCGACATGCGCGCGGTGCTGCGGCATCTGCGCGACGACGCGGAGAGTCTGTCGAGCGATCATCACCGGATCGTCTTCGATGCGGACGAGGAGCTCACCGTTACCGGCGTCGAAACGGAAGTTCTCAGCGCCCTCGGCAATCTCGTGACGAACGCGATCCGCTATACGCCGGATGGCGGCTCGATCAAGGTCGGCTGGCATGCGCAGGGCAACCACGCGGTGTTCACGGTCGCGGACAGCGGCCTTGGCATTCCGGCTGCCGATATTCCGCGGCTCACCGAGCGCTTCTATCGGGTCGATCGCAGCCGTTCGCGCGATACCGGCGGCACAGGCCTCGGTCTCGCGATCGTCAAGCACGTGCTGCAGCGGCATGATGCGCAGCTCGACGTGAAGAGCGAAGAAGGGCGCGGCAGCACGTTCACCGTGCGCTTTCCGGTGTACCGCACCGCGCGCTGCCAGACGACGCAGGTTTGAGCGCATCACGGTCGATTGCACGCAGGTCGAGCGCGGCTGTGCGATTGCGAATTCCGTGCACCAAGTAAAAAACCGCCTGAATCAGGCGGTTTTTATCGGCTTTGCGCGCGGTGACTGCTGTCGCGGCGGGCGCCGCTCTGGCTATGAACAGAACTTCGCGAGCAGGCTCATCTGTCCGTTGCGCGACGACTTGCCGGGCCGGCGGCGGCGGTAATGTCCATCGCTTTGCATCAGCCACGCGGACTGGTTGTCGCCCAGAAACGCCGATAGCCCTTCCGCGATCACGCGCCGCTTCAGACGCCGGTTGTTGACCGGGAACGCGACTTCGACGCGCCGGAACAGGTTGCGATCCATCCAGTCGGCGCTCGACAGATAGACCTGCTCGTTGCCACCGTCGTAGAAGTAGTAGATGCGATGGTGTTCGAGAAAGCGCCCGACGATGGAGCGCACCGTGATGTTCTCCGAGAGCCCCGGCACGCCCGGTTGCAGCGAACACACGCCACGCACGATCAGATCGATCTTCGCGCCGGCCTGCGATGCCTCGTACAGTTCGGCGATCACCGTCGGCTCGAGCAGCGCGTTCATCTTCGCGACGATGCGCGCCTTGTTGCCGGCGCGCGCATGCTCGGCCTCCTTGCGGATCGCCTCGATCAGCTTCGGATGCAGCGTGAACGGCGATTGCCACAACTC
>NZ_DASXHN010000051.1:0-30328 GCF_036488505.1 Paraburkholderia sp. | reverse complement strand
GCCCTCCACCATCCAGAACTTCGTTGATAAATCCATCTTCTATAACTCCAGGAACAAAGAAAAGCGTCGTGCGCGTACGGTTTGCGGCAGCGGCATAGCGAATGCGTCACAAAATCAGCCCATGAACAAAGCCTTGCGGATGTTCGCGTGCGCGCCCAGGTTCTCCTCGATCAGATCGCGATAGTGGAAGCCCCATAAGGCGGCAACGTTCGAACCGGAACAACGGGCCACGATAACACGCATTGCAGCTCGGCCTCGGCCGTACGTCGAGAATCCGCAACTCGAGCACGTCGCCGGGCTCAACCTTTTTGCTGAAGTAGCCCAATGAACCGTTTTGGGGCGATACGGCGAGGATAGGGTGCTTCACGTTAGCTCGAACTCGCAAGGTGCCGGGCGATGCTGAAGGGCACGCGCTGTCACGACCCGACTTCGAGCCGGTCGGAGTCCGCTTGCGCGCGGCTCTCCTTCCGGCGGTCATGCCAAGGATGCAGCGGCGCAACAGACGAGCCTGCGCGCGCGGACCGACGACCTCGGGCGGAACTACGACGGCCGTGACAGCGATGCGCGTGTGCTGACGCAGCAGCAGCGCGTTCGCGGCGCGCAAGCGCGTCAGTCAAGCGACGCTCGCCTATGCGTGGGTGCCGCACAAGGGCGTCACCGCGTCGATCGTCGGCGCGACGAAGTTCGCTCACGTCGACGTTGCCGTCGCGGCAATCGACATGAGTCTTGTCAGCCGAGGAAATCGCGGAACTGGATGCATGGTCCGAACCGGATCTTTTCATCGGCGACAACGTCGCATCACACGGGCAGACGCTTCAAACGAAATCCGTTCATGCGTCGCATGAAACTTTTTCATCGTCGCCAAGCCTGCGACGTGCACGCGACTGCGCCTGTATCGGATGAAATTCGTTCATGGCGACCATGAGAAATCACCGTTTGCGACAGGGAGCGTTCTGCCTCAGTGTGCACTCAGCGCCGTACGAGCCCCTTCGTGAGGCGATCACTGACGCGTTGCAACGCGAGAGGTTTTTTATGGAAGTTCTGCCTTGTCGACGCCGGACATATTCGCGTGACGGTGCACCCATCGCGTACAGCGTGCATGGCTAAGCGGAGAACGACCGGCGCGTGGCTCGTGCATTCGCTCGCGATGGAGACCGCGATTTCCAGCGGCCGTCGCGGCCAGCCCAGAGCAACCGGCGCTCGTGATAGCGGTCGCGATCGTCGGTGAAGAAGACCATGCGGCTCGGCCAGAGATGTCGCGCGCGCTGCATGCGGGCATCGACGGTTCAGCGTTGACCGTCATTGTGAGCGTGCGTGATCTGACGCCGCGCGAAGCGCGCTCCGTCCTGATCGCCGAACTCGACAAGCCGCTCGCCGCACGACAGTGATATCGCTGCATTCAAGGCTCGCATACAAGGCATGAATGCGGCACGTAGATGGCGATTCGGGCGGACGGGTCGCGGAGTCTGCAGTCATCGCGCGTGCGGCACGCCGCACCCGGCACTAAAACAAACAAGGAGACAATCGATGCAACATCCCGCAGGCCGTTCCGGTCAACCCCGGCCGGGCACCACTTCGCCCGCAGGGCACCTGACGCCGGGCGGCGCGACGTCGCAGGTCTGGTATCGCTCGCTCAATCGTCACCAGTGGAATGCGCTGTTCGCCTCCAATCTCGGCTGGCTGTTCGACGGCTACGAAACCTACACGCTGATCCTGACGGTCGGCATCGCGCTGCGCCAGCTGCTCGATCCGGCGCTGCACGCGCAGATTCCGTTCTACGCTGGCCTCGTGATCGCGTTGACGCTGCTCGGCTGGGGCGTCGGCGGGCTGGTGGGCGGTGTCCTGACGGATTACATCGGCCGCAAGCGCATGATGATGGTCGCGATCCTCGCCTATTCGTTGACGACGGGCTTGAGCGCGTTCGCGTGGAACTGGGAGTCGTTTGCGGTGCTGCGTTTTATCGTCGGCCTCGCGATGGGCTCCGAGTGGGCTACGGGCACGGCCATGACCGCGGAACTGTGGCCGGACCGTCATCGCGGCAAGGGCGCGGGCCTCATGCAGTGCGGGCTCGGTATGGGCTTCTTCGTTGCATCGCTGGTATGGCTTTTCATGAGCCAGACCGGAGCACACGCATGGCGTTACATGTACGTGCTCGGCGTGCTGCCTGGTCTCGTCACGCTGTGGATGCGCTCGGGTATTCCGGAGTCGGAACAATGGGAACGCGTCAATCACGACCGGCGCACGATTCGCGCGCAAAAGCGTCAGGGCGGCGCGGTGTCCGAGCGTGAAGAAGCGCTGAGCCGCTTCACGCTGGTCGATCTGTTTTCGGTGCCGACATTGCGGCGCCGCACGTTGATCGCGGTGTTTATGTCGTTGACCACAACGCTCGGCTGGTGGGGCATCTCGACTTGGGTGCCGCCGTACATCGGCGCGGTCGCCGCGCATGCGGGACTCGCGCCCGCGCGCTGGGCCAGCTTCGCCGGCATGACCTATAACGTTGGCGCGATTGCGGGCTATATCGGACTGGGTTTTCTCGCCGACGCCTATGGCCGAAAAGTCGTGACGTTCATGTTCTTCGGCATGGCGCTGCTCATGACGCCGGTACTTTTCCTGTGGACCCATGACGTCGCCATGCTGCTCGTGGTCTCCGCCGTCACGGGCTTCTTCAGTCTAGGCCAGTACACCTGGATGCCGACGTGGTTGCCGGAGCTCTACCCGACGCGGATGCGCGGCACCGCGATCGCCTTCTGTTTCAACATTCCGCGGCTATTGGCATGGTCGGGACCGCTCGTCGCGGGCACGTTGATTACGCGCTTCGGCGGCTACGGCCATGCGGCCGTGACGGTCGGCTTTATTTATCTCATCGGTGTGGTGTTCACGCCGTTTTTGCCGGAAACCAACGGCAAGCCTCTGCCGGAGGACGTATAACACGACGCTCGCGTGAGTCTCGTGATCCCATGAATAACACGGGATCACGCGGACTGCGGAAGCAAAGCGGGAATAGCAACTGACAGATAAAACAACAAAACGGAGACGAACGTTCGCAATGAAAAAACTGACTCTGGCGATGCTTGCGGCCAGCATGCTGACAACGGGCGCATACGCGCAAAGCAGTGTCACGCTGTACGGCAGCATCGATGAAGGCATCACGTACAACACCAATAACATGGGACATGGTACGGCCACGCTAGGTCCTGTTGCCGTGCCCGATTTCTACGGCCTGCGCGGCACCGAAGATCTCGGCGATGGACTGAGCGCACTGTTCGCGCTGCAGAACGGCTTCAAATCGAACAGCGGGCAGGGGACGATTGCCGGTGAAATGTTCAGCCATTTCGCGTGGGTCGGCCTGTCGGACAAACGCTTTGGCGCGCTGACGCTCGGCCGCCAGCTCGATCTTGCCGCCGACGCGCTGCGCATCAACTCGAACGGCAGCGTGCAGTACTCGTTCTATCTGTTCCATCCCGCGAATCTCGACAATCTCGGCATTACCGGCGACTCGATCAACAACTCGGTCAAGTACACGACCCCGATGTTCAATGGCTTCACCGCGAGCGGACTATACGGTTTCGCCGATGCGAGCACGCAGCCGGGTCGTGTAGTCAGCGCCGATATCGTGTATTCGCACGGACCGTTGCGCGCGTCGCTCGTTTATAGCAGTTGGCGCAATCACACGATTGCACTCGTGTCGGGGCTCGGCGTGAATCCGTTTCTCGGTCAATCGCTGACGGGCGGTCAAAGCTTTATTGCGCGCACGCAGGATATCTTCGGCCTGTCGGCACTCTACAAGGCGACCTCGCATCTCGACGTGCACGGTGTGCTCACGCAAGTGAACCTCTCAACGCAGACGCAATCGACGAAAATGCGCACGACGGAACTCGGTACGGACTATCACGTGAGCGCGGCGAATACCGTCGCACTGGGTGGTTATCTTTCGTGGCTCGCTGGCACGCGTTACGCGGAGCTTGGAATAGGGGATCTTTACGCGCTGTCGAAGCAGACGGTCGTATATGCGCAGGTCACTTACCAGCACGCCAATGGCGCCGGCAATGCAGCGATGCCGTTGCTGGCGCCGTCGGACAGTCCGAATCAGACGGCGTTCCGGATCGGCTTGCATCACTTCTTCTGACAGATCGCGGACCTGCGGCTATTGCGTTGAAGCGAACGCCGTGGATCGAACTGCTCTGCTAAACAAATCGGCGTGGGTGGGCCATGTCCTTCGCCTGTCATTGATCCGCGGCACCGCTGATGCGCGTGCCGAGCACACTTCGACATGCCGCATGGATGAAATCCGTTCATGGCGAACATGAGAAATCACCGTTTGCGACAGCGGACGGTTTGCCTCAGTCTGCACGCACAGTTCCGCTCCCCCTGCAATCCGACAGGCGAATCCGCATGGCAGGCAGGCTTGCGATGCATACCCCTCGTTTAACCGGATAACCATGGAAGGTTTCCCTTGGTTCGAGACAGATATCGAGGGGCGACTCGGGCTAACAAAGCGATGGCGCGACTCGAGTGAAAAGCGAGTGCTTCGAACCGGGCGAGAAACAGACGCTTGAAAGCGTCGGCCCTGAATGGATCAACAAGGCCTCGGACTGGTTCTTCGCGCAGCGGAAGAAAAGTTCAGAGGACAGTTGAGCACGCGTTGGCAGCGGCCGCATGGCCGCCTCAGCGCAACAGTAAGAGAGTGTCTCGCGTGAGTGCCGACGGATTGCCGCCTGGAAACCGGCAGAAGTCGCACGGCGGTTCAGGCTGGACGCTTATCAACATCGAGGGTGGACGGCGCGGAAAGCTTCCCGTGCGGTACGTCCCGTCATATGAATAGAAAGACATGGATGGAGGAGATATGGACGAAAAAGGAGGCGCGGCTTCGACTCCGCGCCTGAGCACGGTGGCTCGCTCGCTCGCGGCATTGACGCTGGCAGGTCTCGCCGCGAGCCCCGCTTACGCGCAGAGTAACGTCACGTTGTACGGTTCTCTCGACGGCGGATTGCGCAATCTTGTCAACGGCACGAAGGCCGGCGGCGCAGCGCTGACGATGGCGTCGAACGGCGTCTACAACTCGAACCGCTGGGGCTTTCTAGGCAAGGAAGACCTGGGTGGTGGATACTACGTGCGCTTCAATCTCGAAGCGGGCTACGTATTGTCGACAGGCGCGCTCAACAATACGAACAACCAGATCTTCCAGCGCACGTCCGTGGTCGGCATCGGCGGACCATTCGGTCAGATCGACATGGGCCGGCAGTTCACGTTGCAGCACTACGTGGTCAAGGATTTCGAGCCGTTCGACTTCCAGTACCTGAGCATTACCGAATCGACGGCGATCTCGGGCGGCGACACGGGGCGCGACAGCAATGCCATCAACTATCGCGGCATCTTCGGGCCGTGGGTGGTGCGCGGCACGTATGCGCTTGGTGGCGTGCCGGGCAGCGTCGCGAACGGCTCAACGCTGGCAGGCGGCTTGAACTATCGCACCGAGACGTTCAAGCTCGGCGCCGCCTACACGCATCGGTCCAATCCGCTGACGGCTACCTCGAGCCAGTACTTCGGCAGCGATCAATATACGGCGGGCGGCGCGGTGACCGTGGGCCCCGTCGATCTGATGGGCGGCTATTCGCTGGTTCTGCAGGACGTGCCCTCCACCCTGCACAGCCAGACGCGCAACCAGTACCTGTGGGGCGGCGCGCGCTATCAGGTCACGCCGTTCTTCAACGTGACGGCCGCGTACTACGACAACAAGAACAAGACGAACGGCCTCGATGGAAGAAAGGATGTGGCGATTCTCGGCGTCGTCTATCTGTTGTCCAAGCGCACGCAGCTTTATGCGGACGTCGACTACACGCACTTTACCGGTGTGTACGTGACGAATGCGACGCTCAATCCGTCAGGACATTCAAAGCAGACGGGCGTTTCGGCGGGTATCAATCACTGGTTCTAGCCGCTGCTCGAAAACAAAGCCGATTGGAGTGCATCGAGCATTCCAATCGGCTTGCCAGTGTCTGACTGATTCGGATCTTCGACTTTCGATTCAAGCCGGATACGCTGCAACTCCATGCCGCGATGAGAAAGCACGGGGACGCGGATCGCGTGGACATGGACCGGCAGGCTCGGGTTGCAAGATTGAAGGCGAGCCAGGCGGCGGCCAAACGCTGACTGTTCATTCCGCATCTGACAGAAATTCATCGGACGCCGCGCGCAGGCAATGAATACTTTTCATGCACTGCATGAAAGATCGTCGTTTGCCGCGCTGGCGGCTTGCCAGCAATATCCGGCTGCGGGCTCGAAAGACCCGAACTCGAACCGATCCGACAGCTGCGGAGCACGCAATGAATCAACCGATCAGTCCCGATCTCGTTTCGTCCCACGTCACCGTGCGGGACGGCACGCGTATCGGCTACAACCTCTACGGCGGAAAAGAAAACACGGTGCGCGTCGTCCTCGTGCATTCGCTCGCGATGGATCGCCACTTCTGGACGCCCGTCGTCGAGCGGCTGATGCCGCGCGCTTCGGTGCTCGCGATCGATGCGCGCGGCCACGGCGCCTCGGACAAGCCGGCCGGCCCCTACACGGTGCCTCTATTTGCGCGCGACGTGTACGACGTGATGCACGCGCTGGACTTTCGCCATGCGCTGATCGCCGGGGCGTCGATGGGCGGCTGCGTCGCGCTGGAATTCGCGGCGACCTATGCCGACGCGATCGCCGTGGGCCTCATCGACACGACCGCGTGGTATGGCGAAACCGCGCCGCAGGATTGGGACGCGCGCGCCACCCGGGCGGAAGCGGGCGGCCTGCCGCCGCTCGTCGAATTTCAGACGACCCGCTGGTTTAGCGATGCGTTCCGCGCCGCGCGCCCGGACGTCGTGCAGCAGTGCGTCGACACGTTCCTGCGCAACGATATCGCCGCGTTCGCCGCGACGGGCCGCATGCTCGGCTCGTTCGACGGCCGCTCGCTGATGGGCGACGTCAAGGTGCCGGCGTGCGTGATCGTCGGTGAAGAGGACTATGCGGCGACGCCCGCGATGGCGCGCGCGCTGCATGCGGGTATCGCCGGTTCGACCTTCACCGAGATTCCTGCAGCGCGACATTTGACACCGCTCGAAACGCCGGACATCGTCGCGCGCGAACTGCATACGTTGCTCGACCGCGCCGGCTGCGCGCAATAAACAAGGAGTGCCCCTAGATGATTCCGTTTGAGCTCGCGAGGCCTCGCTCGCTCAGTGAAGCGATCGCTTTGCTGGATCCGGAAGATCCGGACATCCGCCCGGTGGGCGGCGGCACGGCGGTGATGTTGATGATGAAGGCGGGCGTGCTGCGCCCGACGCGCCTAGTGAGCCTCGGCGATATCGAGCCGCGCTACGCGCAGCTGCACGTCGGCGAGAACGGCGAATTGCGTATCGGCGGGCTGACCCGGCTCGCGACGCTCGAGCATTCGTCGCTCGTCAAGGAAGGCTGGCCGCTGCTGTCGCGCACCTTGCGCACACTGTCGAACGTGCGCGTGCGCAACGTCGCGACGATCGGCGGCAATCTCGCCCACGCCGATCCGCACATGGACATGCCGCCCGTGCTGAGTTCGCTCGGCGCCAGTGTGACGATTTCGGGCCCAGCCGGCGAGCGCAACGTGCTGGTCGAGGCGTTGTGCACGGGTTACTACGAAACCGTGCTGGCGCGCGACGAACTGATTTCCGAAGTGATCGTGCCGCCGCAGGCGGGACGTCCGTCCGCCTACATGAAGGTGACGACGCGCGCGGCGCACGATTGGCCCGCGCTCGGCGTCGCCGTCGTGCTCGACATGAACGGGCCGCGAATCGGCAATGCGAGCGTGATCGTGGGCGCCGCAACCGATCGTCCGACGCGGCTCACACAAGCTGAGGCGCTGCTGCGCGGCGCGTTGCCCGACGATACGGCGGTGTTGCGCGACGCGGGCGAAGCGGGCGCGGCGCAGCTCGACATCGTCGGCGATTCACACGGCTCGGCGAGCTACAAAAAACAGCTGCTGAGGGTCTATCTGGGCCGCGCAGTACGCACGGCACTTGCCACGGTGAACGGCGGCACGACGCCATTCGAGGGGCACGCATAATGAAAATCGAAACGAAGCTGGAAGAACAGCCTGCACCGAAGCAGGTGGGCCGCGCGTTGAACCGGCTCGAAGCGCGCTCGAAAGTGACGGGGCGCGCGGAGTACATACACAATCTGGTGCTGCCGCGCATGCTGTACGGCAAGATTTTTCGCAGCACCGTCGCGCACGGCAAGATCGTGAGCATCGACACGAGCGCCGCGCGCGAGCTGGAAGGCGTATTCGCCGTCTACACGGGGGAGGACGTCAAGAAGGTGATTCCCGAGCCGTACTACGGCCCCGCGTTTCACGATCAACCGATTCTCGCGCTGGAAAAGGTCCGCTATATCGGCGAGCCGGTAGCCGTCGTGCTTGCTTCCGATCCGCACGTCGCCGAAGAGGCAACGCATCTGATCATGGCCGAGTACGAGGAAATGCCGGCCGTGTTCAACGAGGTCGAGGCCGCGAAGTCGGACGTGCTCGTGCATGAAGTTCTGCGGCCCGCCGGCACGTTTCCCGATCTCAAGCATCTGGCCGGGCGCAAGGGCACCAACGTGGCACTCGATTTCCAGTTGCGCCGCGGCGACGTCGACGCGGCCTTCGCGAGCGCCGCGCAGGTATTCGAGGATACCTTCACGACGCAGCAGGTCATGCATACGCCGCTCGAACCGATGGTGTCGCTGGCGGAGCCCGACCTCGGCATGGGAACGCTGACCGTGCACACGGCGTCGCAAAGTCCGTCGTTCGTGCGGATCGAAATCGCGCGTCTGCTCGGCTGGGAAGAAAACCGCGTGCGTGTCAAATCGGCGCTGCTCGGCGGCGGCTTCGGCGCGAAGCTGTACATCAAGCTCGAAGCGCTCGTCGTCGCGCTCTCGCTGCTGTCGCGGCGTCCGGTCAAGGTGTCGCTGACGATGGAAGAGCAGTTCTTCACGATCACCAAGCACGCGACGACGTTCCGGATGAAAACCGCCATCAACGAGGCTGGCCGCATCACCGCGCGCAAGTGCGAGGTGTGGTGGAACGGCGGCGCGTATGCGGATATCGGCCCGCGCGTCACGCAGAAGTCCGGCTTTACCGCGTCGGGTCCGTACGACATCGAGAACGTATCGATCGATTCGTATCAGGTGTACACGAATCTGCCGCCCGCGGGCGCGTTTCGCGGCTTCGGCATTCCGCAGATGGTCTGGGCGTACGAAAGCCATGCGGACATGATTCCGCGCGCACTCGGCATCGATCCGCTCGAATTTCGCCGCCGCAACATTTTGCGCGAGGGCCGTCCGCACCCGACCGGCACGCCGATGCGCGACGCCGCGATCGACCTCGTGCTCGAACGCGTCGCGCAGCGCATGAACTGGGGCGCGCCTTTCGAGCGCGGCACAGGCACGCTGCGGCGCGGGCGTGGCATCGGTATCGGCTTCAAGGCGCTGGTCGCGCCCACCACGTCGGTCGCGATGGTGAATCTCGCGGGCGACGGCAGTTGCACCGTGTATTCGAGCACGGTCGATATGGGTCAGGCCTCAGAAACCGCGATCGCGCTGATGGCCGGCGACGTGCTGGGCATTCCCGCCGAACGCATCAAGGTCATGCGTCCCGATACGGACGTCACGCCCTACGACATGGCGACGCTCGGCTCGCGCTCGACGTTCCATATGGGCCACGCGGTGCGTCTGGCCGCCGAGGATGCGAAGCGCAAGCTCGCCGAACTCGCGGAGGAACTGGGCGTGCCGGCCGTGCCCGCGATTCGCGCCGGCGAACTGCTGCGCCGCAAGTACGGCATGCAGGCCGGCAATATCGTCGGTATCGGCAGCTTTATTCCGAGCTACCAGTCGCCCGCCTATGAGACGGGCCAGTCGGAAAACATCACGCCGAACTGGATGGTGGGCGGCTGCGGCGTCGAAGTCGAGGTCGATACGGAGACGGGCCAGTTTCGCGTGCTGCGGTTCGAGAACGTCGTCGATTGCGGCACGCCGATCAATCCGAAGGTCGTCGACACGCAGATTTCGGGCGCGGCCATCATGCAGCTCGGCATCTCGCTGTTCGAGCGCCTGGAGTTCGACGAAGTCGGGCAGCTGCGCAACGCGTCGTTCGCCGAGTACAAGATTCCCGGCATCCACGACATTCCGTCGAAGATCGGCCGCGAAACCGTCGAGTCCGTGCAGACCAACGGCCCGTTCGGTGCAAAGGGCGTCGGTGAGAGCGCCACGTTCGGCGTGGCGTCCGCGATTGCCGAAGCGATCGAGGATGCCGTCGGCGTTCGGCTGAAGTCTTTGCCGTTGACGCCCGAGAGCGTCTACCGCGCGCTGTGCGCCGCGCGCAACGAACCGCTATCCGAGGAATAACTTATGAGTGCCACCTCCATCACGATTCATTTCACGCTCAATGGCGAACGCGTGAGCGCGCAGATCGAGCCGCATCAAACGATTCTCGAAGTGTTGCGTCAGAACTTTTCGCTTTACGGTGCGCGCGAAAGCTGCGGACAGGGACTGTGCGGCTGCTGCACGGTGATCGTCAACGGCCAGAGCGTGTCGGGCTGTCTGTTTCTGGCGGCGATGGCCGACGGCGGCGAGGTCAGCACGGTCGAAGGTCTCGACGCGAACGGCGAGCTCGACGTCGTGCAGCAGGCGTTTATCGAATGCGGCGCGTTTCAGTGCGGTTTTTGCACGTCCGGCTTCATTCTGATGAGCCGCCAGTTGCTCGATCGCAATCCGGACCCGACCGAAGCGGAGATCAAACATTTCCTCGCGGGCAATCTGTGCCGTTGCGGCGCGTATCCCGAGATTATCGAAGCGGTGAAGCTCGCCGCGCAAATGCGCAAGTCCGCCGCGGCTGTAGCCGCCTAAACGTTTTGACAGGTCACGATCGATGAACTTCATTTTCACCGGCAACGCACCGGCTCCGGGCGGTCACTATTCGCAGGCCGTGCACGCCGGCGGCTTTACGTTCGTGTCGGGCATGCTGCCCGGGCCGGGTGTCGCCACCGACGGTCCCGACAACTTCGAGCGCCAGGTGCGCGCCACGCTCGCGCACTGCGAAAACGTGCTGAAGGCAGCAGGCTGTGCATTGAGCGACGTGGTGCAGTGCACGGCCTATATCGTCGATGTAAAGAACTGGCCGGAATTCAACCTGATCTATGCGGACCATTTCGGCGATCACAAACCCGCGCGCGCGGTCGTGCCGGTGCCTGAGCTGCATCACGGTTTTCTGGTCGAGTTGCAGATGGTGGCTCACCGGGACGTGTAAATATGCAATGCCCGGGCGCGCGAGCCCGAGCGCACCTGGTATCGCGGGAATCGCGGCTTTTACCGGAGCAGACGATGGACAGCATCGGCAAGTTGCGCCGCCTACCCGCGCTTACCCGCGACTACTCGCACTCAGGCTCGGACAGATCGGGTCGCGAGTTGACGATCTGCCACCACTGCTGACGCAGCGCATCGCGCAGCACCTTGCCGCGCGCGCTACGCGGCAGCGCTGCGACCACATAGACTTCCTTCGGCATTTTCTCGCGCGGCAGATGCGTGCGGCAATGCGCGCGCAACGCCTGTCTATCAGGGGCCGTGCCTGGCTGCGCGACGACGAAGCACACGGTTTCCTGCCCGTACAACGGGTCCGGCACGCCGAGCGCCGCGACGTCCTGCACCTGCGGATGCGCGCGCAGCACGTCTTCAATTTCCTGCGGCGCGATCTTCACACCGCCGCGAATGACAAGGTCGTCCATGCGCGCTGCCATGCGTACGAAACCGTCCGTGTCGCGCGCGGCAATGTCGCGTGTGAACAGCGGCTTGCCCCGAATGGGCAGCAGCGTGCCGGCGCGTTGCAACACGCCCAGCGCGAGCTTCGCTCCGTCGACGACCACCTGGCCTTCCGCATCGGGGCCGCACGGCACGCCTTCGGAATCGACGATGTCGAAGACGACATGCGCGGCTGGATAGCCCACTGTGCCGATCCTGCGCCGCTGCAGACGGTTGCCGCACATCCAGCCGGCTTCCGACGATCCATACAGATTCAGGATGCGGATGCCGTACAGCTTTTCGAAGCGTCGCCATTGAACGGGAGATAGCGGCGCCGTGCTGCAGGTCATCGCGCGCAACGAGGCGAACGTGTCGGCGGGCACATCGAGCGGCGCCTCGATCAGCATGTTCAGCACGGTCGGCACGCCGGCGCACACGGTGACGCGCTGGGCTTGAATCCAGTCGCTAAAGCGGCTGCGCGAGAACCGTCGCGCGACGCACAGGGTCGAGCCAAGCTGCAGGAACGGGATGAAGCTCAGTATCTGCGCCGAGTACCAGTCGAACGAACGGTATTCGAGCATGCGGTCCTCGCGCGTGAGACCGAGCAGGTCGATGCTGTCGAGCCCGTTGAGCCAGTAGCACGCGTGATCGTAGACGATGATCTTCGGAATGCCGGTCGTGCCAGACGTGCAGCACATCGACGCGATATCGCCGATGTCGGAGATCGTCGCGGCGTCCGGTAGCGGCGGCGTGTCGCGCAAAGCATCGCGTGTGTCCGCATCGACGCTGATCAGATCGGCGGCCGCGTTGGCGGTCACGCGATGCGCCGGCGCGGTCCACGAAGCAAATCGCACCACGGGCGCGTGCGCGTGCAGCGCGGCCCTGACCGATGCCTCGGCAGACAGCACGATCAGCTTCGGCTGGACCGTGCCGAGCAGTTTGCGCACCGTTTCGCTGCCCACGAAGGGTATGTCGAGCGGACACACGATGGCGCCGATACGCCACGCGCCGAGCCACAGCAGCAGCTTGTCCGGCGCATCGCAGTCGGCGAGCACGACGCGCTCGCCCTTCGTCAGACCGTGTCGCAGCAGTTGGCGCGCAATCGTGTCGACTGCTTGCGCGAGCTGTTCGAACGTCATGCTGGTCTCGCGATCGACGTCGACGATCGCGGGCTTGTCGGGTGTCTCCCGCCGGTGCTGTTCGAGCAGAGCCGAGGCGGTGCGCCAGCTCGGGTCGGCTACCGGGTGACGGGCGCTCGACATGAACTCAGCAAAGGGCCGGCACCGACGGTGCCGGCGCGTGGCGCGCCAGGCCGCCGTTGTCGTGAGCGCCGTTTTCGCCGAGACGCGCAAGCGCCCATTCGCGAAACAGCTCGACTTTTTTCGTGCGCGCCTTGTCGTTCGGCGACGAAATGAAATACGCGGAACTGGACGGCACGCGCATCTCGAACGGCGCGACGAGCTTGCCGCTCGCGAGATCGCCGTTCACGAGCGGCGTGCGGCCGATCGCGATGCCGACACCGTTGACGGCCGCGGCGAGCGACGTCAATTGCAGGTGAAATACCGATTCACTGGCGAATTCGACGGGCTCGCGCACCGCTGCTTCGAGCCATGCGGGCCAATCGTCCTGGTACATCGAATAGAAGTAGGTACGAATCTGGCGCATGCGCGCAAGGCCCTCTGCGACGGAGCCGAACTTGCCTGCTTCTTCCAGCACGGCCGGCGCGCACACGGGGAAGAACTCCTCGCCATGCAGTCGGTCCGAGCGCGCCGACGCCCAGCGTCCTGAACCGTAGCGGATCGCCACGTCGTAGCTGTTGCGGTCGAACTCGTTGAACGTCGAACTGGTCGCGACGTGTACCGTGATTTCAGGGTGAGCGTTCTGGAATTCGGGCAGCGCGGGAATCAGGCACTTCACCGCGTAAGTGGGCAGGCACGTGACCGTCAGCACCGTGCTCGGCTTTTTCTTGCGCGCATGCGCGGTTGCGATCGACAGCAGATTGATCGCCTCATGCACGGACTCGAGATACTCGCGCGCGGCCGGCGTCAGCGTCAGCACATTGCGGCGCCGCACGAACAGTTTGACTTCGAGCCGTTCTTCGAGCGTTTTGATCTGATGACTGATGGCGGTTTGAGTCAGTTCGAGTTCCTGTGCCGCGCGGGTGAAGCTCAGGTGCCGCGAAGCTGCCTCGAACGCAAGCAAGCTCTGCAGAGAGGGTATGTAAGGTCTCATCTAGATGTCAGCGCAATGCAAGGTCATCAGGTAACGGATTGTAGCGGGTTTCGTCGACGAATTTCCGATGCTCCGCACGTTCATGTGAAGTCCGCGGCGGCCCGGGCAGATAGCCGCGCGGATGCTTGGATGATCGGCTCCTCAAGGGCCGCACGGAAATGAAACTTTCTCATGTCCAGCATGAGAAAAGTTAGTTTGCGTGGGGCGAAAGCGCTCATGCACTCTTGGTGTGGTCGAACTCGGTGCAATGAAGCGAAGCGTCCCGTGTCGACGCCGATGAATCAATTATTGCAAACCCGGAACATCCAATGTCCAACAGCAGGGTAAAGGTCAGTACGCCACTCGTCGAAATCCAGGGCGACGAGATGGCGCGGATCATGTGGGAGTGGGTGCGTGATCGACTGATCCTGCCGTTCGTCGACGTCGAGCAATCCGCTAGCGACGATCGTCGCATGGACCCGTGCTCTCGCGCAACGCGGCCGCTTCGACGGCACGCCCGAGGTCGGGCGGTTCGCTGCGCTGCTCGAGCGCACGTGCATTGAACTGGTCGAAGCCGGCACGATGACGCGCGACCTCGCGCGTCTGATCGGCCCTCGGCAATCTTATGTGAGCGCGGAAGAATTCGTCGCACAGGCCGCCGAAGCGATGCGCGCTAGCGCCGGTTGAATGCGCTCGCGGCGGTGAGGCGTTGCAATGAGCTGCGGCGTGCGACGCAAGTACGGCCTGTACGCCGCTCGCGAAAGGGGAGAAAAAAACGATGAACATCGATGTGCTGGAAAATCCGTTTCTCGCGGGCCTCGGTATGACGCGCACCGGTTGGCACGAAGGCTACGCGGAATTCCGGCTGAATCTGCAGCTTGGATTGCTGAACCGCCAGCGTGTACTGCAAGGCGGCGTGGTGGCCACGCTGCTCGATGCCGCGTGCGGATACGCTGGCCTGTATAGCGCCGATCCGCAACGGCCGATACACGGCGTGACGTTATCGTTGACGCTAAACTTTCTCGACAAGGGGGTCGGCGAGACCGTGATCGGCAAGGGCTTTCTCGAACGCAAAGGGCGCTCCATTTTTTTTGCGCGCGGCGAAGCGTGGATCGACTCTAAAACGCTGATTGCAACCGCGCAGGGCACTTTCAAATATGCGGGAGGCTACGGCCGGCGCGAGCCGTCGGGACCGGCCGGCGGCGAATTTGTCTGAAGCGGATTGAGATCGGACCGAAGCGGTATTGACCAGGTTTAAAGCCGCCTCGAAGTGGCGGTGAAGAAGCTTAAAACGGCTTCAAAGCTGCGTCAAAACGGAGGAGACGGTGCATCGCATGAATCGTTCTCATCCCTGATATGAACGATGGTCGTTTGCACGGCCTCGTGCGTTGCCTCAATGTTTCGATCAAGCAGCGGTTGAGCGTTACTCTATACGCGCCCTATGAGTCCGCGACCGTTCGCGAATAGCAGAAGCTACAGGAGACATTCCACGTGACAAAGAGTTCGACCACTCATTCGCTGGATCTGCGTGCATGGCTCGACGAAGCGCGCGCGCTCGGCGAACTGACCGACGTAGCGGGGGCCGACTGGAACCTCGAACTGGGCGCGATCAGCGAACTGAACGTGAAGAAGGAACGGCCCGCCGCGCTGTTGTTCGACGACATTCCCGGATATCCGGCCGGACACCGCGTGTTGACGTGCAGCACCGCAAGTCCCGCGAGACTGTCTTCGATTTTGCGAGTCGGTCATCAGGCCACGCATCGCGCGCTCGTGGAAACGCTGCGCGGCAAGCCGAAGCAATGGCAGGCACGTGCGTCCGAATACGCGCCGGCCACAGTCGCGAGCGGCCCGGTGTTCGACAACATCCAGTCCGGCGCCGACGTGGACCTGTTCTCGTTTCCGGCGCCGCTGTGGCACGAGAAGGACGGCGGTCGCTACATCGGCACGGGCTGCATGGTCGTCACGAAGGACCTCGACTCCGACTGGGTCAACGTCGGCACGTATCGCGTGATGATTCACGACCGCAAGCACGTCGGCCTCGACATGATTCCCGGCAAGCACGGCGCGATCCAGTACGACAAGCATATGAAGGCGGGCAAGCCGTTCCCGGTTTCGATCGTGATCGGCTGCGATCCGCTCGGCTATCTGATCTCGGGCATCGAAGTGCCGTTTGGCATGTGCGAGTTCAACTATATCGGGGCGATTCTGAACCAGCCCGTCTCCGTGGTGAGAGGGCAGTTGACGGATCTGCCGTTTCCGGCCGCTTCCGAAATCGTGATCGAAGGTTACGCGCATCCGGGCGACGTCAAAATCGAAGGACCGTTCGGCGAATTTCACGGCTATTACCCGGGCAAGTCGGAAACCGCGCCGGTCGTGACGATCGAGCGCATTTACTATCGCAACAACCCGATCATCATGGGCAGCCCGCCCGCGAAGCCGCCTAACGATTATTCGTATTCGAAGGCGGTGATGCGTTCGGCGTTGCTCGTCGATGCGCTGCAGGCCGCGGGCGTGCCGGACGTTGCCGGCGTGTGGGCGCATGAAATCGGCGGCGCGCGCATGTTCAACGTCGTGTCGATCCATCAGCGCTACGCGGGCCATGCGCGGCAGGCGGCGCACATTCTGAGCCAGTGCGGCGTCGGCGCGTACATGTCGCGCTATTCGATCGTCGTCGACGAAGACATCGATCCCGCGAACTTGCAGGAAGTGATGTGGGCGGTCGCGACGCGCACCGATCCCGACATCGACATCGATATCGTCAAACGCGGCATGGGCTCGAAGAACGACCCGATGTCGATCGCGAATCCCTACAAGGCGCCGTTCAATTCGAAAGCGATTATCGACGCATGCCGGCCGTTCGATTTTCTCCAGGAGTTTCCACAAGTCGCGGAAGCCAGCAAGGAATTGCAGGAGAAGACCCGCGCGAAGTGGGAACACATCCTCGGCTGACGCGTTAGCGCGCGAACCGGCTTTAGTACGGCGTTCGGTCCGGCATCCAAACCGGTGTCAGGACTAGTGCGCGACAGCGTGCACATGATGCAGGCGCGTGAGTGCGCGCGGCCAACACGGAGAAGGACAGATGGAACTCACAGGCGAACAGATTTTGCCGCTGCCGCGCGAACGCGTATGGGCTGCGTTGAACGATCCCGACATTCTCAAGGCCTCGGTGCCGGGCTGCGAGTCGTTCGAACGCATCGACGACACTCAGTTTCAGATGGTGATGGCCGCGAGCGTCGGTCCGATCAAGGCGCGCTTCAAGGGCAAGATGGTGCTGACCGATCTGCAGCCGCCGCAGTCGTATTCGATGACCTTCGAGGGTTCCGGCGGCGCGGCCGGCTTCGGCAAGGGCGGCGCCCATGTCGATCTGCTGACCGACGTTGCGGGCGGCACGCGGCTCGTTTATCGCTCGCACGCGCAGGTCGGCGGCCGTCTCGCGCAGGTCGGCGCGCGGCTGATCGACGGCGTCGCGCGGAAAATGGCCGAGGACTTTTTCGGCCGCTTCAGGGCGGCCGTCGTTGGACCGCAGCAGCCGGCTGCAGGTGGCGCTGAACCGGCGGCTGCGGATACTTCGGGTGTCCTCCATACCGCTGAGGCGGCGAATACCGCGCACCCCGCCGCTGGCGCGGCCACCGTGCAACCGGTCGCCAACCTCGGACATGCTGCTTCCGCCGCAACGGCGGCTGCGGCAACGAACGCCGGCTTCCGCGCGAACTGGGGATGGGTCGTAGGCGTGGTCGTCGTCGTCGCATTGATCGCCGTCTATGCATTGCACTAACAACAACGACGAGCGGAGGAGATGACGATGCAGGAAGGCAATGCATTGCCTGGCGCGGTAACTCAGGATGCCGCGCAGGCCGCAGCCGTGCAGGCCAGCATGAGTGCGGTGGACGACGCGTGCGCGGCATTGATTCGGCGTATCGAAAGCGTACCGTTCTCGCGATGGCATACGAAGGCGCGCATCATTGTCGGCAGCGCGACGTTCTTTGACGCGTTCGACGCGCTGTCGATCGCTTTCGTGCTGCCGGTACTGATTGGCCTGTGGCATATCCAGCCGCTCGAGATCGGCGTGCTGATCGGCGCAAGCTACGTCGGGCAGTTTCTCGGCGCGCTGATATTCGGCTGGTACGCCGAACAGCGCGGCCGTATCCGCAGTGTCACGATCGCGATCGCAATCATGTCGGTGATGAGCATGGGCTGCGCGCTGAGCGGCAGTTTCGCGATGCTGCTCGCGTGCCGGTTCATTCAGGGCATCGGTGTCGGCGGCGAGATGCCGGTTGCCGCAACCTATATCAGCGAGCTGTCGAGCGCACGCGGCCGCGGCAAATACTTTCTGCTGTACGAGCTTATTTTCCCGGTTGGCTTGATGGCGACGGGCCAGCTCGGCGCCTGGCTCGTGCCCATGGTCGGGTGGAAGATCATGTTCTGGATCGGCACCGGTCCGGGCCTGCTGATCGCGCTGCTCGTAGCCCGTTTGCCGGAGTCGCCGCGCTGGCTCATCTCGAAAGGCCGCCTCGCCGAAGCCGAAGTCGTGGTGCGGAACCTTGAAGCGAGCACCGATCGCCGCATCGCGCCAAGTACGCAAACGAAGCCGCAAACCAGTGTGACCACGAATCAACGCGCGGGCTGGCGGGAGCTGATGTCGCCGTTCTATCGTGGCCGTACGTTTGTGGTGTGGGCGCTGTGGGCGAGCGCGTTTTTCATCGCGAACAGTCTCAACAACTGGCTGCCCACGCTGTATCGCTCGGTCTATCACCTGCCGTTGCAAACGGCGCTGCGTGCCGCGTCGATGACCAATGTCGCGCAGGTCGCTTTGCTGCTGGTCTGTGCGTATGTGATCGATCGGGTGGGACGTCGGAGCTGGACATTTTGCGCGTTCTGTGTCGCCGCGGTGCTGTTCGCTTGCCTCGGCCTGTTCGCCGCGCACGACGTATGGAGTGCCATCGTGCTCGGCACGCTCAGCTACGGCGTGATCGGCTCTATTGCGGCGGTGCTGTATCTGTACACGCCCGAGGTTTATCCGACCCGGATGCGCGCGACCAGTACCGGGCTCGCGACGTCGTGGTTGCGTCTCGCCTCCGCCGTGGGGCCGTCGATCGCGGGATTGCTGCTGCACAAGCACGGCATCAGTTCCGTGTTCGTGATGTTCGCCGTGGTGGCCGTGTTCGGCGCGCTGTGCTCGATGAAGATGACGGAGACGCACGAGCGGAGCCTCGAAGAGATCGCGCCGTGATGAACATCGGCGCTGTTTTACGCGTGTTCGTTGCCCTCCGTCATGCGTAACTTGCTTCAACTAGCTTGGCGGCATTGCCTCACAGTTCTCGTGCGTCATGAAGCGACAGATCGGGGAAGCGCCCGAAAGTGTACGTGCAGGCTTTGTTGTCCAGCCGGTAGACGAACTTCCGCTTCTTGGTAGCCTTGATCGATACGTACAAATACATCGAATCGCGGTCGGTGAGCTTATAGGGCTTGGCTTGGGGTTTCCGCAGCGCAAGATACTGTTGGCGGGGCGTCTCATAGTGTTCCACTTACCGACTGTCCGAATTCGCGGCGGCACCTCTCCGTTTGTTCTGCCGACAAAAGGCGGTTCCGCTCGACCACGCCGGGTGCCGACGCCAGTCGGGTGTTCAAGGGGGCCGTTCTCCGTGGCTCGGTATTTGCAGTCGCGAGATGAGTCCCGCGTTCGGCAGCACTCGATTTTGCGGTGATAGCGCGGTCTGGCAGTAACCGATGAGCGTTCGACACGACGGCCGGCCAGGCTTGCGCGCGAGCGCACGGCAAACCGCTAAGTTTTGACTGACTACTGCTGCGCCGCCTGCTAACCTTCAGATCAATGACCGTGCGCGGGGGCTGATGTCGAGCGCGCGCGCTCAGGATGGCGAAGCATCGATGGCCGAACAAAGGGGGTCCTATGACCGTTGCAGCGCTAGCGCGTGGCACACGCGTACTCCATGCCCGTCGGCAGCTCCTAGCCAACCGGTGGATCGGGTTAGGGCTTGCCGCGGCGGCGCTTCTTTCGTGTCACGCGAGTGTCGCGGCAGGACCTCTGCCGCAGGGCGGCAGTTTTGTCGGCAGCTCGGGCAGCATCGCGCAGAACGGCCGGAACCTGAACATCACGCAAGCAGGCGGGCGCGGCATTATCAATTGGAACAGCTTTTCGATCGGTGCGGGGAACACCGTGTCGATCAACAACGGCACGGGCGCGACGCTCAACCGCGTGACCGGCAGCGATGTTTCTGCGATCTACGGCGCGCTTAACGCGACGGGCAGTGTGTATCTCATCAACCCAAATGGCGTGCTGATCGGTCGAAGCGGCGTGATTTCGACGGGTGGCCGCTTCCTGGCATCGACCCTCGACGTTTCCGACGGTAGCTTCCTCAATCCGCCCACGATCGGCGGAACGGCCTACACCGGAAATTCCACGGCGAATGTCGTCAACCTCGGCAGGATCTCGTCGTCTGGCGGTGACGTTCTGCTTATATCGGCCAGCAAGGTCGTCAATGCAGGAAAGATAGAGGCGCCCAACGGCAACGCTGAATCTGCCGTGGGCCGTCAGGTGCGCTTGTTCGACAGTGCGTATCAGCAGCTTTCCGTCGATGTGGGAAGCGGCGGCACGATCAGAAACACCGGCACCGTGGAAGCGGCGACCATCAACCTTCAGGCGGCGGACGGCAACATCTTCGCGCTTGCCGGCCACTCGGGCGCGCTGCGCGCTACCGGCACGGCGACGCGCGATGGACACGTCTGGCTCGTTGCCGACGTTACGACAAACTCCCGCATCAACACCGGCAACATCGACGTCCGCGGCGCTCAAATCAGCGCTCGCAACACGGACGGCAGCCGCGGCGTAGTCGATATGTCCGGCGGTAGCGTCAAGGTAGGCGGCGCCGACGTCCAGGCCAGCCAGTGGAACATCACGACCGGCGATTTCACCGTCGATGCGCGCACCGCCGACACGCTCGGCGCCAGCCTGAGCCGTGGCGCGTCGGTCAACGTGCTGGCGAATGGCGCCGACGGCATGCTGGGCGCGAACGGCAAAGGCGACATCGACGTGCAGGCGAGTCTGCGCTGGCGCGGTGACGCGTCGCTCAATCTCAATGCCGCGCACTCGCTGAACATCGCGCCGCGCGTGAGCATCGCCAACATCGGCGCGGGGCCGCTTACGCTTTCCGCCGACAGCTATGGATTCGACAACGGCGGGAGCGTAATCAATCAGGGTACGCTCGACTGGTCGCGAAGCACCGGCGTCGTAACGGCGCTCTACGACATCAACGGCACTTTCACCCGCGGCACGGTAGTCACGAATCCCGCCTGGCAGGCCGCGCCGTTCAGCGGGCTGCTCACGCAGTTCACCGCTTATCAGTTGATCGCGTCGCTGAACGACCTGCGCGCGGTGAACAACAACCTCGCGGGCAACTATGCGCTGGCTCCGCGCGGGATCGAATTTGCCGATGCGGGCGAGTTCGGCGGGATCGGCACCGCCGACCATCCGTTCACCGGCCAGTTCGACGGCATGGGCCATCTACCGGCCGATCTTCATCTCGCCGCTAATACTGGAATGTTCAACGTGATCGGCAAAGATGCGGTGGTGCGCAACTTTACGCTGGCAGACGGCACGGGGACGTCTTCCTCGGGCCCTGTAGGTTTGCTCGCAACAGTCAACTACGGGACGCTGATCAACGTCGGCGCGACAGGCAACATCACGTCCACGAGCAACGCGAGTTCGGTGATCGGCGGGCTGGTCGGCGAGAATTTCGGCAACATCGAGCGGTCGTGGGCGGGTGTGAACATCGCCGGCACGGGCGAACTGGGCGGGCTTGCCGGGCGCAACGACGGGCACATCGATCGCTCGTACTCGCTGGAGTCGATTACAGCCGGCGCGCAGGGCACCGTTGGCGGCCTGGTCGGCACGAACAATGGCGACATCGTGCGTTCTTACGCCAACGCGTTCCAGATCAGCGGCGGAACGACGGTTGGAGGACTGGTTGGCAACAATACCGGCCGCATCGAGCAGTCGTACGCGTGGGCGAAGCTCACGCTGGACGGAAATGCGACGGCGGGCGGCATCGCGGGAACGAACAGCGGCAGCATCGCCCCGGACGTGTTCTGGAACAGCGAGTCGTCGGGCGCGCAAGCCGGCGTCGGTTCGGGCACGGCGGTAACCCGTTCGAGCGGCCTCACCGACCTGGCGTTGCGCGATCCAGCGAGCTTCGGACCGACATGGGATTTCGGTGGGAACGGCACTTGGGTGTCAGGCTATTTCGGGCCGTCGCTGCGCCGGCTCACGCAACCGTGACGCCGTGTAACTTGTGAATTAAGCCTTACAGAAGGGTGCGGTTGCACGATCGGTCTCGACAGAATGCTTGCCGCTTCACATCTGCCGGAACAGGTGCGCATACTGTTTGCTCACCGCCACTGCGCCGCCGTGGCCGCGCAGCGTGAGTGTTACTTTTCAAATGCGCTGATCGAGGCGCCTTCCACGTGGTCGACGTTCACGACAGTACTTCTATGCACCTGCCAGAATCGCGCCGGGTCCAATTGCGAACACAGATCCTTGAGGCTCATGCGAATCAACAATTCGCCGGTGCGCGTCGTGACGATCACATATTTGTCCGCCGTCTCGAAGTGCAGCACCTCTTCCCACTGGCACCATCCTGATGTCGCTTCCGCTCGAGGCGCGCAGATAGCTTAGCGTGGTGCTGCGGCCATTTTCCCGCGGGCCGTTCTCCAACTGGACGGTGCGCGTGATGTGCTCCGACTGGCCAAGCAGGCGTTGCAGATTGGCCTGCACATCCGTGCGGGGCGCCCGGGTCGTTGCCATGCCCGCAAGTCGCAGGCGTAACCTGTCGATCGTGCGCGCGAGCCTTGCTGTATCGACGGGCTTCAGCAGATAGTCGATGGCGGCTGCGTCGAACGCATCCAGCGCGTGCTCGTCGCAGGCGGTCACGAAGACGATTGTTTTGTCTTGATCGACAACTTAGATCACGACGACGAACTTTCCTTTCGCCTCATTGCGCTCCATCAGTTCGTGAGCCAACGGCACGTCGTTCAGGCCGAAAACGCGTGCTGGCCGCGCTCGATATCGGTTCATCGCCGTGAAGTCCACGATCTGCTGCATAGGCACGTCTGACAACGGGAATTCGGCGGTCCCGAAGTTGAAACTGCCGAAGAAACTCAGGTGCACGCCGCTCGGCATCTGGCCGAGGGGATCGAACCCCGTGAGGGGTGCGAGGCCACCGAGAAAACCCGCGAGGCACACGCGACCACCCCGACGCGTCGCGCGCAACGAATCGAGAACCGTACTGTTCCCCACCAGGTCCAGGACGGCGTCAGCCTTGCCGCCTTGCCAATCAGCCGCGGCAAGCAGATCGCCAGTTGTCGTCACGACGTGTGCCGCACCCAGCGAACGCAGCAACGTTTCATTGCCCGCTCGACGGGTGGTCGCGATCACATCGGCACCCAGCTCGCATCCTATGTCGATTGCTGCCTGCCCGAGGCTTGACGTGCCTCCGCGCACGACAAGTCGCTGTCCGGCCGTCAGTTCCAGGTTTCGGCGAATGCAGGTCCAGGCAACCGCATAGGCTTCCGGCAGCGCCGCGAGAATGTCCCAATCCAGTGTCGTCTCAACGGCGACAACGTTGGAGGCCGGTACAGCGACATACTCGGCATAGCTACCGTTGATTGTTCGCCCCATTCCTCCCATCAATGCCATTACCGTCTGCCCTTCGCGGTGCACGCCAGTCGCGTCCGATACAACCGTCCCAACGCATTCGATGCCGCTAATTTCTGCAACGGCACCCCACAGCCCGCGGCGCATATAGACCTCCGCACGGTTCAGACCAAATCCGCGGACGCGAATCAGGATGCAGCCAGGTTTCAGCAGAGGCGCTTGCACGTCGACTACCTTCAGCACTTCAGGACCACCGAATCCACTGCGCACGACAGCTTTCATGTCGACCTCCCTGGTTAGAGAGCGAATGGTAGGATCGAACTTGATCTCAAAAAATTACTTTGTTTCGACAGACACTGAAGCCTCGCCCTACAATGAACGAACCTACACTGTTCCAGCTGCAATGCTTCGAGGCGTTGGTGAAAGAGGGGAGTTTCGCGGCGGCCGCTGCGCGCCTGAACCGCACGCACCCAACAGTTCACGCGGCTGTGACTGCGCTGGAAACGCAGGTAGGCATGGTGCTTCTGGACAGAACAGGCTACCGGGTCTCGCTGACCGCGCAGGGCGCGGCGTTTCGCTCTCGCGCGGCTGTCTTTCTGCGTCAATACGACAGTCTGCGGCGCGAGGCGGCTCAGCTCGCCGCAGGACAGGAAGCCGAGCTGCGCGTGGTCGTAGGAGACCTGTGTCCACTGCCCGAAACGTTGGGCTCGCTCAGGCGCTTCTTTGAGACGAGTACCGGTACGCGCCTGGCGTTGTTGTTCGAGGCCATCAGCGGGCCTTGGGAACGGCTACAACGTGGTGAGTGCGACTTGTTCTTTCACCACCTCGACAAGCCGTCGCCCGAAATAGAAACAATCGAGCTGTTCGAGGTTCAACTCGTGCCGGTCGCAGCGCCGGGGTTCCTGCAGAAACGTATTGATGGATCCCTCACTATCGATGACCTGAGGTCCTACGTTCAGTGCGTCATTCGTGACACGAGCAGGGAGCCGTCGGACGCAAGTTACTATCTGATCGAAGGCGCGCCGACCTGTACCGTACCTGACCAGTTGATGAAGCGCGAACTGATCTTGCAAGGGCTGGCGTGGGGCCACATGCCGTCTCACCTGATCGCGAACGATCTGACCGAGCACCGGCTGGCGTCACTGGAAGGGCGACATCTGCGCGGCGCCGCGCTCAAGCACTATGCGGCGCGTCGGCGGAACGCCGCTCATGGGCCCGTCGCGCAGACGCTATGGAAGCAGTTGCAGGAGCACAAGATTCGCTGAACGTGTTCGCTCGACCAGCGGTTGTGATGCATCAGGTCGGATTGGAAGTCTCGAATGTCGTCTGCAAAGTGTACGATTCACTTGCAAAACCGACGGAAGCTGGCGGATTTTCTCGGAAGCAATCGGAGCTACCGCCATCGACCGGATGCGCCACCGCAGTGAGCCCATATCGCGTGAACCATTCGCTGTAACCCTTGACCAGGAAGCCTCCGCAGCGCTCAACATACGGCTGGCGGGACATCTCATACACTTCCCGAAGCGCAAACCACGGCACGTGCGGCAAGTCATGATGAACGAGATGAAAGTTGTTGTTGAGAAACAGCAACCGCCACCCCCATCCCGCTTCATTAATCACAGTGCGATGCGCAGGCTCGCGCGCGACACGATGCTCATGAAACGAACGCACCGACGCGAGCGATAGCGAGCCATACCCCGCGCCGACGATGAACAGCCACGCCGGTATCCCGCATACCTGCTGCAACCACGTGCTCAGCGCGGCCAACGCGGCAAGATGCGCGAGCCATGCGGGCAGGTCGCGGCAGTCGCCATCGGCGAGCTTGCCAAGCGCCTGCGCGCCCGTCGCGGCAAGCGAAAACGCCGGCCCGGCCAGCATGCGCCCGAACAATGTGTTGCGAAACACGAGTAACGCGCGCATCGCGGTTCCCGCGCGTTGCCATTCATCGGCATCGACAAAGTAACTCTCGGGGTCGTGACCAGGCTGGGTCAGATGCGCATCGTCGTGATGCCGGAGATGCGAGTCGCGGTAGATGCGATAAGGAAACCACACCGCCAGCGGCGCAAAACCGAGCAATGCATTGACGAATCGCGAGCGGGTCGGATGACCGTGCAGCAGTTCGTGTTGCAACGACGTGTACCAGGTGCCGAGCGCGGCGAGCAACAGCGTCGCGACAGGCAACCCAAGTGTGCGCGCATGCGTCGCGACGCCGAACCAGCCGCCGTAGATCACCACGATCAGCGCCCACGTCGGCCATTGCGTGCGCCAGGTCCAACTGGCCGCGAGACGGTCGATGTCGTTGCGCTGGGTGTCGTCGAGATAGATCGCCATCGTCGGATCGGTCGTGATGCAGGTCGGACCGATCGTAAGGGGCGACACGTCGCGCCGGAACGATTTTGTTCGGCAATGCATACGCGCGATCGTGGATAGCGTGTGCGCCGGGTGGCGCCCGCTCAATTGTCGTCGGCCACCCGGCACGCGTGATCGAGCAGCCCTTCGGCTGTGCCGCTGCCGTTGTCCAAGTCGATGCCGCTATTGACGATCAGCCAGCCGTGCGCGCCGGCCGACGCTGCCGCGCCCGTCACCAGGATGGTTTGCGAGGCCATCATCGCGGGAGTCGGGTTGTCTCGCGCGACGATTCTGAACGGGTTGTCCGCGCCCGTTAGCGACGTCACGCGCATGATCCGGTAGCGCTCGCCATCGATCGTGTCCCAACGCCATTCACCGGGCGCGTCGTGAGTGTGGATCGCGAGCGCCGCGCTGACGTCGCGACGCATGCAGTCGATATGGATATGCAACTGGTTCTGCGAGCGGCGATATTCGGAGTTGATTTCGAGGCCGAGCTGATCGTCGGGCAATTTGCGTTTGACCGCTTGCTGGACGTAATGGCGCGAATCCCACGCGTCGCTCCAATAGTCCTTTGCACCAGGCGCGAGGATCAGCGGACTCTCGATCCCGGTGATCCGGTCGGTGGGCATCAGCAGATATTGCGAGCGGCCGAAGATATCCTTCAGAACCACATAGCGCTTGTCGAGGTCGACGAGCGTGCATTGACCGGGCGTACCGGTGGTCTGTTGCGACGGCACGCAGCGGATATCGACGATCTTCCATAGCGCGTTGGAATCGATCGTTGAAAGACCCGCGCAGGAGCTGACGGCGACGGCGGCCGCGAGCATGACGCACAGGCGGGCAAGCTGGTGAAGCAATGGGTGCAAGCTGCGTTGCAAAAAGCGCTGCCGAACGTTATGTTGCGCGCGGGCGGTGGCGGGTGTCGTCATCGTCACTTCGGTTGTCGTTCGGGATCGCGTATCGAAGTCGCGGGTTCGTGGATGTGCGGGTTTGCGGATAGGCGGGTTCGCGGATGAAGAATCAAAGCACCGGCGCCGGCGGTGCACCGAGCACCCGTTCGAACGCAACGCCGATGGCGAGCAGCCGCCGGTCCGAGCCGAGCGGTCCATCGAGTTCGAGTCCGACCGGCAGCCCGCTCGCGCCGATGCCGGCTGGCAGCGACAGCCCCGGAATACCGGCCGTACTGGCTGGCTCGGCGTTGCGCAGAAACGCTTCCATCGTATCGATGGGCGCGCCGCCGTCGATCGTCACGCTGGACGAGCCGTTCAGATCGTCGATCGGCACCGCCGCGAGCCGCGTGGCGGGGAACAGCAGCGCGTCGAGACGGGCGTCGGCGAAGGTGTCGGCGACATAGCGCTGCAGACGCGGACGCCAGTACGTGAGCGCCGCCGTGTAGTGCGGGCCGAGCACGTCGGCGAGCACGTCGTCGTAGATCGCGCGTACGTCCGGGCTCGCGATGCGCGCGGCAAGCTCGGCGACCGTCTGCACCGGCGCGCGGTTCGCGACCAGCCATGCGAGCAGGTCGTCGCGCGCCTCGTGAAGCGCGATCGGGCAGCCGACCATCCCGTTCAGATACGGCAGTTCTTCCATCGCGACCGGCACGAAGGTGACGCCTGCCGCTTCGAGCTGTTTCAACGCGGCGCGCGCGACGTCCTCGACCTGTCGTTCGAGTGCATCCCACAGCGGCGCCGGCAGGCCGATGCGCAAGCCGTCGAGCGCGACTTCGGGCAGTGCGCCCGCGCCTGTGATCACGCCGTCGAGCAGCGCCAGATCGGCGACGCTGCGCGCCATCGGCCCGACCGTGTCGCGCGTATGGCTGATCGGCACGACCGCATCGGGATCGTGATAGCGCCGCTCGCCTGCGCCGTTGCCGACCGATGGACGCAGGCCCGCGGTGCCCGTCAGCGCGGCGGGGATGCGGATCGACCCGCCGGTGTCGGTGCCGAGCCCGGCGGGCACGATGCGCGCGGCGATCGCGACGGCCGTGCCGCCCGACGAGCCGCCCGGCATCAGCGACGGGTCGTACGGATTGCGCACCGGCCCCGCATGCGCTGCCAGGTTCGTGCTCGTGATACCGAACGCGAGCTCATGCATATTGGCCTTGCCGAGCACGATCGCGCCCGCGTCGACGAGACGTTGCACCGATGGCGCGGTCGTCGACGGCATGAAGCCTTCGAGGGCGGGCGTGCCCGCGGAAGTCGGCAAGCCGGCGGTATTGATGTTGTCCTTCACGACGATCGGCAGGCCGGCGAGCGGCAGCCGCGCTCGCGCCGCGGCCGGCAATGCGTCGATGCGCCGCGCGGCCGCTAGCGCGCCGTCGAGATCGAGCGTGGTGAGCGCGTTCAGATGCGTGAGCGCCGCGGCGCGCGCGAGCAGCGTGGCCACGTAATCGGCGGCTTTCAATTGGCCGGATTGCAGCGCTTCGACTGCTTGCGACGCGCTCAGCGCGAGTTGTGCATCGACGGTCCAGCTCATCGGCGGCGTCTCCGTATCGGTGGATGAGTTGCCGCCGATCTCGCGCGCACGGTCACGCTGGCAACGCCCGATGCGCCGGTGCATCGACGCGTGCAAGCCCGCACGCGGGCTTCGCGCGAATGCGAAGCGGCGCGACTGGGACTAGCGCGGAGGAGGTGTGGGCGTTCCAGCGGCATCCGTAGAGGTGGCGGACAGGTCATGCGCAAAAGGCGAACACGACAGTTCGCCCATTCTGGCACAGCCGCCTGAAACCGGATGCCGGGCGATGCTCAAAGACGGTGACATTGACTCGACGGCGGCATTTGACCGTGCGCGTCGCGGCGATCCTCAGCGGTGCCGATGCGCTTACTGGTGGTGGTCGATCCACATGCGTCCCCAGTCGGACGCATACGCGAGCGCGTGTTCCTCGTCGAAGAAATAGTCTAGTGCGTCGAACGAATACGCTCTGCGATTATTGGCGTTGCTCTGCTCGATGGTCAGGTTGGCGGCGAATAATCCATTGGGCAGTGGTTGTGTGGCTGCTTCGACCTCATAGCCCTTGTAGCGGATGTGTGAGTTCATGATCTTGACTTGTCAGTATGCCCGCGTGCCTTGCGCGGATAATCAGTGCGTGCGACGCTGCCCCGTCACGCCGGACGTTCGTTCGTGAAGCGGCGAGCAGGGGACAAGCGTAGGACGCGCTGTGCAGCGGGTGAACCAATCCTTCGTCGTATGCAAATCAGCGCGGCGCGGGAGTGATAGTCAGGAACCCGGATCGGAGCGAAACCGCTGTGTTCGATCACACTATTGGAGGCGGGCAGAAGCGTCTGTTATGTGGCGCACGCTTCATGCGAGGCCCGGCACTGGGGGCTTCGCGCGCGTTCAGGCGGTCTGCGCCACGCGCGCGAGATCGGCGCCGATGGCGGACGTTTGCGCGGCCGGCTGGGCCGAAGCTTGTTGCATGAGCTCAGCCCCGCAGCCCGGCGTGCGATGCGCATTGAACGCCAGCGCGAATTGCGCGGCCTGCTGGCCGACCGTTGCGAGCTGCTCGACTACCCTCGGGTCGGAGCAGCTGTCGGTCGTGTCGAAACGCGTTTCCAGTGTATTGATACCCGCGCCGAACGGCGTCGGCCAGCCGCGCAACGCATGCACGATCGAGCGCAGCGAGCTCAGCACGGATCCCGCTGCCTGCCAGCCGTACGCGGTGACGATGCAGCCGACCGCGCGGCCGTCCAGATAGGGGCGCGCGTCGGCGCGCAACTCTTCGAGCGTGTCGAGCGCGTTCTTCACGAGGCCCGATACGCCGCCGTGATAGCCCGGTGTCGCGACGATCAATGCATCGGCGTGACGAACCGCCTCGACCAGTTTGAGCTGTTCATCGGTACGCGCCGGCTGCTCCGGCGCATAGTGCGGCAGGCTCTGCAAAAAGGCGCCGCCGAACAGGCGGGTGTGCGCGCCGGCGGCTTCGGCGCCGCGCAGCGCGAAAGCGAGCGCGCGTTCGGTCGACGAGACCGCGCGCGTGGTGCCGCCGATGCCGATGATGAGCGGTCGGCGGGAATGATCGGATCTGTTCAAGCAAGTACTCCTTCGATAGCGGCTCATGACGCGGCCGCGGGTGCGGCTCGTACGCCGTCATTCTCTGCGTTTGCTGTAGGGCGGCGAGCAACTCGGCCGTGGCGAACCGGACTTCGAAGCGTCATCTTAATGAGCGGCCGCCGCACGGCTAAGCGACTTTTCGTGATAACGATATAAAGGCCGCCGCGCGGGCAGCACAGAACGCAGGGCAAGCTCGCCCGTGGCAATCGACATCGACGCGCGGTCGATAAGCATATGGCGAACCGTTGGTTGGGTGCGTGGCGGGCGACCGTT
>NZ_DASXHN010000040.1:0-8083 GCF_036488505.1 Paraburkholderia sp. | reverse complement strand
CGCGTTGCCGGCTGATCTTGCGCCACCAGCCGCGCCGCGCCTGCAACGCGAGCAGGATGTTTTCGCGGATCGACAGCTCGGCGACGATGCCTTCCTTTTTGCGGTCTTCCGCGCAATAGCCGATGCCGTGGCGCAACGCGTCGTGCGGCGAGCGCAGCCGCACGGCGCGCCCCTTCACGAGGATCGTGCCGCTGTCCGCGCGATCCGCGCCGAACAGCAGGCGCGCGGTTTCGGTGCGGCCCGAGCCGAGCAGACCCGCGAGGCCGAGAATCTTGCCGGACTGCACTTCGAGATCGATCGGCTGCAACGTGCCGCGCCGGCCGACGCCGCGCAACTCGACGAACGGGACTGCGCTCTGCGCGTGCGGGACCTGCGACGCGTCCTCCGCGCTCTCCTGAAGCTCGTCCGCGGCCTGCGCTTCATGCGCCGCTTCACGCAGACGCGCGCTCATGCGTTCATGGCCGACCATCTTCGCGACCAGCTGATCGGCCGGCAGATCGCGCGCAAGGTATTCGCCTTCGCGCTCGCCGTTGCGCATTACCGTGATGCGGTCGGAGATCGCGTAGGTCTGTTCGATGAAGTGCGTAACGAACAGAATCGCGATACCCGATTGCTTCAGATGCCGAAGGATTTTGAAAAGCTGCGCGACTTCGCTGTCGTCGAGACTGGAAGTCGGCTCGTCGAGGATCAGCACGCGCGCATCGACCGACAGCGCGCGCGCGATCGCGACCATCTGCTGCACCGCGATCGGGTACGCGTCGAGCGAGCGGGTGACGTCGAGCGATACGTCCAGGCGTGCGAGCGCGGCCTGCGCGCGCCGTTTGATGTCGGGCCAGTCGATCGCGCCGAAGCGGCGCGGCTGGCGGCCCGCGAAAATGTTCTCCGCGACCGACAAGTTCGGACACAGATTCACTTCCTGGTACAACGTGCGCACGCCGGCCGCTTCGGCCTCCTGGGGCGACGCGAACGCGACCACTTCGCCGCCGAGGCGGATGGTGCCGGCATCGGGTGCGAGCACGCCGGTGAGCACGTTGATCAGCGTGGATTTGCCGGCGCCGTTCTGTCCCATCAGCGTGTGCACCTCGCCGGGGAAGAGCCGAAAGTCGACGCGTTGCAGCGCCTTTACACCGGGGAATGTTTTGCTGACGCCGGAGGTCGCGAGAATCGGCTCGGGCGTGCCGTCTTGGGGGCTTTGCACGCCGCGAGCCGGCTGGCCCGGCTGGTTCGGTTCGGAAGCGGAATGGATCATGGACCTCGCTCGATCGGCTATGCGTGGTTCGGCAGGCTGCGCCAGCGGCATGCTCCTGAAAAGAGACCGCCCGCTGCCAACGCAGCCCGGGCGGTCAGGCACCACTGGAGAACCCGTTGATCTGGCCGCGCTGTGCTTCTGGCGCGCGCCGCGGCGTAAGCGCATGGGACGTCAAGAGAACGCCGTGGCGTCCCTTGCGTCGGCGGCGTCAGTATTTACGCTGCGGCAGCGTTTGTGCGGCGACGCTCATCGGGAAGACCGTCTCTTCCGTCACGATGCGCTTGGGCAGTTGCTTGCCGGCGACGACGTCCTTCACGGCCGACATCAGTTGCGGTCCGAGCAGCGGGCTGCATTCGACATCGACGTTCATCTTGCCGGCGACCATCGCCTGGAAGCCGCCCTTGGTCGCGTCGAACGACACGATCGTGACGTCCTTGCCCGGATGCATGCCGGCCTCTTCCATCGCCTGGATCGCGCCGAGCGCCATGTCGTCGTTATGCGCATACACGACGTTGATCTTGTTGCCGTAGGTCTTGATGAACGCTTCCATCACCTGCTTGCCGCCCGCGAGCGTGAAGTCGCCGCTCTGCGACGCGATGATCTTGAACTTCGGATCGTTCTTGATCACTTCCATCAGGCCCGAGTGCCGGTCGTTGGCCGGGGCCGAACCGACCGTGCCCTGCAGTTCGGCGATGTTGATCGGGCCTTTATCGTTCTTGTAGTGATCTTCGAGCCATTTGCCGCCGCGCCGTCCTTCCTCGAGGAAGTCCGAGCCGATCATCGTCACGTATAGCGACTGGTCTTTCACATCGATATTGCGGTCGGTCAGGATCACCGGAATGTTCGCGGCCTTCGCTTCGCGCAGCACTGGTTCCCAGCCCGATTCGACCACCGGCGAGAATGCGATCACGTCGACTTTCTGCGCGATATACGAGCGGATCGCCTTGATCTGGTTTTCCTGCTTCTGTTGAGCGTCGGAGAACTTGAGCTTGATCTTCGCTTCCGCAGCCGCCGACTTCACCGACTCGGTATTCGCGGTACGCCATGCGCTTTCCGCGCCGACCTGTGCAAAACCGAGCGTGATCTGCTTGTCGTCGGCATGCGCCCGGGGCGTGGCCAGCGTCAGAGCACCCAGACTCGCGGAAAGTGCAAGCGCGCCCAGAGCGCGACACGCGGCACGTCGTGTATTCGCCATGACTGTCTCCTATGTCGGCCAGAGTGAGCGCTCGAGCGCTGACCTTGGACCTACTGATTTATGCAGTTGTTGTGTGCGATCCGGCGACCTGCCCAGCCCTCACGGCCCTCACGGTGCGTGGATCGTGATGTAGCGTACTGTGGGACGCGTTAACCGTCCAATCACATGATTCGCGCCGTCGATACCATTTTTGATATAACACGCGCGTTCAGCATAGGGCGGTTCTGGGCGTGACCCAGCGAAACGTCAGATTGATGCGCTCGCCGCTCACGCGCGGTTCCTTCGGCACCCGATGACGCCATTCGGCCTGGGTGTCGCCCTTCATCACGAGCAGACTGCCGCCTTTGAGCGCGAACGATTGCACGACGCCAGTTTTGTTATGCCGCAGATCGAAAGTGCGCTCGACGCCGAGGCTCACCGACGCGATCACCGGCTGTTTGCCGAGTTCGGGTTCGCGGTCCGCGTGCCAGCCCATGCTGTCCGCGCCACTGCGGTAGCGATTCAGCAGCACACTGTTAAAACGCGCGCCGCTCGTCGCTTCGGCGGCGGCCTTGAGTTCGGCGACGGCCGGCGTCCACGGTTGCGGTACGTTGCGAATGCCTGAATACACGTACACCGCGTCCGGTTCGCCCTGCCACGCGGTCAGACGCGGCAGTGCAACACGGCCGCCGGGCGTGCCGATCGTGTCCTGACGCCATTGCACTTCGTCGATCAGACGCGCGAGGAATTGCGCAGCCGTGTCCGGCGCAAGCCAATCGGGATACCAGTCGAGCTCGGGCGTCGGCAGGTCGTTGAAAAGATCGCTCATCGCAATACGTTGGTGCAGCCGGTGCAAGCGGACAAGTGAGAACACTGACTATTATGGCTGCAACGGCACGCCCCTCTCACTCATGCGCTTTGCTCTGTCATTCGACGCGGGTCGCCGCACTTTCCTTTACTCCTTTTTCTCACGGACCACGTCCATGACTCTTTCCGACCAGGCGCTCGATCAGCTCTTTCGCGAAGCACGCACGCACAACGGCTGGCAGAATAAACCCGTCGACGATGCCCTGCTCCATCAACTCATCGAACTCGTGCTGCTCGGGCCGACCTCGGCTAATTCGAGCCCGGGCCGCTTCGTGTTCGCCAAGACGCCGCAGGGCAAGGAAAAACTGCGCCCGGCGCTGTCGGCGGGCAATCTCGAGAAAACGATGGCCGCGCCGGTCACGGTGATCGTCGGCATGGACATGGCGTTTTACGAGCATCTGCCGAAGCTTTTCCCGCATGCGGATGCGCGCAGCTGGTTCGTTGGCAACGAACGCGCGATCGCGGATACGGCATTCCGCAATTCGACGCTGCAAGGCGGCTATCTGATTCTCGCCGCGCGCGCGCTCGGTCTCGACACGGGGCCGATGTCGGGCTTCGACGCCGCCAAGGTCGACGCCGCGTTTTTCGCCGGCACGACCGTCAAGGCGAACTTCCTGATCAATCTCGGCTATGGCGATGCGTCGAAACTGTTCGCGCGCAGCCCGCGCTTTTCGTTCGACGAAGCGGCGCGCGTGGTTTGATGCATGTTTGACGAGGTGTCGGGCCTGCGTCGCCTCGCGTTCGTTGCGCGCTGCTGCATCGAGTGCTGGGCCAGCCGCTTCGCGTCAGCCGAGCACCGCGATATAAAACACCACGGTGCCGATTAACGCGCCGACAAAGCAGAAACCTTCATCCGCGTCATCGCCGCTCGAGTGCAGCCACGCGCCGGCGACGCCGAACAGCCCGGCAATGCCGAGCGCGACGCATACCATCACCACGTCGAATAGCGCGGTCTTGCCGAGTTCGGAAAAGTCGACATTGCGCACCCCAATGTAAAGGGCGATCGCCATTAGAGAGATGCCGACCAGCGGCAGCATCACATGACTGCCCTCGCGCCCCACGTGGTGCGCGTGAGGATCGTGATGCGCGCGGTGCGCATCGCGCGGCTGATGGCCTAATTTGAGCAGTTTCATCGTGTGTCCCCCTCGCCCGGCCTCTTTCCCGAGCGACAGCACCAGTTGCGAGCGGGCCCTGCGGCCTACGCCGTGGCGCCGCCATGACGTCGCTGCGATGGCCCGAAAATCGCACTGGTTTGTTAAAGCATAGTCCACGCTCGAAGACAATTCAAAGCCCATTTAATTAGCTTGTATCCGCATCGAACGCATCGCGTGGATCCTCCAATTTGTGCTGAAGCACTTATCGCACCGGGCTACACACCGCCGGGAAAAGCCTTGGGACACTGCGGAGCATCCGTGATCAGCACCCGGCCTCGCCGCCCAGCACGAATCTTGCGGGGTCAGCAAGGGTCCGAACATGCCGGTAGAATGACTCGCCCCGTTCGCGCAGCAGCGCGAATGCATTGCACTGCGCGGCAACCGCTCGCCGCGCGTCTTCACCGAGCTAGTCTTCCGCTCCTTTGCCGCCCGATCCTTCCTATGCGCCGTTCATCGTTTCTCGTTCGCATCATCCTGATTGGCATCCTGCTGCACATCTACGTCGGCTTACGCGTGATTCCCGACATGCCGATCAGCGCGACCACCCGCTGGCTGTGCGCGCTATGGCTCGTGCTGTCGGTCGTTCTGATCCCGATCGGCATGATGGCGCGCGGCATCAAGCGCCAGCCGCTCGGCGACCGGCTCGCGTGGGTCGGCCTGCTGGCAATGGGCTTCTTTTCGTCGCTGCTGGTGCTGACGTTCGCGCGCGACCTCGTACTCGCTTCGCTGCTGACGATCGATGCGATCTGGCCGAACACGTTGACGATCAGTCACTGGCGAACCGGCTCCGCGGCGGCAGTGCCGTTGATCGCGCTGCTGTCCACGCTGATCGGCCTTATCAATGCGCGGCGCCGCGCACGCGTCGTGACGATCGACGTGCCGATCGACGATTTGCCGCGCGGGCTCGACGGTTTCACGATCGTGCAGATCAGCGATATCCACGTCGGCCCGACCATCAAGGGACGTTATGTCGACGCGATTGTCGATGCGGTGAACCGGCTGAAACCCGATCTGATCGCGGTAACCGGCGACGTGGTCGACGGCAGCGTGTCGAAGCTCAGCAAACATACGCAGCCGCTGTCGCGGCTCAGCGCGCGGCATGGCGCCTTTCTCGTGACGGGCAATCATGAGTATTACTCTGGCGCCAACTCGTGGATCGACGAGTTCCGCCGCCTTGGCTTGCAAGTGCTGATGAACGAACACGTGGTCGTCGATCATGACGGCGCGCGCGCGGTGATTGCTGGTGTCACCGATTACTCGGCGGGCCATCATGATCCGGCGCATCGCAGCGACCCTGTCGCGGCGCTGGCCGGCGCGCCGGGCGACGTACTGATCAAGGTACTGCTCGCCCACCAGCCACGCTCGGCCGAAGCGGCAGCGGCGGCCGGCTTTACGCTGCAACTGTCCGGCCATACGCACGGCGGTCAGTTCTTTCCGTGGAATTTCTTCGTGCGATTGCAGCAGCCGTTTACGGCTGGCCTCGCGCGATTGAACGGCTTATGGGTCTATACGAGCCGGGGAACCGGCTATTGGGGACCGCCGAAGCGTCTGGGCGCACCGTCAGAAATTACGCGTGTACGGCTGGTTCCTGGTGAGCCGGATTGAGTCGGATAGAGCCGGCAATAGTGCGCCGGCGAATGCATCGCTTATTGATGGATACCGATACGAAGCACCCGCACGAATGCATTCGCGTGTGCACGCTGAAGCAGCGCGGTAGAGTCAGAACCGGATCGCATCGCGCGATATGTTGGGAAATGCTCGGGCATCGTATCTTTCTCGCCTGGGTAGCAGCCGGTACTCGCTGGCCGCCGATCGCGCGACTGTTTCGTTGTGCGCATTCTCAAGGAACCCCAGGCATCGTTGCGTCGGCTTGACTGAGCTTTGCACGGCCCCATAATATTCGCCCATTTATTCAACCGGAACCGCGATCTTGAACAGTAGCGGTATCAGTCGAGTATCGATTCGGCCGATCGACTGAATCGGCAGGAGTTCCGCGTCAGTTTCGGCTGTCGCCATCCTGCTTCCGAGCTCGATGGTGCGCATCGCTTTCTTTTTATTCACATTCGTGCAGTGCTGGCGCAGCACAACACCTCATCGACGCCGTGCGCTCGTTACATGCGTCGAGTGCGGCGATTCTCGTTTTGCCTGACGTTGCGTTGCAAGCGATCACGCTCGTCCTCGCCGCAAACGACGATAGGGGACGCGGCACCGTCATGCGTAAACTTCATACTGCGACAGTATGCGCGCCAACCTTTCTGAACGATGACACTCGAATTCTGTTTGCGGCTTCTGACCGCGTTCTCCTGCGGCGTCGCAATCGGCCTCGAACGGCAGATGCGGCAGCGCAACGCAGGCTTGCGCACGATCACGCTCGTCGCGAGCGGCGCCTGCCTGTTCGTCACGCTCGGCGTACTGACCGGCAACGGTACGAGCGGCATCACGCAAATCGCCGCGTATGTGGTATCGGGCGTCGGCTTTCTTGGTGGCGGCGTCATCATGCGCGACAAAGGTTCGATCCAGGGAATCAATACCGCCGCGACGCTGTGGTGCTCCGCGGCGGTGGGCGTATTGAGCGGCGCGGGACATTACGGGCCGGCGCTCGCGGGCACCGGCGTCGTACTGTTGACCAATACGGTGCTGCGCGAAGTGAGCCGCACGATCAATGCGACGCCGGTTTCCAATGCCGATCTAATTCGGCAGTACATCTTGACGATCGTCTGCCGGGAAGTCGATGAGATCCACATTCGCACCGCGATTTCCAACTCGATGTATTCGGCACCATTGTCGTTCCAGAGCCTGACGAGCGAGGACGTCGAGGGCGATCCGGGACGCATACGCGTCACCGCGACGCTTAAGTTGCATCCGAAGGATCAGTCGAAGCTGGAACAGATGGCGAGCCGCCTGAGCATGGAGAAAAGTGTTTCCAGCGTTAGCTGGACGGCCAGGGAAGCGGAGCCGACACCCGAATGACGCGCGGCATGCGAGGTCGATTTATTCGCCTGCATCGTCCGCGCTTAGCTTGCAACGGATCGAGACACTGTTGATTCATGGTCCTGGACATCGACTGTCGCGTAACCTTCGACCAAGCGCTATCGGCGTGTTTTTCGCGCTGAACCGTGGACTGATCGTGCCTCGATTTCACGTCAAGGAGTTTTGTTAGTTCCTGCTTGTACGGAAGTTTCGATGTTCGGAAAAGCTGGTGCCACCGCGGTAATGCACGGGCGAGTCCAATGTCGAGGCCACCGGGCTTGCCGAATCAGTGGGACAGCACGAAGCAGCGCGCAGACTCGGCGTTCATTTGGCAATCGCAGGCGACTGGGTCGAGGTAGCCGCAGTTCCAGAGGATATTGGCGAAGTGGCGGCCGCGAAGTGAAGAACACAGGATCGACAGGCCGATCGACAAACTCTGGGCCGAGAACAGCCGACTCCGGGAAAGAGCTGGCTAGTGCGAAATTCGATACCGAGATACTTCGAAAAGCGACGGCGTACTTCGTGAGGGCGCGGCGGTCTACTACGCATGGATCGACGAGCACTTCGACCAGTACAGTGTTGCTCGGCGATGTCGCATCCTGGGAGCGTCGCGCAGCGGACATTGCCAGTGGCGTAACCGTGAACCGAGTCAGCGAGCGCAGGCCGACG
>NZ_DASXHN010000030.1:0-15868 GCF_036488505.1 Paraburkholderia sp. | reverse complement strand
CTTTGTTCACGTGCGTCGAACATTGCTTGAGCACGTGGTGCGTGCCGTACCACTTGTCGATGCCGCGAATGTCGATGACCGGCGTCGTCATTTGTCGACTCATTTATCAAAATACCCCGCGCGGATCGACGCGCCGATCAGGTTGAGAATCAAACGGCCCGCCGTCACGCAGGAAATCAGATTCGCGTCGTCTTTCTCCGGCTGGATTTCGACGATGTCCATACCGACCACGCGTCCCTTCTTCACCAGACCGTGGATCAGCTTGCGCGCCTGCACGAAGGTCACGCCGCCCGGTGCCGGACCCGCGACGGCCGGCATCACCGACGGATCGAGACCGTCGGCGTCGATCGTCAGGTAGTAGTTACCGCCGTCCGGAATTCGGGCGAGCACCGCATCCATGCCGATGTCGTGCAGCTCGTACGCGGTAACGAGTTCCGCGCCGTACGCACGCGCGGCGACCAGCTCCTCGGAGCGGCCGCTGCCCTGCGCACGCAGGCCGATCTGAAAGATGCGGTCGACGTGCGTCATTTCCGACGCGCGGCGGATCGGACTCGACAGCCCTTCGCGCACGCCGTTCACTTCGTCGCGCCAGTCCAGGTGGGCGTCGATATGCACGAGCGTGATCGGGCCTTTGGCGTCGAGGCCGCGCAGCACCGGCGTCGTGATGCCGTGATCGCCGCCGAGCACGATCGGCATCGCACCGCCGGCGACGATGCGGCGCACGGCCGCTTCGGCGCGCGCGTAATGCTCGCCGGGCTTCTTCAAGTCGGGAATCACGTCGCCGCAATCGACGAAACGAATATCGGTGCGGCCTTGCAGCAGCGGACCGTCGATGTCGAAGTCGTAGTGGTCGGGCTTGCGCGCGACGCGATCGGTCGCCTGACGGATTGCCGACGGCGCGTTCGTCTGATCGTTGCTGTAATCGGACGGCCCATAAGGCGCGCCGTACGGCATGCCGAGCACGGCGATATCGGCTTTCAGGTTATCGATATCGAGATCGAGTTCCGAGTACAGCAGCGTCGGATGGCCGGTGCTTGGCGCAACGGTGTAGTGGCTCATTCGTGTGTCTCCAGATGAAAGGCGGGATGCGCGTCAAACGTGGCGCGTGCGGCGTCCGATTACGGTCTCCAGACGGCGGCCGACGCCAGCGAGAAGAACGCTGCAGATCCAGTAGATCAATGCCGTCGTGCCGAGCACTTCGGTATAGGCAAACGTGTTTGCGGTGAGCAGATTGCTCTGGTACGTGATCTCCGGCAGGCTCATCACCGAGAAGATCGCCGAGTCCTTGAACATCATGATCACGAGGCTCGTCGTCGGCGGTGTGATGAACCCGAACATCTGCGGCGCGATCACATGACGCTGTGCCTGCCAGAACGTCATGCCGAGCGAGAAGGCCGCATACGTCTGCCCGCGCGGCACGCTGCGCAACGCGGCGCGCAGGATTTCGCAGAAGTAGCCGCCGGTGTAGAACGCCGTGCAGCCGATCGCGACCGTCATCGCCGACGCGCCGACGCCAAGCTTCGGCAAGCCGAAGAACGACAGGTAGACGAGAATCAGATACGGAATGTTGCGCACCAACTCGACGTACGACAGCGCGACGGGTCGCAGCCACGTGCGCGACTGCGCGGCATACGCCGCGACGATGCCCGCCGCGACACCAAGCGGTATGCCGATCGCGCTGACCAGCGCGGTGACGCGCAAACCTTTAAGCAGCGGAGGAATCGCTTCACGGACGATCGAAAAATCAATGGCCATGAGGCAACATCCTCGAAACACGGCGCTCGCACAGTCGCGAAGCGGCCGAGATCAGAAACAGGATCACGAAGTAGACGGCGGCGGTGATCGTGAACACCTGCAGCGGCAGATCGGTTTGCAGCGTCGCGTTGCGCGCGACCGTAGCGAGTTCGGGCACCGCGATGATCGACATCAGCGACGACGCTTTCAGCAGGATCGTAAATTCGCTGGTGAGCGGCGGAATCGACCGGTAGATCATCTGCGGCAGCAGCACGTGACGCCACACCTGGGCGGTGCGCATGCCCATCGCGTAGCCGGCGGCCCGCTGTCCCCCCGAGATGGTGCCGAGAGCGCCGCGCAGAATCTCGACGATGTACGCACTGGTGTTGCACGCGAGCGCGGCGATGCCGGCGGCGATCGGCGAAATCGAGATATTGAGCAGCGCCGGCACCATGTAGTAAGCGATCAACATGTGTATCAGCGCCGGCGTGCCGCGAATCAGGCTAACCCACAGCACGACCAGCGAGCGCAGCGGCGCGATCGGCGAGATGCGCGCGAGCAGCAGCACGATGCCGAGCGCAAGGCCGATCACGAACGCGCAAGCCGATGCGGCCAGCGTGAGCGCCGTGCCGGCGACGACGCCATCGAGGAACGGCACGATCACGCCGCCTTTAGCGAGCCAGTCGAACATGGTGGCGTCAGATGGCGCCGGTCGGCAGATAGTTGCTGCGCGGCGTGTCCATCGGCGCGCCGAACCACTTCGTCTGCAACGCGGCGAGCTTCCCGTTCGCGCGGAACTCATCGAGCGAATCGTTGATGAACTTGCGGATCTCGAGGTCGCCCGGATTCGCGACCCACGCAAGCAGCTTCGGCTGGCCGATCGTGCCGGCGATACGGAACACGTTGGGTTGCCGTTTCATCTCCACTGCGGCGATATTCGACGGCATCAGCGCGACGTCGATGGTCTTGTTCGCGAGCGCGTTCGAGACGTCCGGGTAGGCCTGGAACAGCTTTGTGCCCGCGTAGCCCTTGCCGGTCTTTTCCTTCAGTTCCTTTTCGAATTCGTCGGCAACCGGCTGCGAAGACGAGCCCATCTGCGTGCCGATCGTCTTGCCGCCGATGTCGAGGTCGCGTTTGATCGATCCGTCGTCGGCGCGCACCAGAAGCACCGAACGCACGACGCCGACCGGCTCGCTGAACGCAAAACGCTTGGCGCGCTCCGGCGTGATGCCCACGCTCGTCGCGACGAAGTCGAATTTGTGCGACATCAGGCCAGGCAGCAGGCCTTGAAACGGCAGGTTCACCTGTTCGAGCTTGACGCCGAGCTTCGCCGCCATCAACTCCAGCAGGTCATGGCCGTAGCCGACGATCTGCCCGTTCTCGACAAATTCGAACGGCTCGTACGCGGCTTCGGTGCCGACCGCCAGCGTGCCGCGCTTCTTGATGTCGGCGAGCGTGCCGCCTTCGGCGAGCGCGATTTGCGGCAGCGCCAGAGCGGCGGCCGACGCGAGCGTCGCTCTCACAAACGATCGTCTGGACCAGTTTCTCATTGCTTTCTCCGCGAAATAAACGTGTGTGTGCCAGCCGGGCATAGCGTGTCGCCGCGACTTCGCGCTTTGGCAGGCGACCGAATGTACGACGCCATAAAAATCGTGAAAAATGATTTTTTTATCTGTATGGTTTCGAAAAACGAAACCTTTCCACTTGCTTGAAGGTGCCTCAACTTGACCGAGCGACGGACTCAACGAAGCGCCGCCGCGCCCCGTCCCGACTTTAGCGAACGCGATTTGCGCTCGCTGCGGATCTTCTGCGCGGTCGCGCAGGCGAACGGTTTCGCCGCTGCCGAGAAACAGCTGAACATGTCGAAGGCGTCGATCAGCCGCCATATCCGCGACGTCGAGGAAACGCTCGGCGCGCGGCTGTGCGAGCGAGGGCCGTCCGGCTTCGTGCTCACGCATGCGGGCAGGGTCGCGCTCGATCTCGCGCGCGACGCGTTGATGTCGTTAGAGCGCATTTGTCCGCAGATCGACGCGGTCCGCGGCGTGTTGTCGGGTACGCTATCGATCGGCATGGTCGAGCACATAATCAGCGACGAGAGCTGTCATTTGCCCGAGGCACTCGCCGCGCTGAAGGAGCAAGCTCCGGACGTGAACGTCGAACTGCGTGTGATGACCTTCAATGAACTCGATCTCGCGCTACGCGAGCGGCGCGTGCAGGTGGCGATACGCGGGATGTATCGGCGTGAAGCGGGCTTTCACTATCTGCCGCTGTTCGTCGAGGTTCAGCAGCTGTACGTGGCGCGCCGCCGTTTGCGGGATGCGGCGACGCTGCCGCTCGTCTATCGATCGCAACCGTTCGTGCACGACGCGCTCAACACCCTCGGGATGCAGCGCGGGCCAACGGCGTCGGGTCTCGAAGCGGTCGCGATGCTGACGCTGTCCGGGCATTATGTCGGTTTGTTGCCGCAATTCTATGCGGCCTCATTCGCAAAGCGGCACGCGCTCGTCAAGGTGCCCGCAGGGCCGCTCTTCGAAAACAGAATCAGCGCGATTACCGAGATCTCGCGGCCACGAACGCGCGCACTCGATCTATTTCTTGATCTGTTGCAGCAATTTCATCAGAGCGCATGAACGAGCATTCACACGCCGATGCCGTCATGCACTTATCGCGCAGATGGTCGACGAACGTCCGCGCGCTGCGGTGCGGAGCGAGTCGCCGCGCATCGTATAGCCGACCACGCGGCGGCGGGACGAACACGGTCGCGCAATCGCTCATTGCCGAGAACAAGACCGATGCGCAATAGCCGAAGCCGATGGAGGCGATGGGGTGACGGTGGTGCGGGCGTGATGCGGTTTTTCGCAGTGGGGAGCAACGCCACGGCCGGGCTAGCCACACGCACACCCGGCGCGTGCGCTGCGTTTAATCGTCCATCGGCCGATCGTTCGGATGCTCGAACACCGCCTTCATCGTGTCGCTCATCGGCATGTCCAGGTTGATGCCCTTCGGCGGAATCGGCGACATGAACCACGTTTTGTACAGCTTTTCGGCCTGGCCGTTCTGTTCGAGCTTCGCAATCGTGCGGTCGACGATCGCTTTCATCGCGGTATCGCCCTTCGGCAACATGCACGCAATGGCTTCGTGCGATTGCGGCTCGCCGGTCACTACGTATGCAGCCGGATTGCCCGAAGTTGCCCGTTCCGCGGACAGCACGTCAGAATCCATGAAGAAGGCCTGCGCGCGCCCTGTCTCGAGATTCAGGAACGAACCGCTGTGATCGCGCGCGGACACGATCGTGATGTTCGCGTGCTTTTCTTCGACGTACTTGCGCAGAAAGCGCTCTGACGTGGTACCCGCTGTCACCGCAACCGTCTTGCCATCAAGATCGTTGAACGAGTGGATGCCCGAATTGGCCCTGGTCAGCAGTCGCGTTTCAGTCACCGAAATCGTGTCGGAAAAGCTCACCTGTTGCGCGCGTTCCTTGTTATTGGTGGTGCCGCCGCATTCCAGATCGATAGTGCCGTTCTGCATCAACGGTATGCGGTTTTGCGCGTTGACCGGAATCATCCGCACCTGTAGCGATGGCGCGTTGATCGCCTGCTGGATCTCCTTGACGATTTCCTGGGCGATATCGCGCGAATAGCCGACCACTTTTTGCTCGTTGTCGTAGTACGAATAGGGCAACGACGATTCGCGGTAGCCGAGCACGATCGTATTGCGCTCCTTGATGGTGGCAAGCCGGCCCGTCAGATCCTGCGCGTATGCGCCGACACAAAAGCAGCCTATCAGTAGCGCGGGAACAGTGCGTCGTATTAGCGTATGCATGGTGTCTCCTTGTTTATTGTCAGATTCCATCGATGCTCAGGCCTGCAGCAATTTGCACGCGAGCGCAATGCGCCGGCATCCTTCCTGCAACTGTTCGTGCGAGGTCGCAAACGAAATGCGGAACGCGGGCGACAAACCGAACGCGGCGCCCTGAATGACGCCGACATCCTGCGTCTCCAGCAGATACATCACGAAATCGCCATCGTTCGCGATCACGCGGCCGTCCGCTGTGCGCTTGCCGATCACACCCGTACACGACGGATACACGTAGAACGCACCTGTCGGACGCGGACAATACAGTCCGTCGATTGCATTCAGGCTGTCCACCACGAGATCCCGGCGACGCTGGAATTGCGCGCGCCAATCCGTCAGAAAGTCCTTGGGCCCGTTGAGCGCCGCCAACGCGGCGGCCTGGCTGATGGCCGAAGGATTGGTGGTGCTTTGCGATTGCAGCTTCGCCATCGCCTTGATCAGCGTCTTCGGACCACCGGCAAAGCCGATCCGCCAGCCCGTCATCGCATACGCTTTCGATACGCCGTTGACCGTCAACGTACGCTCCCGCAACTGCGGATTGCACTGCGCGAACGTCGCGAATTCGAGGCCGTCGTAAATCAGGTGTTCGTACACATCGTCGGTCAGGATCCAGACGTGCGGATGGCGGTTCAGCACTTCGCCGAACGCGACCAGTTCATTTGCGGTATACGTTGCACCCGTCGGATTGCACGGCGAATTGAGCACCAACCATTTGGTTCGCGGTGTGATCGCGGCTTCCAGTTGCGCCGGCGTCATCTTGTAGCCGCTGTCGACATCGCATTCGACAATCACCGGACGCCCGCCATTGAGCAGCACCATGTCGGGATATGACACCCAGTAAGGCGCCGGCACGATCACCTCGTCGCCGTGGTCGACCGTACAGGTCAGCGCGTTGAAGATGACCTGCTTGCCGCCGTTGCCGACGCTCACTTCATCCTGCGCGAACACCAGGCCGTTCTCACGTGCGAATTTGTCGCGAATCGCACGCTTCAATTCGGGCGTACCGTCCACCACCGTATAGCGCGTTTTGCCGCTTTTCATCGCGTCGTACGCGGCTTCGATGATATGCGGCGGCGTATCGAAGTCGGGCTCGCCGACGGTCAATCCGATGATGTCCCGTCCCGCCGCGCGCAATTCCTTCACGCGCGCAGTCGCCATCGAACTCGGCGACGGTTTGATCCGGTCAAGGCGCGTTGCAATCAGTTTCATGTGAGTCCTTTCGCTGCTGGTGCGTGCTATGCGATCACGCCCTGCTCTTTCAGGTACGCGTCGATCCAGCCACGCTTGTCTTGTCCGGCGAGAATCGCCTGCTTGCGCTGCGCTTCGCGCTGCGCCTGCGCTCGCGCGGCTTGCAGCACGTCGCCTAAGCGGTCCGCCGGCACCGCGACGAGGCCGTCTTCGTCGCCGACGATCAGATCGCCCGCTTCGATCACGAGACCCCCGATCGCAACCGGCACATTGATTTCACCCGGGCCGTCCTTGAACGGTCCACGATGCGTATTGCCGCGGGCGAAGCACGGGAAGTCCGCCTGATAAAACGCCGCGACATCGCGGATCGCACCGTCGATCACGAAGCCCGCGACGCCGCGCACCTGCGCGTGCATCTGCATCAGCTCGCCGACCAGCGCTTGCGTCAGGTCCGCGCCGCCATCGACGACAATCACGTCACCGGGCTCGGCGATGTCGATCGCCTTGTGGATCATCAGGTTGTCGCCGGCGCGCACCTTGACCGTCAACGCGCGTCCGACCAGCTTTTTCTCGCGGTGATACCGCTTCAATCCGACCACCCCGCACAGGCGGTGCATGTTGTCGCTGATATGCGGGGTGACGATCGAGCGGAACGCGTCGACGGTGTCGGCCGGGATCGCCGCGGGCATTGGCAATATCCGGAATCCCAACCGGTTGGGATGGCTCATGGATGTCCTCCTGAATAGACTCGAATCAGAAATTCGGATGCTGGCGCAGATACGGGACCAACCCGCCTGCATCGAGAATCGCGAGCATCTCGTGCGCGATCGGCTCGGCCTCTAGCGGCTCGCTCATGCGATCGCAGCGAACGGTGACGTGCGCACCGAGTTCGATATGCAATGCCGCGCCCTCCTCAATTCGGCTCGTGTCGCATTCGATCGGATAGAGCCCGTTATTCACCGCGTTGCGAAAATAGGTGCGAGCAAAACTTTGCGCGAGCACGACCTTGATGCCGGCACCCACCACGGCCGTCACCGCGACTTCCATCGCCGAGCCGCAGCCGAAGTTCTTGCCGGCGACAAGAATGTCGCCGAGGTTCACCGTCGCGGCGAAATCCGGTGTGATCGTCTCGAACAGATACTGTTTCAACACGGCAGGATCGAGCGACTCCCGTTTGCGCCGCGACGAAATGATGTAGTCGGTATTAACGTTGTCGCCAAAGCGCCGCGCGATGCCGTCGATGGAAGTGGTCATGTCGATTGACGCCCGGCGGCAAGCATGCGTGGACTCGCGATCCGGCCGGCGACCGCGCTTGCCGCGCATACCTCCGGAGACGCGAGAAAGATATGGGCGCTCGGGTTGCCCATGCGCCCCTTGAAATTGCGGTTCGCGGTTGAAATGACGTTCGCGCCGTCCTCGGGAATCGCGCCGCTCGTTCCGCAGCATGCGCCGCAACCGGGCGTGACGATCACCGCGCCCAGGGCGATCAGTTCGGCCAGTTCGCCGCCCTGCGTCAGTTCCAGCAAGACGTCGCGCGAGGCCGGCGTGATCACCAGTTGCACGCCATCAGCGGGGCCGCCGAATTCGCGGAACACATTCAGCGCCTGACGGAAATCTTTCGTGCGGCCGCCAGTGCAGGTGCCAAGAAACACCATATGCACCGGCGTCGTATCGAGCGAGGCGACACCGACGTTGTTCGACACCGCATGCGGTAGCGCGACAAACGGTTCGAGTGCCGCGAGATCGATGTCGAGCGTGCGGGAATACATGGCGTCCGGATCGGCGCTCAGCGCGCCCGAGAAATCGTCTACGCGGCCTTCGAGGTAACGCCGGCACGCGTCGTCGAACGGGAAGATCGCGTTCTTCGCGCCGAGCTCGACCGACATGTTGGCGACCACCAGCCGATCCTCGAAATCGAGGCTTTGCACGCCATCGCCGTCGAATTCGAGCGTTTGGTACGTCGCGCCGTCGGTACCGAGCAGTTGCGCCAGATACAGCGCGAGATCTTTTGGATAGACACCTTGCGCAAGCTGGCCGTGCAGTCTGACGCGAATCGATGCAGGCACCTTGAGCCAGACCTTGCCGGTTTTCATCACGCCGGCCAGATCCGACGAACCGATGCCAGTTGCGAAGCAGTTCGCCGCGCCGTAGGTGACTGCATGGCTGTCCGCGCCGACAAGCAAACGACCCGGCGCGGCGAAGCCTTTTTCGACGACGAGCTGATGACCAATCCCCTCGCCGACATCGAATAGGCGTATACCCTGTTCCTTGGCGAAGCGCCGGATGCCCGCCTGCAACAATGCCGCTTTGGGGCTCGGCGCCGGCGCGTAGTGATCGAGCGCGAAGACCAGCCGCTGCGGCGCGCTCACACGGCCGCCGCCCATTGCATCGAAATAGTCGACCGCCATCGGAATCGAACCGTCGGTGCCCAGCGCACAATCGACCTCGCAGATCACGACGTCGCCCGCGCGCACGTCGCGGCCCGATTTCGCCGATAGGATCTTTTCCGACAGGGTTTTTCCCGCCATCGCCTCGATCTCCCCGATTGGATTTCGCGTTGCCGGATTCCGCGTCGGCGCCCCATGCAACGTCATATCGGCACAGTATGGCAAAGACGTGCGCGGCAAAGGCGGAGTAATCGGCATCGCGAACCATGAAAAAAATTCCTGGTTTGCAAGGCGCCGCTTGCCAGCAAGCGGTCCGGCCATCGATACTGCGGGTTATCCCGACGCTGGCGCGAACGCCGCATCCCCTCTCCTGCACCGACTAACTTCCGACCTCCGTGATTACGCTCAAGCAGCTCGAAGCGGTCTACTGGGTGGCCCGGCTCGGCACCTTCGCGGCCGCCGCCGATCGCCTGCATACGACGCAGTCCGCGATTTCAAAGCGCGTGAATGAACTCGAAGTGTTCTTCTCGACGCCGCTCTTCGATCGTAGTCATCGGGCTCCGCGCCTGAGCCCGAAGGGCCGCGAACTGCTCGATATCGCCGAAGAAATGCTGCAATCGCGTGACCGGCTGCTCGAGAAGATGGGCAAGCAGGTGGAGCAGGTGCGGCGTTTGCGGATCGGCATTACCGAGCTGATCGCGCTAACGTGCTTGCCGCGCCTCGTGCGCGAAATCCGGCTCGCGTATCCGGCGCTGTCGTTCGAACCTGAAATCGATGTGAGCACCAAACTGACGTCGCGGCTGTTCGCTGGCGAAATCGACTTCATCATCGCGCCGACCGCGATCAGAACCCCACGCTTCACGTCGATCCCGCTGCGCAGGCTGCATCTCGACTGGATGGCGAGCCCTTCGCTGGTTGGCGAAACACGCACGCTGTCGCTCGACGAAATCGCCGCGTGGCCGATCCTGATGCAGGCGGGCACCTCGGGTGTCGACGCGATCTACGAACGCTGGTTCGAGTCGAACAACGTATCGATCCGGCGCGCGTTTGCGGGCAATAGCCTAATCTCGCTGTGTTCGCTGACGATTGCCGGAGTCGGTGTCAGCTATCTGCCCGCGCTTTATTTCGCCGACTTCGTGCGGCAACGCGAATTGACGGTACTGCATTCGCAGCCGCAACTGCCGCCGGTGCGGTACTACGCGATCTATCGCAACGACGGGCCGCAACAACTTTATTCGCATGTCGCAAGCCTGACGCGCGAGTTCTGCGATTTTTCGAAGCCGGATTTTCATCCGCCGACGAAACAGAAAAGTGCGTGAGTGTCGATGCAAATTCGGCCGGCTGGCTTTCGCACAAAGCTCGAACAGACGACTTTTGGAGTGCTAGGATGACGCCGCAACCCGGCGGTGACGTGCTTTCGCGCGACATGTGCGGGTCGCGCTTCATCACGCGAACAGCGCCATCGAACCGGCGATCTCGCGAGCAACTCGAAGCAAGTTCGATGATCGTGGGATCGTTGCGTCGTACAGCCTGACAATCAAACACAGAGGAGACACTCAATGAAAGTTTCGAAGCTGCTCATAAGCGCGCTGGCTCTGTCGGCCTTCAGCTTCACCGCCGTCGCGGCCCATGCCGAAGATCTGCTCGACTCGGTCAAGCAGGCCGGCGTGCTGAAGATCGGCCTGGAAGGTACCTATCCGCCGTTCGATTCGCGCAACAAGGACGGTCAGCTCGAGGGCTTCGACGTCGACGTCGCGAAAGCCGTGGCGGCGAAGCTCGGCGTGAAGCCGGAGTTCATTCCGACCGAATGGAGCGGCATTATCGCGGGGCTGCAGAGCGGCAAATTCGACGTGATCATCAATCAGGTCACGATTACGCCGCAACGCAAGCAGATTCTCGATTTCAGCCAGCCGTATACGTACTCGGCCGCGCAGCTGATCCAGCGAGCCGACGACAAGCGCGAGTTCAAATCGCTGGACGAATTCAAAGGCGACAAGAAGCTCGGCGTGACGCTCGGCACCAACTATGACCAGATGGCGCGGGCAGTGCAGGGCATCAACGTGCTGACCTATCCCGGCGCGCCTGAAAAGCTGCGCGATCTCGCATCCAGGCGTATCGACGCGACCATCGACGACCGGTTGATGCTGCCGTACATCATCAAGAACTCACAGTTGCCGCTGCGTCCGGGTGCGGTATTGAAGGGCGCCGATCAGGAAATGGGCATCCCGTTCCGCCAGAACAACCCGAAGTTCGCAAAGGCGCTCGACGATGCGCTGACGCAACTGAAGCAGGATGGCACGCTGAAAAAGATCTCGATGCACTGGTTCGGCACGGACGTGACCAAGCCGATCTCGCAGTAACCCCTTTTCATGTTTTCGTTGTGATTTTCTCGCGTACCTGGGCCGGGCTATTGAATGGACGGCTCAGGTATACGGCTTCCTCGATTAGCGCATTCGCGCAGTTTTTCTGTCATCGCGGTCATTAAAGCGCCAGTCGTTTTCTTTAAACGAGCACGCACAGCAACCGCCAGCGCCCATACGTCACGCTGTTTTCCGGTGGGCCGCTTCTTAAGTTTCGCTTAAGCCTTCCCTCGCATATTCATCGACGACTCCACCCTGGAGTCGCATGATTCTTTCGTTGTTGATTCGAGCAATACCGATCGATGGAGATACGAATATGCGATTTCGTTCGTACATTGCAGCGGGCGCCGTTGCTCTGCTTCCGGCACTTGCGCTGGCAGGACAGACAGATGCGCAGTCCGCCGCTCAACCGATGTTTATCAGCGTCAATGGTCAGTCGGTCCCGGTGAAAGCACAAACGCGCGTCGTACAAACCGCGTCGGGTCCGATAAAGGTCAGCACATGGAGTTGGCACAGCCCGCAAGGCAGCGCGAACTTCACGATGCAGACGAGCACCGGCGGCGCGCCGCCCGAGTTCGCGCTGCGGCAGATGCAGGCGATGGAATACCAGATGCGCGCGGCGCAGGCGCAGATGGTGGCGATGCAGCAGCAGATGCAACGCCAGATGATGGCGCTTCAGCATGCCGCATTCGCTGATGAGTTCGTCGTCCCTGCACCGAGAACCGTCGTGTTCGCGGTGCCGTTTGGGGCAATGCCGAATCCGGTGATCATCGTGAATCCGACGCAACGTGACGCTCCGCCGGCTACTACCGCGCCGGCCAAAGCGCCCGGCATCAAGGTTTGACGTTTTTCGTCTTGCTCGCCGACCTGGCGTTATACAGAAACCGCTGGCTTTTGCCGGCGGTTTTTTATTGGCGCGGTGCAATTTCTCTAGTCGACGCAACGGCCCTGATCATGCGCCTTTCCGCGTCCGGATGTCGCCATATTGGGCGTTTTCGCCTTCCCCTCTCGCGATCCGTGGGCAGTCCGCTCGCCGCGCCAAGTTCTGTCGGCAGCCTTTCAGGGAAGACTTCATGAAACCGTTCGCCATACGCATCTGTGGCCGACACGCGCAGTCCATGCCGCGATGATGCGGCCCATGTGACGGGCTTCGCTGAGTTCGCGCTGGTCCAGGTCACCTGCGATCGAAGCGGGCAAGCAGCAAGCATCTCAGGATGTCAGCGCGGATAAAAAACAACCGACAGTTTGTTTTTATAACGTTATGATATAACATCCGAACCCGGCGACGGGGATCCCACTGTAGAGCCTCACAACCGTGCATTGCCGCAACGGCAATCAGCATGCAGCCGACGCTTTGCCCAACGTGACATCGTCCGTGCAACCACTGGGCGACACGATGGCTCGATACCTCACAAATAACTGACAAGATGAGAATCCACCACCGCATCACCTTGTCCGCGCTGCTACTGTTCGTGCTCGCGGCTCGCGCCTACGCGTCGGACGACACGTCGGTAACCGGGGCAAGCGCCAACAGCCCGGGCGCGCCCGTCAGCAACGCGACAGTCACGCCGACGCAAGAAAGCCCGGCGTCCACCGTGCCGGCAAAAAGCGACGCGCTCGACGTGCAAGTCAATGCGCAGCGCCTCAACCAGGCCCGCAACGGCCTGCTGCCCGAGACAGGCAGCAGCGTCTATCGCTTCAGCCAAAGCGACATCAACGATCTGCCGGCCGGCCAGAACACACCGCTTAATCAGGTGCTGCTGCAGGCGCCCGGCGTCGCCGCCGATTCTTTCGGTCAGTTGCATGTACGCGGCGATCACGCAAACCTGCAGTACCGCATCAACGGCATCATCATTCCCGAGCCGATCAGCGGTTTCGGGCAATCGCTGGACACGCGCATCATCGACCAGATGAATCTGCTGACCGGCGCGCTGCCCGCGCAATATGGCTACCGCACCGCCGGCATCGTCGACATCCGCACGAAGACGGGCGATGACGGCAGCGGCGGTTCGATCGACGTCTTCGGCGGCAGCCATCAGACCATCCGCACGAGCGGCGATGTCTTCGGCAGCCAGGGGCCGTTCAGCTACTACTTCAGCGGCGCGGTCGGCGAAAACAACCTCGGCATCGAAAACCCGACCTCGAGTGCCAGCCCGCTGCACGACCACACGCGCGAAGGCAACGCGTTCGGGTACATGTCGTACATCATCAATCCGCTGACGCGCGTGAGCGTGATGTTCGGCGTCACGAGCAACCAGTTCCAGATTCCGAATACGCCGGGCCTGACGCCATCGTTTGCGCTCAATGGCGTGAACAGTTTCGACTCGAGCCAGTTGAACGAAACACAATCGGAGCTGAACCAGTTCGCCGCTATCGCACTGCAAGGCACCAACGGCGGTGCGCTCGACTACCAGCTGGCTTTCGTGACCCGCTACTCGCGCACGCAATTCAACCCCGACCCGATCGGCGATCTGCTGTTCAACGGCGTCGCGGCGAAAGACTTCCATAGCGATACGGCGAACGGTTTGCAGTTCGACACGACTTACCGCCTCAACGACAAACACACGATTCGCGCAGGGCTGTTCGCCCAGCAGGAACATGCGGTCTTCGACAACGATCTCAGCGTGTTCCCGGTTGACGCGAACGGCAACCAGTCGTCCGATCAACCGGTCAACATTCCTGACTCCAGTTCGAAAACCGGCTATCTATACAGCGCCTACCTGCAGGACGAATGGAAGATCTCCGGCAAGCTGACGATCAACTACGGTCTGCGCTACGACAAGATGGACGAGTACATGAGCGTGAGCCAGTTGAGCCCGCGCGTCGGCATCGTGTATGCGCTGACGCCGTCGACGACGATGCATGCCGGTTACGCGCGCTACTTCACGCCACCGGCCTTCGAACTGGTATCGAACGCCGACATCGCGCGCTTTGCGGGTACCACGGCCCAGGTGAGCGGACAGAACGATCCGGTGCAACCCGAGCGTAGCCATTACTTCGACCTGGGCATCACACAGCAGATCACGCCGGCGCTCAGCGTCGGTGTGGACGCCTACTACAAGAAATCGACCAACCTGCTCGACGAAGGCCAGTTCGGCAGCGCGCTGATCTTCACGCCGTTCAACTACCAGTACGGCCGTGTGTACGGCATCGAATTCACGACCAATTACCGGCAGGGCAACGTGTCCGCCTATGCCAACGTCGCGCTCAGCCGGGCGCAGGGCAAAAACATCAACTCGGCACAGTTCAATTTCAGCGCCGACGAACTCGCCTACATTGCAAGCCACTGGGTGTATCTCGATCACGATCAGCGCGTGTCGGCATCGATCGGCGGCACCTATACCTATGGCCAGACCACCTTCAGCGTCGACAGCATCGTGGGCAGCGGCCTGCGCAGCGGCTTCGCGAATACCGATCGGCTGCCCTGGTACACGCAGTTGAATCTTGGCCTCATCCATCATTTCAACGTCAACAATCCGTTGATCGGCAAGTTCGATGGACGTCTGCTGCTGATCAATGCATTCGATCGCGTCTACGAACTGCGCGACGGTTCGGGCATCGGTGTCGGCGCGCCGCAGTACGGACCGCGCATCGCCTTCTATGCCGGCATTACGCGGCACTTCTGATGCGTGGCGAGGACAGGCTGACATGAACGACTGGATCAGTTTTGCAAACGCGATACAGCTTGGCGGATGGGTGATTTATCCGCTTAGCCTGCTGGCCGTGGTCGCAATCACGATCGTGATCGATCGCTCGTACGTTTTTCTGCGCTTCGCGGGCGCGCCCGATACGGCGATGCGGGCCGCGAGCGATGGCTTCGACCGCTTACCTTCACGCCATGTTTTCAGGCGCCTGAGCGCGCCGCTCACGGACCGGGCCGCCGCGCCGATCTGGTATCGCGAGACGAAGACCGAAGCGCTCGCGGCGGCGATCGAACGCGACATGAGCAAGGGCTTCTGGGTACTGGAAACGATCGTGACCGCAGCCCCGCTACTGGGCTTGCTAGGCACGATAGTCGGCATGATGCATTCGTTCCAGCTGTTCGGCGGAAAGGGCCTCGTCAATCCGGGCGGGGTGACGGGCGGCGTCGCACAGTCGCTGGTCGCGACCGCCGTCGGCCTCGTCGTCGCATTGTTCTCGCTGTTCGCGTTCAATTACTTCTCACGGCGCCTCGAACGTCTGATGGACGAACTCGAGTCGTATGCGAACGAGCGTCTCGGCGAGATTCGCTTCGCCGCCGAAGCGCAAGGTGTCGCGCCGTGAAATTCCGCCGCTCCCGGGCAGCAGGGCGTGGCCGCATCGAAATCATTCCCATGATCGACGTGATGTTTTTTCTGCTCGCAA
>NZ_DASXHN010000019.1:0-5865 GCF_036488505.1 Paraburkholderia sp. | reverse complement strand
TGATCAGTTTGTCGGCCATGTCGGGTCTCCTGGGGAGTCGTTCAATTGTGGGGATCGGATATTGGAATTCGGGCGTTTTGCGCCACCGTTGGCGACGCTATAAGCCGCAGACGAGGCAGACGGAGGGCGGAAAACGATAGGCGATCAGCGCGCCAGATGCGCCAGCACTAGCGCACCCGCGGCGCACCAGCTTGTTGAGGCTCGTGCTGCAGCTCAAATGGGAACCTGAACGCATTTATCCAACGACTATAGCGGCATTCCCGTCGCCGTGCAATTGGCGTCGGACCTGCCTGCCGCGCGCCGTCGGACGGGCTCGACAACGAAAAACGGCAGCCTGCGAAGGCTGCCGTTTTCTCATGTCACGTTCATGTAACGAAGCTGCGCCATTACCTGTCCCGCGCCACGGACCGAGCCGGATTCGCCCTGCCCCGCAGCGCCTGGTAGCCCCAGAACACATAGCCCGACAGACCGTACAGCACGAACAGGCCGAACAGCATCAGCGGCGGATCGGACGACACCAGCACGAACGCCACCACCACGAGCAGAATCACGCCGAACGGCACGCGGTGCCGCACATCGAGCGCCTTGCCGCTGTAGAACGGCGCGTTCGACACCATCGTCACACCGGCGTAGATGGTCAGCACAAAGGCGACCCACGGCAACCACACCAGCTTGAGCGGCACGCGGTTGTCGGTGGCGAGCCACACGAAACCGGCGATCAGCGCCGCGGCGGCGGGGCTCGGCATACCCTGGAAGAAGCGCTTGTCGACGACGCCAATGTTGGTGTTGAAACGCGCAAGTCGCAGCGCCGCGCCTGAGCAGTAGACGAACGCCGCGAGCCAGCCCCAGCGCCCGAGATCCTTCAGGACCCATTCGTACATCACGAGCGCGGGTGCCACACCGAACGACACCATGTCCGACAGGCTGTCGAACTGCTCGCCGAACGCGCTTTGCGTATGCGTCATGCGTGCGACGCGACCATCCATGCCGTCGAGCACCATCGCGACGAAGATCGCGATCGCCGCGATCTCGAAGCGTACGTTCATCGCCTGCACGACGGCGAAGAAGCCGCAGAACAGCGCCGCGGTCGTGAACGCGTTCGGCAGCAGATAGATGCCGCGCTTGCGGAGGAACTGCTGACGCTGCGCGCGCCGGCTGTCGGCGACCGGCAAGTCCGTCACCACCGGCTTGTTGCGGCGAAACGGCCGCGGCAGCGGTCCGCTGCTACGGGGGCGACGCGGTTTGAATGCGGCCATTCGGACAACCTCCTGTATGCCGCTTTACAGCTCGGCGAGGATCGTGGACGACGCCGACACCTTCTCGCCGATCGACACGCGCGGACGGCTGCCCACCGGCAGATACACGTCGACGCGCGACCCGAAGCGGATGAACCCGTAGCGCTGACCGCGAGTCAGCGGCTCGCCGGAGCGTACATAGCAAAGAATGCGCCGTGCGATCAGACCGGCGATCTGCACCGACGTCACCGTCTGGCCGCCGGCCATTTCGATCACGACGGCATTGCGCTCGTTCTCGAGCGACGCTTTGTCCACCGCGGCATTCAGATACGCGCCGGGAAAGTATTCGACCTTGGAGATCGCGCCATCGACCGGCGAGCGCTGCGAGTGTACGTTGAAGACGTTCATGAACACACTGATCTTCAGCGCTTCACGATTCGCATACGGATCATGCGCGGTTTCGACCGCGACGATGCGGCCGTCGGCCGGGCACAGCACCGCATTCGCCTGAGTCGGAATCGGCCGGGCCGGGTCGCGGAAGAACTGCACGATGAAAATCAGGATCAGCCAGAAGATCCACGCAATGCCGAACCCCGCGAACGCGTGAACGAGCAAGGCAACGACGGCCGCGATGGCGATGAACGGCCAGCCTTCTCGCGCGATGATCGGATGAGGGTAATTCATGGATGGCTTCTGTGTTTTTGCGGGAAGCCCGCTTCCTCGCGGAAGGAGGCCCCCTGAGAACCGTATGCGCGAGTTTCGCCACATACGGCTCGAATCTACAAACAAAGCCCGGTCTTGGAGCCGGGCCGGCTTAGGTACCGCGATCAGTTACCGCAATTTTACCTGCGTGCACCTGCCGATGGCAGTGCGGGTGAAGCAGAATCCTGGCGAGAGAGCCGTAGGATAGCAAAAGCCGCCCAGGATTCAGCACCCTTGGACGGCTTTTTGACTCGCCCGGCCGCCGCGCCAACGCGCCGCGCCGGAGTTTTCCGCGTCGATGCGCTTAGTTCTTCGACTGGTCGACGAGCTTGTTCTTCGCGATCCACGGCATCATCGCGCGCAGCTTCGCACCGACCTGTTCGATCTGGTGCTCGGCCGTCAGACGACGGCGCGATTGCAACGTCGGCGCGCCAGCCTTGTTCTCGATGATGAAGCTCTTCGCATATTCGCCGGTCTGGATGTCGGTCAGCACGGCCTTCATCGCCTTCTTCGTCTCAGCCGTCACGATGCGCGGACCCGTCACGTATTCGCCGTACTCGGCGTTGTTCGAGATCGAGTAGTTCATGTTCGCGATGCCGCCTTCGTAGATCAGGTCGACGATCAGCTTCAGTTCGTGCAGGCACTCGAAGTAAGCCATTTCGGGTGCATAGCCTGCCTCGACCAGCGTTTCAAAGCCAGCCTTGATCAGGTCGACGGTACCGCCGCACAGAACAGCCTGTTCGCCGAACAGGTCGGTTTCCGTTTCTTCGCGGAAGTTGGTTTCGATGATGCCGGCACGGCCACCGCCGTTAGCCGCCGCGTACGACAGCGCGATGTCGCGTGCCGAGCCCGACTTGTCCTGCGCCACCGCGATCAGGTGCGGCACGCCGCCACCTTGCGAGTAGGTGCCGCGCACCGTGTGGCCCGGCGCCTTCGGCGCGATCATGATGACGTCCAGATCGGCGCGCGGAATCACCTGGCCGTAGTGAACGTTGAAACCGTGCGCGAATGCCAGTGCCGCGCCTTGCTTGGCATTTCCGTGAACTTCCTTCGCATACACTTCGGCGATCTGCTCGTCCGGCAGCAGCATCATCACGACGTCCGCGCCCTTGACCGCTTCCGCGACTTCCTTGACCTGCAGGCCGGCGTTCTCGGCCTTGCTCCATGATGCGCCGCCCTTGCGCAGACCGACGGTGATGTTCACGCCGCTTTCCTTCAGGTTCAGCGCGTGCGCATGGCCTTGCGAGCCATAGCCGATGATGGTGACCTGCTTGCCCTTGATAAGGGAGAGATCGGCGTCCTTGTCGTAGAAAACTTTCATGTCGGTTCCTTGGCTAGATTCGATGATTCAGAAAAATTCAGGTACTGCAAATAGTGTGTTGCCAGCCGGGCGGGTGGTGCGCTGCCCCGCCTCGCGATCGTGACGCCGGCTGACGGCGCCGCAACGCGAAAAGCGTCGAAGCGCCGCGCGTCAGACCTTCAGAATGCGCTCGCCGCGACCGATGCCCGAGCTGCCCGTGCGGACCGTCTCGAGAATCGCCGTGGAATCGAGCCCCTCGATGAAGGCGTCGAGCTTGTCGCTCGCCCCCGTCAATTCGATCGTGTAGGTCTTTTCGGTGACGTCGATGATGCGGCCGCGGAAAATATCCGACATCCGCTTCATCTCCTCACGTTCCTTGCCGACCGCCCTCACCTTGATCAGCATCAGCTCGCGTTCGATATGGGCGCCCTCGGTAAGGTCGACCACTTTCACCACCTCGATCAGGCGGTTCAGATGCTTGGTGATCTGTTCGATCACGTCGTCGGAGCCAATGGAGACGATGGTCATGCGCGACAGCGAACGGTCTTCGGTCGGAGCCACCGTCAAGGTTTCAATGTTGTAGCCGCGTGCCGAGAACAGACCCACCACGCGTGACAACGCGCCCGGTTCGTTTTCCAGCAGAACGGAGATGATGTGTCTCATGTTTCGCTTCTTCCAGATGTTGTGTCGATGTCCACGGACGGTGCGGCGCCGCTGCGTCCGCTCACGCCTTTTATGAAGGCGCGCATGACGAAGCCGGCCGCCGGGCCGCCGTTACAGATCTTCCGAACCCATGAGCATCTCGGTGATGCCCTTGCCGGCCTGAACCATCGGCCAGACGTTTTCGGTCGGATCCGTCTGGAAGTCGAGAAACACGGCGCGATCCTTCAGGCGCAGCGCTTCTTTCAGCGCCGGCTCGACATCGGCGGTGCGCTCGATACGCATGCCGACGTGGCCATACGCTTCGGCGAGCTTCACGAAGTCAGGCAGCGCATCCATGTACGAATGCGAATAGCGCTTGCTGTATTCGATCTGCTGCCACTGGCGCACCATGCCCAGATAGCGGTTGTTCAGCGACAGGATCTTGACCGGGAGGCCGTACTGCTTGCAGGTCGACAGCTCCTGGATACACATCTGGATCGAGCCTTCCCCGGTGATGCACAGCACGTCGTCGTTCGGGTGCGCCATCTTCACGCCCATCGCGGCCGGCAGACCGAAGCCCATCGTGCCGAGGCCGCCCGAGTTGATCCAGCGGCGCGGCTTGTTGAAGCGGTAGAACTGCGCGGCCCACATCTGGTGCTGACCGACGTCGGAGCACACGAACGCATTGCCGCCGGTGAGTTCCCATGCCTTTTCGACCACGTACTGCGGCTTGATGATCTCGCTCTCGCGGTCGAACTTCAGGCAGTCTTTCGCGCGCCAGCCTTCGATGTCCTTCCACCAGTCGGCAAGCGCCGCGGTGTCCGGGCCGTGCTCGGCCGTCTGCAGTTGCTCGATCAGATCCTTGAGCACTTCCTTCACGTCGCCGACGATCGGAATATCGACCTTGACGCGCTTGGAGATCGACGAAGGATCGATGTCGATATGAATGATCTTGCGCGGACGCGACGCGAAGTGCGCCGGGTCGCCGATTACTCGGTCGTCGAAGCGCGCGCCGATCGCGATCAGCACGTCGCAGTGCTGCATCGCCATGTTGGCTTCGTACGTGCCGTGCATGCCGAGCATGCCGAGGAATTTCCTGTCGCTCGCGCGATAGCCGCCAAGCCCCATCAACGTGTTGGTGACGGGGTAGCCGAGCAGATCGGCGAACTGGTTCAGCTCACGCGACGCATCCGCGAGAATGATGCCGCCGCCGGTATAGATATACGGGCGCTTCGCCGACAGCAGCAGCGAGACCGCCTTGCGGATCTGACCGGAGTGGCCCTTCGTGACCGGGTTGTACGAGCGCAGCGACACGCTCTTGAGCGGTTCGTACTGGCACGGCGCCTTCGATACGTCTTTCGGAATGTCGATCAGCACCGGGCCGGGACGGCCGGTACGGGCGATATAGAAGGCTTTCTTGACAGTGGCGGCGAGATCGCGCACGTCCTTCACGAGGAAGTTGTGCTTCACGCAGGGACGCGTGATGCCGACCGTGTCGCACTCCTGGAAGGCGTCCTGACCGATCGCGGCGGTCGGCACCTGACCGGTGATGATCACCATCGGGATCGAGTCCATATACGCGGTCGCGATACCGGTCACCGCATTGGTGACGCCGGGGCCGGAGGTCACGAGACACACGCCGACCTTGCCGGTCGAGCGCGAATACGCGTCGGCAGCGTGCACGGCGGCCTGTTCGTGGCGCACCAGTACGTGCTGGAATTTGTCCTGCTTGTACAGCTCGTCGTAAATGTAGAGTACCGAGCCGCCGGGATAGCCCCAGACGAACTCGACCGCTTCGTCGGCCAGTGCTTTCATGAGCACGGTGGCGCCGATAGAGTCTGCTTCGTGTTGGGGGGTCGTATCCGACGTGGAGAATTCCGCGCTGGGCATATTCATTTATTCACCTTTCGAATTTTCGGCAAAAAATTGATCGGGTGCTCTCTGCCGGGCTCGTGACTCGGGTTCAAGCGGCGCGTCCAGTTGACA
>NZ_DASXHN010000522.1:0-16779 GCF_036488505.1 Paraburkholderia sp. | reverse complement strand
GTCCGTTTTATTATCACGGCCCGACGCTTTGCGCCATGCCTCGCGACTCGCGGGCCGCAACGGGTGTTGCCCGAATACAATACGTTCCCAGCCAGACTTCCTGAGAAATCACCGCCAATGCCAGATTGTATCGTGTCCGATCCGCCTTTCCCGCCGATTGCGGCCGCTTCCAGCCGTGCCGGCGATCGTCTGTTCGCGTGGGTCGCACGGCATGGCGCGGGCGACATCGTGCGCCGCGAAGTGCGTGACGGAGCATTGCGATGAGTCTGCAGATCCTCGTGACCGGCGCCAACGGCTTCGTCGGCCAAGCGGTATCGCGCGCGTTGCTGCGGCGGGGCGATCGCGTGATCGGCGTGGTGCGCCGGCCGCAGACGGCCGCCGAGGGTGTGCGCGAATGGCTGCTCGATACCGAAGACTTCGCGGGCATCGACCAGCGCTGGCCGGTCACGCTCAATTGCGATGCGGTGATCCACTTGGCGTCGCGCGTGCACGTGATGCGCGAGACCCTGACCGAGCCACTCGCCGCCTATCGCGCGACCAACGTCGAGGGCAGCTTACGCGTCGCGGCCGCGGCGCGGCGCGCGGGCGCGAGGCGCTTCGTGTTCGTCAGCAGCATCAAAGCGATGGGCGAGGCGAGCACCGGCCAGCCGATCACCGAAACGGACCGGCCCGCGCCATCCGATGCATATGGCATTTCCAAACTCGAAGCCGAGCGCGCGCTGTTCGACTACGGCCGCTCGGCGGGTCTCGAAGTCGTCGTCGTACGGCCGCCGCTGGTCTATGGTCCAGGCGTGCGCGCCAACTTCCTGCAACTGATGAACGCCATCGCCAAAGGCATCCCGTTGCCGCTCGGCGCGGTCAAGGCGCCCCGCAGCCTCGTGTTCGTCGACAACCTCGCCGATGCGCTCGTGCATTGCGCGACCGATCCGCGCGCGGCCGGCGAAACCTTCCATGTGACCGATGGCCGCGATCTCAGCGTGCCCGAACTCGTGCGCGCGCTCGCGATGCAGCTGCATGCGCCGGCGCGGCTCGTGCCCGTGCCGGCCGGTGTGCTGCGGCTGGCCGGCCGCCTGAGCGGACGCTCGGCGCAGATCGACCGGTTGATCGGCGAGCTACGCGTCGACAGTTCGCATATCCGCGAACGCCTCGGCTGGGTGGCGCCGTTTACCGTCGAGCATGGGCTGCTCGAGACCGTCGCCTGGTATCGCGCCACGCATTGAAGTTGAGCTGGAACCCGAGTGAACTCGACCTGAATCCCGCCACATCCCGATCCGAACCTGCGTTGAATCCACGTTGAATGCGCGTTGAATCCGCCAACCCTCCTCGCAGCTAACTCCTGAAACTCATCGATGCCGCCCGCTTCGCATTCCGACTTTTCCATCGTTGCCCTGCTGCCGTGGGGCCTCGCCGCACTCGCCGGGTGCGCCGCGATTCTGTGGGTCCTGCTGCGCAGCGGCCTCGCATGGCGGCTCGCGACCGACATCCCCAACGACCGCTCGCTGCATACCCGCCCGACGCCGCGCGTCGGCGGCTGGGGCATCGTGCCGGTCTCGGTGGTGCTGATCGGGCTGGCGGCGCCGTCGCTGTGGCTGCCCGCGCTGGCCGCCGCGCTGCTCGCCGCACTGTCGCAGATCGACGACCGCCGCGGCTTGCCGGCACGCGTGCGGTTCGGCGGCCATGCGGCGGCGGTGGCGGCGCTCATCGCCGTCTATCCGGCCGACGTCGCCTGGTGGGCGCTCGCGTGCATGGCGGTGCTGCTCGTGTGGCTGGTCAATCTGTACAACTTCATGGACGGCTCCGACGGCCTCGCGGGCGGCATGGCGCTGTTCGGCTTCGGCGGCTATGCGCTGGCCGCGTCGCTCTCGGTCCATGCGGATCTGGCGCTCGCGGCGGCGAGTGTGATCGTCGCGGGCGCGGCGGCGGGTTTTCTGCTGTTCAACTTCCATCCCGCGCGCGTGTTTCTCGGCGATGCCGGCTCGATTCCGCTCGGCTTCCTGGCCGGCGCGCTCGGCTATTGGGGCTGGCGCGAGGGCGTCTGGCCGGTGTGGTTTCCAGCGCTGTGCTTCGCGCCATTTATCGGCGATGCGTCGGTGACGCTGGTTAAGCGGTTGCTGCGCGGTGAAAAATTTTGGCAGGCGCACCGCGAACACTACTATCAAAGACTGGTGCAGTCCGGATTGGGACACGCATCGACCGCGTGGACTTGGTATTTGTTCATGGCGGTGGGCATAATGCTTGCTATTTGCGCGCTACAGTTCTCTCTGATGTATCAATGGCTGACCGTCGCCGGATGGGCAGCCGTGCTGGCCGTTGCAGGGCTGTGCATTGACCGCCGCTGGCGGCGCCATATGTCCCGTTCCGGGCAAACCCGAGGTTCTGCGCAATGAAAACCTTCAAAGCCAGGTGGCTTCCGTTCAGTGCGTTTGCATTCGACCTATGCGCGGTGGCCACGGCCTGGCTGCTGGCCTATGTGATCCGCTTCAACGGGCCGGTGCCCGCGCCGTTCTGGTCGAGCGGGCTGCATGCGCTCGTCTGGGTGCTGGTGATCTACGCGGTCATGTTCCGCGGCTACGGTCTTTATCGCGGCATGTGGGTGTTCGCGAGCCTGCCCGATCTCGTGCGTATCGCGAAGGCGATCGCGGTCGGCGCGCTCGTCGTGATGATCGCGTCGGCGCTGTTGCAGCCGGCGCCGATCGTGCCGCGCTCGGTGCTGATCGTCTCGCCGATGCTGCTGTTCCTGACGATGGGCGGTTCGCGCGCGCTCTATCGCGCGGCCAAGGAGTTCTATCGCTACGGCGGTCTGGTCGGGCAAGGCAAACCGGTGCTGGTGCTCGGCGCGGGCAATGCCGGCGCGAACCTCGTGCGTGAGTTGAAGCGCTCGGGGCAATGGCGCCTCGTCGGCCTGCTCGACGACGATCCGGTCAAACACGGCCGTGAAATCTACGGCTATCGCGTACTCGGCGCTATCAGCGATCTGCAGAAAATCAGCGCCGAACTCAAGGTCGAACACGTGATCATCGCGGTGCCGTCGGCGTCGGTCGAAGCGCACCGGCGTATCGCGACGCTGTGCGTGCGCGCCGGCGTCAGGGCGATGACGCTGCCGGCGCTCACCCAGCTCACGCAAGGCCAGGCGTTTCTGTCGCGGGTTCGCCAGATCGATCTCGAAGATCTGCTCGGCCGCGACCCGGTCACGATCGACACCGATCACGTCGAGGCGCTGCTGAAGAACCGCGTCGTGATGGTGACGGGCGCGGGCGGCTCGATCGGCTCGGAGCTGTGCCGGCAGATCCTGCGCTTCGGCCCGGTGCAGCTGGTCGCGTTCGATGTCTCCGAGTTCTCGATCTATCGGCTCAATGAAGAGTTGCGCGACAAGTATCCGGAAGTGTCGGTCGTGCCGATCATCGGCGACGTGAAGGACTCGCTGCTGCTCGATCAGGTGATGGCGCGCTATTGCCCGCACATCGTGTTTCATGCCGCGGCCTACAAGCACGTGCCGCTGATGGAAGAGATCAACACGTGGCAGGCGGTGCGCAACAACGTGCTCGGCACCTACCGCGTCGCGCGCGCGGCGATCCGCCATGATGTCGCGCACTTCGTGCTGATCTCGACCGACAAGGCCGTCAACCCGACCAACGTGATGGGCGCGAGCAAGCGGCTCGCCGAGATGACGTGCTCGGCGCTGCAGCAGCAGGGCGCGCGGCGTACCCAGTTCGAAACGGTGCGCTTTGGCAACGTGCTCGGCAGCGCCGGCAGCGTCATTCCGAAGTTCCAGGAGCAGATTGCGCGCGGCGGTCCCGTCACGGTCACGCATCCGGACATCACGCGCTTTTTTATGACGATTCCGGAGGCGTCGCAGTTGGTGTTGCAGGCATCGAGCATGGGCCGGGGCGGCGAGATCTTCATTCTCGACATGGGCAAACCGGTGCGGATCGCCGATCTCGCGCACGATCTGATCCGTCTGTACGGCTTCACCGAAGAGCAGATTCGCGTCGTGTTCACGGGCCTGCGGCCGGGCGAAAAGCTCTACGAGGAGTTGCTCGCGGATGACGAAACGACCACTCGCACGCCGCATCCGAAACTGCGCATCGCGCAGGCGCGCGAGGTGCCCGACAGCCTGATCGACAATCTGCTGCCGTGGCTGATGCAGCATCGCGTGCCATCCGACGATGAAGTGCGCCGCGACCTGCGGCGCTGGGTGTCGGAATATCAACCGGCGACGGCGGCCACGCTGCGCAGCGTGACGCCGCTGCCGCGCGCGTCGTAAGCAGCGCAAGCGCCGGCGCGTATCTGGCTTGCGTGGATCGTTAAAGCTCGCATCGGTGCGCAGCGCGCGTTTTATAGATGCTTGAGCAGACCGGCCGCCACCTTGCGCAGTTCGTCGAACTGCGTGACCAGCTCGACGCACAGGATGAAGCCTAGTGTAGCGGCAGGCGCGGGGCGGCGTTCGATCCATCGAAGCAGCGGAGCCGCGTAGCGCACGCGGATCGCGTCGCGGGTCATCAACACGGTGATCGCCACTCCCACCGCGGCACCCACCAGCAAGTCGGTCGGGTAGTGAAAGCCGAGATAGGCGCGCGGCAGGCAAATGAGCAGCAGCGTGTAGAGGATCGCCAGCGTACCGATGCCGCGCCATACGATAAAGATGCCGGTGGCGACCGCCATCCATAGCATCGCGTGGTCGCTCGGGAAAGAACTCCAGTTTGTCAGCGACGCGTCGCTGGCCGAGGTCGTTGCAAACTGCAGATGCAGTTCGGTGTTGAAGATCGGGCGCACTCTGAACGGCAACACGTGCGTCAGCAGCCTTCCGACAAAGAGCGCCAGCAGCCCGCTGGCAAGCGTGGCGAGAACGATTTGCCGCCGCCACTCGATGCGCTGGTGCGGCTGAAACCACATCCACAACAGTACGGGAATAAGGATGAGCCCCTTGAACGAGTACAGGTCGGCGATGACCTCGATCGATTTGGTCACGAACTCACCGAAGTGGATGTGAGACAGATACGTTTCGATGGAGGAATCGAAGCTGTTCATCTTGTTGTCAGTAAACTCTGATAGTGCACCGGAGGTTAACATGACCTCATGGATGCACCGCACCTTTTAGTGTCTGTTTCCGCACGGCATTTTTTACTGCGTTGGTTGCCTGGATGTGATGGGATGGCAATTTCTACTGCCCGCTTTAAATCGGGCTTTCAACGCCACTCGTCTTGTCGGTTTCTATTAAGGTGGCTCGGATTGCGCCGTTAGATCACAGTGCCGCGGGCCCGGCGCGGGCCCGCCGCGCGAAGCGGAAGGCGTCCCAGAGCGGCGCAGCTGCCAACGGGTGTTCGCGCCGGCTGGCGTGGCTTACCGCTTCGTCTTTCTCACCACCATCCAGCGCGGCGACTTGAAGCGCACGATGCGCATGTACAGCCACACATAGGTTGCCGCGAACACCACGACAAAGCAGAACAGATGCAGCGTGTGCCGCCAGAACAGCGTTGCCGGCACTACCGCGATCAGGCACAGCAGCCACAGATACGGCGAGGTCAGCGAGTTGCGGCGCGTAAGTTCGCGTGCGGTGCGCGCGCCGACCGCCCAGCGCATCAGCCGTTTGTAGACCAGCATATGCAGATGCACGCCGTCCGGAATACCCGGCGACATCCCGCGAATAAACTTCTTGCGGTAGATCGAGAAGCATGTCTCGAAGATCGGGTACATGAAAAGCAGCACCGGGTACCACGCGGACACGTCGCGATTGCGCATCACCAGCAGGATCGACAACTCGGCGAGCAGGAAGCCGATGAAGTACGCGCCACCATCGCCGAGAAAGATAAGCCCGGCCGGGAAATTCCAGATGAAGAAGCCGAGCACCGCGCCCATCATCATGAACGACGCGGACAGCACGACCGGATCGGACACCTGGAACGCAACATACGCAAGCGACGCGAACATCATGAACGCGACCATCGACGCGAGGCCGTTAAAGCCGTCGATGATATTGACCGCATTGGCGAGCGCGGCCACCGCGAGCACCGTGACCACGAACGAGATCGCCGCGTACGACAGCAGGAAGTCGAGCGGCGGCACGCTGATGCGCGTGACTGCGATATCGAGCAGGAAGAAGGCGAGCGCGGCGGCGGCCATCGTGCAGATCAGGCGTGCGAGCGGCGACACGCGCTTGGTCAGATCCTCGACGAGGCCCGAGCCGAAGGCCGGCATCCCACACGCGATCAGCCCGAGAATGCTGCCCGACACAGCGGGATACGCGCGATGCAATTGCACCGCGGAGACGATCACCCCGATCAGAATCCCGGCCCCGCCGATGCGCGGCACCGGGTGCGCGTGGAATTTCTGCACGCCGGCCAGATCGGTATCGGTCGAGAACTCTTCATGCAGATGCGCGTAGCGCACGATCAACAGCGTGATCAGCAGAGAAACCAGAAAGCCGAGCGCAAAACTGAGCATGAAAGTGGGCCTGAGCGAAGACGCGGAATTATACAAACGAAACGCATCGCGACCGGCGCGCGGCCGGTGAGCGAAGCTTTCACGCGCGGCTGAGAATATCCCAGATAGTGATGCGAAAACCAGCCGCAAAGCCGCGCCAGTGCTGGCTTCCTATGGATTTCCCCTATGCGGCGCACGCTCGCGACGGCCGTAAACCAGGATGCGGCGAGGTGTAAGTCGCGCGCAACAACCGCTCGGCGTTCATTCATGCGATCCGTGATGCGGTCCGCTGAACGAGCCGCCGAATAAAGCCGCCGAAACGAGCCGCGATTGCCGGTGCTCGGCGATCGGCGGCGAGCGGTTCGCGCGCGCGGCGGCCAACCCAGTGTCGCCGCGGCCAGAGCACGACGTACCGGAGATCCAATGCTAAACAACATCACAATTCGTGGCGGGCTGACGCTGGTCGTCAGCGTATTCGTCGCCTTCCTTCTGACGGTGATCGCGGTCGGTTACGGCGCGCTGAAGCTCGCCAACGACAGCCTGAACGACACCCAGCATAGCGCCGTTGCGCTGTCGCATCTGAAGGCGAGTTCGGAGAAGCTCCTGCAGGTGCAGCTCGCGTTGGGTACTTTCCAGACGCTGTTCAGCGTCGGCAAACAGACCGACGGCATGCTGCCGGCCGCGCACAAGGTGCTGGCCGACTCGAACAACGACTTCCACAATTACATGGCGGGGCCGTTCGAGAACGACGCCGAGCGCAAGCTCGCGCAGAACGTCGCGCAGGCGCGCGCGGCGCTGGTCGACAACGCGCTGGAACCGGAATTCAAGGCGCTCGCCGAGTACGACTTCAACACGTTCCGCAACCTGCAGGGCGACACCGCGAACAGCCTTTATTCAGCCTACTCGAAGGGGATCGACGCGCTCGAAAACGCGCAGATCGATAGCCGGGGCGAACAGGCCGCAACCGGTGCGCGACGTTTCCAGCTCGCGACGCTGCTGTTCGGCGCGATCGCGGTGATCTCGCTGGCGATCGGCGTGGCGGCGCGCGTCGCGTTGTCGGCCGCGCTGATCAAGCCGGTCAACGCGACGGTCCAGCACTTCGAGCGGATGGCGGCCGGCGACCTGAGCGTCGCGATCAAGGTCCGCTCGCGCAACGAAATGGGCCAGTTGCTGGGCGCGCTGACGCGGATGCGCGACGGTCTGGTCGAAACCGTCGCGAAGGTGCGCGGCAGCACGAGCGCGATCACGCAAGGCGCAAATGAGATCGCGGCGGGCAATGCCGATCTGTCGGCGCGTACCGAGCAGCAGGCGGCCGCGCTGCAACAGACCGCCGCGAGCATGGAACAACTGTCGGCGACCGTGAAGCAGAACGCCGACAACGCGAAGCAGGCCAACCGCCTTGCGCACGGCGCGCTCGATACGGTCACGCGCGGCGGCACGGTGGTCTCGCGTGTCACCGAAACGATGGACGGCATCAGCGAGTCGTCGCGCAAGGTGACGGAGATCATCGGCATGATCGAGGGGATCGCGTTTCAGACCAATATTCTCGCGTTGAACGCGGCGGTCGAAGCGGCGCGCGCTGGCGAGCAGGGGCGCGGCTTCGCGGTGGTGGCTTCGGAAGTGCGCAGCCTCGCGCAGCGTTCGGGCTCCGCGGCGAAAGAGATCAAGGAGTTGATCGGCGAATCGGCGGCCAAGGTCGAGCAGGGTGCGTCTCTCGTGTCCGATGCGCAAAAGACGATTCAGGAAGCGATGAAAGCGGTCGAGCGCGTGACCGGCGTCATGAGCGAGATCGAAGCATCGGCGCTCGAACAAAGTGATGGCATCGAGCAGGTCAACAAAGCAGTGTCGCAGATCGACGAGGTCACGCAGCACAACGCGGCGCTCGTCGAGCAGGCGGCGGCCGCCGCGAAATCGCTCGAAGAGCAGGCCATCGTTCTGAAAGAGGCGATCGCCGTGTTCCGGCTGGAAGAGTCGGCGCTGCCGGCTTAGCGCTTCGCGGCCGGGTCGGTAAGTCAGCGTGGCTGCCGGTTGCATCGCGCGCCGGCGGCTAGCTTGGAATCGTGTTCTTCATCATCACGTTGCTTTTGCCATCGGTTTTCGGCCGGCGAGCGCAGCGTACCTTTTGCATCGCGTTGAACGGGCAGCTGTTGTTTGCTCGAGCGGCGCGTTGCACACCTGCTCGAATGTAAAGCGCTCGCAGATACTGGCTCGTGTCCGCGTTGCCGACAAAAGCTCCGGCGGCGTGAGGAACGTCGCCGGTCTGTAGAGTTCCGCGCGCCAATCCGCCAGGTACGTCGCTCTCCACCCTCGGCGCAAACCCGATCTCTCGCTCTGTCACGCAGTGCCCGCTGCCTGACGTGATATGTCTGCCCATTCGCTCGACGGCAGCGATGAACCCCCACATCCCGCTGAGCCCACCCTTCTGCGTCCAGGCGTCATCCGGATACCAAGGCAATCAGGCTCACGCCACGCATTGTCGGAATTTCGCTAAGAAGACCGGCCGTGTCCGGCCATCCCGCATTTGACCCGCACGGCCGTCGTTTCATCCGCGCGCCGATCAGCGCCGCGGCAGTAACAGATGTTGTGTTGTGCAGCGCACGGATCGCGCGGAGAACGAACCTTAATCTACCTACCAACGGCACAGCACGGGCGCTCGCAATGCGTAGCGCTCGGTAGTGACCCGATGCATGCATCGCACTCGTGCTGATTCGGCTCCGGTGTCATGGAGATGGAGCGAGACGAAGCATTAAAGAACTTCTGCATAAGGTTGACCGATCGGTGCAGTCGCATGCCACGTTCGAGCATGCACTCGCGACTGATCTTCCAATCCGCTAGCGCAGGGGCAACAACAATAACTTAAGTCCGTAAGGACAGGGGCGGCACTCGAAGTCCGCAGCGAAGGGACGGCGAGCGTTGACAGTGAGCGGTGATAACGGCGAACAGCCGGCCGCTCAGCATTTTTCCAATCGTTGCTTTTAGCGGTTGATCATAGGAAACAACTATGAACCTCAAATATCCGGTCTACGCTCCGTACCTCAATGGTCGCGAGAAAGCTCTCGTGATGGACTGTCTGGACTCGACATGGATTTCTTCGAAGGGCAAGTACGTGAGCCAGTTCGAGGAATCGTTTGGATCGTGGCTCGGTGCGCAGCACGCGATTACGGTCAGCAATGGCACGGTCGCGCTGCACGTCGCGCTGGCCGCGTTGGGCATTGGCCCCGGCGACGAGGTTCTGGTTCCGACCTTGACCTATATTGCGTCCGCGAATGCGGTGAAGTACACCGGCGCCGATGTGGTTTTCGTCGACAGCGAACCGGCGTACTGGCAGATGGACATCGCGGACGCCGAGCGCAAGATCACCAGCAAAACCAAAGCCATCATGGTCGTGCATCTGTATGGGCAGGCGACCGATATGGACGCGGTGATGGCGCTGGCGAAAAAACACTCGCTATATGTAATCGAAGACTGCGCCGAAGCAATCGGCACCCGTTTTGACGGCGCCCATGTCGGCACGATCGGCGATGTCGGCTGCTTCAGCTTTTTCGGCAACAAGACGATTACGACGGGCGAAGGCGGCATGGTGGTCACCAGCAACGCCGAGCTCGACCGCAAGATCCGGCACCTGAGAAGCCAGGGTGTGAGTAGCGAGCGCGAATACTGGCATGACGCGATCGCCTTCAACTATCGGATGACGAATATCGCCGCGGCGATTGGCTGCGCGCAGATGGAATCCATCGACGATCTGATCGCGAAAAAGCAGCAAATCGCCGAATGGTATCGGCAGGCTCTAGCCGGGCTGCCGGTGCAGGTGCATGCCGTCAATCCGCGCGCGCTGCACAGCTACTGGATGGTCTCGATACTCGTCGATGACGCTGGCGACCGTGACGCATTGCGCGCCGCGCTGCAACGCGACGGTATCGAAACCCGTCCGCTCTTCTATCCGGTTCATCAAATGCCGATGTACGCGGCGCCCGGCCAGCATTTCCCGGTGGCCGACGAAATCGCGAGCCGAGGCATCAACTTGCCGAGCTATCCCGCATTGATGCGCGATGACATCACGTTCATCTGCGAGCGGGTGCGCGAGTTCCTGGTCGGACAGCACGCGAAAGCCGAACCTTTGATGGAAGCAAAAGGTTGAAAAACTGATCACAGGGTCGGGCTTTCGTAACGAAAACGCTGTGCGCTGCGAGACCGGCAGCGCATCGGTGCGGTGCTGCCGGATGGCAGCAGCGTAGTCGCACGCCCGATCCGGTCGGTACGAACCAGGCGGTTTCACATAGCCGCTCTATTGCCGAGGAAGGATAAATCATGACGCACTTTATCGCCCGCTCCCGCGCGCCCCTACGGCTTGGACTGGCTGGAGGTGGAACCGACGTATCGCCTTATTCGGACCGTTTTGGCGGACTGACGCTCAACGTGACGATCGACAGGTTTGCCTACGCGTCGATCGTGCCGCGCGACGACGCGAAGATCGAGCTGACCGCTGCGGACACACAGGTACGCTGGACCGGGGAGATCTCGCCGGAACTCCCGCCTATCAATGGGCTCGGCCTGCATGTCGGCGTCTACAACCGGATCGTCAGGCAATTCAATGGCGGACATCCGCTGGCTGTCTCGATTACGACCCATTCCGAGGCGCCTCCGGGATCCGGACTGGGTTCTTCGTCGACCGTGGTGGTTGCGCTCGTGCAGGCGTTTTGCGAGCTGCTGTCGCTGCCGCTCGGCGAATACGATGTCGCGAAACTCGCTCACGACATCGAGCGGATCGATCTTGCGCTCGCGGGCGGCAAGCAGGACCAGTACGCGGCAACCTTCGGCGGCCTGAACTTCATGGAGTTTTATGGCGACAAGGTCATCGTCAATCCGCTGCGGATCAAACAGGATACGAAGGCCGAGCTGGAAGCGTCGCTGGTGCTGTTTTATACCGGCGTGTCGCGTGAATCGGCCAAGATCATCAAGGAGCAAAGCAACAACGTGGTCGAAAACCAGACCGATCCGCTTGCCGCTCTTCACGAGGTCAAGGCCGAGGCGACCAGAATGAAGGAGGCCGTGTTGCGTGCCGATTTCGCTGGCATTGCCGCGTCGATGAGCGATTCGTGGGAAGCGAAAAAACGCATGGCCAAAGGTATTTCCAATCCGTCGATCGACGAGTTGTGGCGGATCGCCACTAACGCCGGCGCGAAAGCCGGCAAGGTGTCGGGCGCCGGAGGCGGGGGCTTCATGATGTTCTTCGTCGACCCGATCGATCGCCCGGCCGTGACACGCGCGCTTGGCAGCCGCGATGGTCAGGTCATGTCCTGCACGTTCACCGAGAACGGTGCCCAATCATGGAGAATATCGTGAGCATTTCCGTCATCGATGAAATCGAGAAGACCGTTGAGGTTCTGAGCGCGCTGGCCAGGAGTCCGCACGTGATCAAGCAGGTCGAAGCGCTGGCCCAGGAGATCACGACGCGGCTAGGCCAGGGCAAGAAGATCTTGCTCGCCGGCAACGGCGGCAGTGCGGCAGACGCGCAGCATATTGCGGGTGAATTCGTCAGCCGCTTCAATTTCGATCGGCCGGGACTCGCGGCGTTTGCGCTGACCGTCGATACGTCGGTGATGACCGCGATCGGCAATGACTACGGCTATGAAAAGCTGTTCGCGCGGCAGATCGAAGCCGTTGGCCGCCCCGGAGATGTGTTCTGGGCGTACTCGACGTCGGGCCGCTCGCCGAACATTCTGCGCGCGCTCGAGGTGGCCAAGGAACGCGATATGTTCACGGTAGGTTTCACGGGCAGCCATGAAGAGGGCGCGGCCAGAATGCGTGCGCTGACCGATCTGTGTATCGAGATTCCGTCGACGTCCACGCCGAAGATTCAGGAAGGCCATCTGGTCTGCGGCCATATCGTCTGCGGTATCGTCGAACAGAACATCTTCGGATCATGAGCAGGATGCTTCCATGCCTGATCCTGGCGGGCGGTCTCGGCACGCGATTGCGGCCGGTCCTCGGCGACGGTCTTCCGAAAGCGATGGCGAGTGTCGGTGGTCAGCCGTTTCTCGCATGGATGCTGCGTTGGCTGGAGCAGCAGCGGGTGACGGACGTCGTGCTGTCGCTAGGCTATGGATGCGGCGAAATCATCGGCTGGCTGCAACGGCAATCGCTCGCGCTATCCGTGACTGTGATCGAAGAAGATGAGCCGCTCGGTACCGGCGGCGCGATCGTGCATGCGCTGCGCAGCTATGGTGCACCGCGGATGATCGTGATGAACGGCGACACGATTACGAATCTGGATTTGTGCGGTTTCGCCGGCTTTTTCGACGCGGCGGGTGCGGAGCTTGCGATCGCGGCCACCAGCGTGCCCGATGCGTCACGGTATGGAACGCTCGAATTCGATGCCGGCTCGAAGCGCCTGATCGCGTTCGAAGAAAAGCGGCCCGTGCCGGCGCCGGGTTTCATCAATGCCGGCGTCTATGCGCTGGATGCAGCGCGCCTGCTCGAATTCGACTTGCCCAAACGCTTTTCGTTTGAAGACGATTTCCTGCGCCGCCACGTGGACTCTCTCGACATACGGGTCTTTCCGGACATCACCGAATTCATCGATATCGGTATTCCGTCGGACTACGCGCGCGCCCAGCAGGTGGTGCCGCTGATGTGTGAACAATCCGCCCATGACTCGTAAAGCGCTATTTCTCGATCGCGACGGCGTCGTCAATGTCGATATCGGCTATTTGCACACGTCGCACGAATGCGTGTTCAACGAAGACATTTTCGAACTTGTGAGAGCGGCGAATCACGCTGGCTATCTGGTGGTTCTCGTCACGAACCAGGCGGGCATCGGGCGCGGCTATTTCACGGTCGATCAGTTCCAGGCGTTCACCGCCTGGATGCTCGGCGAATTCGAGGCCAGGCACGCGCGAATCGACCGGGTCTATTACTGCCCGCACCATCCGGAGTTCGGGCTGGGCGCGTACCGGCAGGCCTGCGCTTGCCGCAAGCCGCAGCCGGGGATGTTGGAACAGGCGCGCGTGGACTTCGATCTGGACATGGAAAGCTCGCTGATGGTCGGCGACAAGCCGTCCGATCTGCACGCCGCGGCGCGAGCCGGCGTCGCGCACCGCTTTCTGCTGGCACCGGCAGGTGAGTACGAGCTGGAGTTGAGCGCGTCGCTCGGCACGCGCATCGACGGGCTGCCGGAACTACTCGACTGGTTCGGGCAGGACCCGTCGCGCGAGCCGCGGCGCCAGCCCGACGCCGCGAACGAAGTCATTTCGGCCGCTCGACCGTGATCGGTGCAGACACGACGTTCTTGAAGAATGGTTTGCCGACCGCCTTCAGATAGAGCCTGCCCGCAACGCCTGCCGGTAGCGTGATCGCGGCGCTCGCCGGCGGGTAGCGGTTGATCAGCCGATATTCGCCTTCGGGCAACGACTGATACAGCTCGAGGTGATCGACTGTCTCGGCGTGTGACAGTTTGACGGCGAGCGTGTTGCCGGACGGATGCGCCTGCAGCGTCGCGCAGTTGTCGATCCCGGATTCGAGCGCCGTGCCTTCCTCGTAGTCGTTCCAGGTGATCAGCTGGACGAACGGCAACTGGCGGGTTGCGCTGTAGTTCTGGTTGATCAGATCGAAGGTCTGCAGCCAGGTATCGCCGCAAGCTTGCGGCATGTAGTGCTTCTGGTTCGGTTTCGCCCAGGCGGCCAGTAGATCGTCGAAGCCCTTGAAAACGCCGCCGGTGGCGATTTTGGTCGGCTCCGTGCGCGCGTATCGATAGAACTCCTTTAGCTCGGCCAGGTCCGCGACGCCGGTCTTGCGGGCCGCGAAGCCGGGGGCGATCCACACGAAAGCGCCTGCGCTGTCGTCCCGATCGAAGCCCTGTTTATGGATGTGAACCCACGATATCTCCGGGTGCGCCGCCTGAATGCGCGACCAGTCGACCTTGCCGGACCAGTCGAGGCCGAATTCGTACACCACGGGATGGCCGTCGTACCTCAGGTATTGCGGGGAGGAAAAGTAGCTGCGCGACAGATAGTCGAGTTGGGAAAGGACCGTTTGGGTGACGTCGCAGCCCTTGCAATGATTGAAGTTGTAAGTCCCGGCGTCGACCATGATCGAAAACGACATAGCGGGGAATTTCGCCAGTTCCGGCATCGATTTGCGCCACGCGACATCGATGGGCTCGGGCTGGCCATTCGCATCGTGCTCACCGTACCAGTCGACGATCACGCCATCGATACCGCGCGCCTGCATGTCCTTGAACGTGCGGAACGCCTGCGCCGGATCGTCCGACCGATAGCCGACCGTGACGCCGCGCGATTGGGGAGCGAACCACCACGGCAAATAATGCGCGAGCACCTTGGTCGTATGCCCCGGGTAAAGCAGCGTATGGATATTGACATCGGAAACCGAGGTCGACCCGCCAAGATTACCGTTTCGTGTGGCCGCAAAGGTATGACTTGCCGATGTATTAGGAGGCGCCAGATTACGAACCGGAGCTTCACCTTTTGCAGTGAGGGGTAGCGCACTGAAACAGAGGGTTAACGCGGGCAGTATCCATTTGACTGTGGTCATAACCGATAGTGTGGCTAGAAAGTCTGCATTCTATGAGTTATTCGGGGGCGTTGGCATTCCAATCCAATAGGGTTTCTTTACCGTCAGCTTTATCTTCCGGACGCATAGACACGCAAGCCCTGGTGTCGCGAGCGCCGCCACGCGGTCGCCGCCCGACGCCAGAAGAGCGTTTTCAATAATCGGAGTTTGCATATGCGCAACGATGTCGGTCACGGGCCAAGCCCCGCTATTGTTCAGGATGTGTCGACATTCTCAGTGTTCGACGTGCTGGAAAACGTTCTCAATTATCGCTATCTGTTTTTGAGCGTGCTTTTGTCGGGACTTCTGCTTGGATGCGCGTATGTGTTGTTGGCCTCGCCGATGTATTCGGCGAACGCATTAATTCAGATCGAGGACAAAAAGAGCAGTGCGTTGGGCTCCTTGTCCACCGTGTCGCGCGCTTTGGATGTGAATGGCTCGCCGATTCTCGGCGAGATCGACGTCGCGCGTTCACGGACTGTCGTCACGCAGGCCGTCGAAGCGGCGGCTGCGCAGACGAGCGTCACGGTCAAGAACACATTCCCGTTGGTGGGCCGCTGGCTCGGGACGGTGCTGCCGCGCGATCCAGATGGACTCGCCAGCGCGCCGTTCGGCCTGACGCATTGGGCATGGGGCGGTGAAAACCTGAAGATCGGCTCATTCGATGTTCCCGCGACCCAGAAAGGCAAGCCGCACACGCTCATGTACGAAGGCGACGGCCAATGGACGCTGTTGGACCGCACCGGTAACGAGGTGTTGAAGGGCAAGGTCGGCGAACTCGCCGTCTCGGGCGATTACCGGCTTCTGCTGGCGTCGGTGAGCGCGCGCCCGGGCACCGAATTCAGCCTCGTGCGCCATGAGACGCAGGCCACGGTCGACCTCATCATCAGGAAGCTGAATGTCGCCGAGACCAAGCGGGAATCGGGCGTCTTCGAGGTCGAATACAGCGACAGCAGCCCGTTCTATGCCGCACGCCTCGTCAACGCGATTGCCAACGCGTATCTGAAGAGCAACGATACCCGCCGCGCCCAGGACTCCGAACGCAGTCTGACCTTCCTGAACTCGCAGATCCCGACGGTGCGCGCGCGGCTGCAAAAAGCGGAAGACGCGCTCAACGCGTTTCGGCTGCGTGAAGGCAGCATCGATGTCGGCGGCGAAATCAAGGGCTTGCTGGACCAGTCCGCGGCGATCGAAAAGGCCAAGCTGGACACTAACCTGACTTACCAGGAGCTGCGCTCCAAGTACCAGCTCGGCCAGCCGCCTCTCGATGCCGTGCTGGGAAAGCTCAAGGAACTGGACGCCGCATCGCATAAGCTGTCCGAGCGCATCGGTCAGTTGCCCGGCTTGCAGCAGGAATTGCTGCGGCTCTCGCGTGAGGTCGAAGTCGAGAACCAGCTATATATCGGCTTGATGAACAACGCGCAACAGCTGCAGATTGCGACCGCAAGCAGTGGCGGTAACGCGTCGATCGTCGACTACGCGGAGGTAGCGGAAAAGCCGAGCCGTCCGAATGCGATCCTCGCGCTGCTGCTGGGCGGTGCGGCAGGCGGGCTGTTCGGCTTCATCGCTGTGCAGGTCAAAGCGCTCGGCGCGGGCCGGATCCGCGATCCGAAGCGGCTCGAAGCGGTCGTCGGTATCGATACGCTCGGTGTGCTGCCGATTTCGTCGGCCCAGCAGATAGCGGCGGCCAAGCCGGAACATACATTCCTGATCAGCGCGGAGGAAACCGAAACGCCGATCATCGAAGCGATGGAAAGCCTCGCGCTGGCGGTGCAATGCTCGCTGGCCGAA
>NZ_DASXHN010000461.1:0-3282 GCF_036488505.1 Paraburkholderia sp. | reverse complement strand
TACCGCTGATCCCTATCGTTCATTTGCACCGCTCACTTGCTGCGATATGAGACCAAGGTCCGATTGTTTCGCCTGCATCTCGCCACCAAACTGAACTCTGTCTACGCGTCGAACAGATGACCGGCCGTGCCGCGCGGTCGCGCCACGCAATGCGCAGGGATGCCTTCGCGCGCGCCATTCGTGGCGCGGCGCGGCGGCGTGCAAGAACAGGCAGGAGCGCACGATGAAAACAGCAGCAGTCTTCCTCGCGATCTTTCTGGGCGTCGTCGCATCCGATACGTCGGCGGCCGACTTCGACGGCAGCAAGCCGTTGATCTGCGCGACCATCGATGCGCACGCATGCGATCCTGGCATCACGTGCACGCGTTACCTGCCGGCCGATATGGGCGCCCCGAAATTCTTGACCCTCGACTTCGACAAACGCGTCGTGATCGGACCCGAGCGCACGACGCCGATGGCGATTCTCGACAAAAGTCCGGATCAGGTCGTCGCGAGCGGCACCGAGATGGGCTATGGATGGACCCTTGTCGTCGATTCGACGGACGGTGACATGACGTTGTCGATCATGAACAGGAACGACGCGTTCGTGCTGTTCGGCAACTGCAAGGCCGTGTGATCAGACGGAGCATGCGATGAATACCGTCCTTGTGTGTTTGCCGTTGGCGCAGCCGGATGCGCACCGCACCGGCGTCGCGTCGCGGCCGGGTCGCCGGGCTTCGCGCGCGCGGCGCATGCGAGCTGGCGCACGAACGCTGCTGCTGGCGATCGCGGCGATCGCGCTGCTGGCGTCGTGCAAGAAGGCGCCGCCGCCGCCGAAGGCCGCGGAGCCTGAAGTGACCGTGATGACCGTCACGCAGCAGGACACCCCGGTCGATTTCGAATTCACCGCGCAAACCCAGAGTTCGCGCGAGGTCGAGATACGCTCGCGCGTGGACGGCTTTCTTGACAAGCGCGTGTACGTCGAAGGGCAGATGGTCAAGACCGGACAAACGATGTTCCAGATGGACCAGAAGCCGTTCGAGGCCGCGCTGCAGACCGCCAAAGGGCAACTCGCGCAGCAACAGGCGCGGCACGAAGTCGCGAAGTCCAATCTCGCGCGCGTGGAGCCGCTCGCCGCGCAGAACGCGCTGAGCAAGAAGGATCTCGACGACGCGGTGGGCAACGAGAAGCAGAGCGCGGCCGCGGTGATCGCCGCGAAAGGGGAAGTGGATACCGCGCTGCTCAACCTCGGCTATACGACGATCAAGTCGCCGCTCACGGGCCTGTCCAGTTTCGCGCGCCAGCAGGACGGCAGCTATGTGACGGCCACCTCCAATGGTTTGCTGACCTACGTGTACCAGCTCGATCCGATGTGGGTGAACTTCAGCATCTCCGAGAACGAGATGCTCAGGTACCGCGACCAGATCGCCGCCGGGCGACTCAAGTTTCCCGCGCATAACGATTTCATCGTCCATCTGGTTCTCGCCGACGGCACGACGTTCGCGGACCAGGGCCATATCGACTTTGCGAATCCGGCGTTCAACACCGAGACGGGCACCTTCCTCGTGCGCGCGGTGTTCGCCAATCCGAAAGGCGTATTGCGGCCGGGCCAGTTCGTGCGGGCGCGCGTGTCCGGCGCGATCCGGCCGAACGCGACGCTGGTGCCGCAGCGCGCGGTGTTGCAGGGTTCGAAAAGCCATTTCGTGTGGGTCGTCGACGATCAGCAGAAGGCGCATCAACGGGTGATCGAAGTCGGCGACTGGCGCGCGGAGCAGTGGTTCGTGTCCGATGGGCTGAAGGCCGGTGAGCGCATCGTCGTCGACGGTGCGTTGCGGGTCACCGCCGATGCGCAGTTGAAGATACTCAAGTCGCTGCCGGCGGGCGGGCAAGCGACGGCGTCGGCCGCGCCGGCACGCGAGGGCGGGGGCGCATCGGCCGCGCTCGCCGCGCAGCCGGCGGAGCCCACGGAACCGGCGAAAACGCCGGGCGGCGGCAAAGCCGAATGAACGGGCGGCCGACATGAACATCTCGCGCTACTGCATCGATCGCCCGATCTTCGCATCGGTCATCTCGATCGTGATCACGCTCGGCGGCGCACTGGCGATGTTCTCGCTGCCGGTCGCGCAGTACCCGGACATCACGCCGCCGCAAATCACGATCTCGGCGACCTATCCGGGCGCCAACGCGGAGGTCGTCGCGAACAACGTCGCCGCGCCGATCGAGCAACAGGTGAACGGCGCGGACAACATGATCTATATGAACTCGTCGAGTTCATCGACCGGCAACCTGACGATCAACGTGTACTTCAATATCGGCACGAACCCGGAGCTCGCCCAGGTCGACGTGCAGAACCGCGTCAATCTGGCGCTGCCGCAGCTGCCGCAATCGGTGCAGGCGCAGGGCATCCAGGTGCAGAAGAAGTCGTCGGCGTTCATGATGGTGATCGCGATCTATTCGCCGACCGAACGCTACGATTCGGTCTATATCGCGAACTTCGCGAACATCTACGTGCTCGATGCGATCAAGCGGATTCCGGGCGCGAACCAGTCGAGCATTTTCGGCACCCCCGACTACGCGATGCGAATCTGGCTGAAACCGGACCGGATGGCGCAACTCGGCGTGACGGCCGCCGATGTGCAGAACGTGGTGGCGAACCAGAACCAGCAGTTCGCGGTGGGCAGCATCGGCCAGTCGCCGACCGGCAAATCGGTCCAGCAGTCGTTCGCGGTCACGACGACCGGGCGGCTCGCCGAGCCGTCGCAGTTCGACAACATCATCGTGCGCGCGGCGAGCGGCGGGGCGGCGATCGTCCGGCTGAAAGACATCGGGCGCACCGAACTCGGGCAAAAAGATTACTCGATACGCAGCCGCTTTCAGGGCAAACCGGCGACCGTGATGGCCGTCTATCAGCAGCCGGGCGCGAACGCGCTCGAAGTGGCCAAGCAGGTGCGCGCGACGCTCGCCGAGCTGAAGAAGTCGTTCCCCGAAGGGCTCGACTATCAGATCGCGATGGACACCACCGAATTCACCCGCGCGTCGATCTCCGATGTGATCCACACGTTCTTCGAAGCATTGGTTCTGGTCGTGATCGTGGTGTTCGTGTTCCTGCAAAGCCTGCGCGCTACGCTGATTCCGGTGATCGCGGTGCCGGTGTCGATCGTGGGCACCTGCATGTTCATGCTGCCGCTCGGCTTTTCGATCAACATGCTGACGCTATTCGGCATGGTGCTCGCAATCGGTATCGTGGTGGACGATGCGATCGTGGTGATCGAGAACGTCGAGCGCAACATCACGGTGCACAAA
>NZ_DASXHN010000460.1:0-2681 GCF_036488505.1 Paraburkholderia sp. | reverse complement strand
GTTCATGGGCGACTGGGCGAAGGGCGAGTTCGCCAACGCCGGCAAGAAGTCGGGTGTGGACTATGTCTGCGCCGCTGTGCCGGGCACGGAAAAGGCTTACACGTTCAACGTCGACTCGTTCGTGTTCTTCCAGCAGAAGGGCGAGAAGACTGCAACGCCAGGTCAATTGGCATTGGCCAAGACGATCATGTCGCCGGAATTCCAGGAACAGTTCAGCCTGAACAAGGGTTCGATCCCGGTTCGTCTGGGCGTGTCGATGGCCAAGTTCGACGACTGCGCGAAGAAGTCGTACGCGGATGAACAGGTGGCGATCAAGTCGGGCGGCTATGTGCCTTCGCTGGCACACGGCATGGCGCAACCGGATGCAGCAGCCGGCGCGATCTCGGACGTGGTCACGAAGTTCATGAACTCGCAGCAGGATTCGAAGACCGCGGTTGCCGCGCTCGCGAAGGCTGCGAAAACCAAGTAAGTAGCGTCAAGCGAAGTAGTGCGCCTGGTCGTTCCCTGCGGGGGCGCCGGGCGCGTTCTTCGGAATGCTTGCAGCCGTTGCGTTACTTAGGGCGAGACACTTCACCCCTGGTTTCATCGAGTCACACCTATGCCGTTCCGGTCTCGCGTCTTTCGTGAGCGAGCGCCCCGGCGGTACAGTTTCAGCAGGAGTCGAGTAGTGACTGCTTCTATCAGCGGAAACGGGAAAACGGCTACCGTCGCCCGCCGCGCGTCGCCCATGGCGGCCCTTGCCGATAGCTGGATTCCGAAGCTGGTGCTCGCACCCAGCGTCGTGATCAGCCTGATCTTCGTGTATGGCTTTATCGCAATCACCGGCTATCTGTCGCTGTCGAATTCGCGGCTGATGCCTCGTTATGAATTTGTCGGTCTCGACCGTTATCGCGAACTGTTCGATAACGATGTGTTCTGGACGTCGGCTGCCAACCTCGGTTGGTTCGGCATTCCGTTTATCGGTATCTGTATCGGCCTCGGCCTGTTCCTCGCGATCCTGCTCGATCAGCAGATCCGCAACGAAGGCGCGCTGCGCGCCGTGTTCCTGTACCCGATGGCGCTGTCGTTCATCGTGACGGGTACGGCGTGGCAATGGATCATGACGCCGAGCGTCGGCCTCGAAAAGGTGTTCCACGACTGGGGCTGGACGAGCTTCTCGTTCAGCTGGCTCGGCGACCCCGACAAGGCGATTTTCTGCGTCGTGATCGCGGCGGTGTGGCAATCCACCGGCTTCGTCATGGCGCTCTTCCTTGCGGGTCTGCGCGGTGTCGACGGTGAGATCTTCAAGGCCGCGCAGATGGACGGCGCTAACCTGCCGACCATCTACCGCAAGATCGTGATTCCGAGCATGCGGCCGGTGTTCTTCTCCGAGCTGCTGATTCTTTGCCACATCACCATCAAGACGTTCGACCTCGTGGTCGCGCTGACCGCGGGCGGCCCGGGCACGTCGTCGTCGCTGCCGGCCATTTTCATGTACACGTTCTCGTTTAATCGCGGGCAGCTCGGCGTCGGCGCCGCATCGTCGATCATGATGCTCGCCACGGTCGTGGCCGTGCTCGTGCCGCTGATGTATCTGGAATCGAGGAGCACGCGCAATGCAGCCTAAGATGACGATCAGCCGTGCCGTCATTTACGCGGCCCTGATCCTGTTCGCCCTGTATTTCCTGTTTCCGCTGTACGTGATGCTGTCCACGTCGTTCAAGGACATCGACCAGCTGCGCGCCGGCAACCTGCTGACGCCGCCGACCCACTGGAGCTTCGCGCCGTGGCTGAAGGCCTGGAGCGGCGCTTGTACCGGCGTGCGCTGCGACGGCATGCAGCCGTTCTTCATGAACTCGGTGCGCATGGTGATCCCGGCGGTGCTGATCTCGTCGATCATCGGCGCGTTCAACGGCTATGTGCTCACGCACTGGCGCTTTCGCGGCGCCGATCCGATCTTCACGATGCTGCTGGTTGGCTGCTTCATTCCGTTTCAGGCGATCCTGCTGCCGATGGCGCGCTTCGAGGGCATGCTCGGTCTGTCGAACACGACGAGCGGTCTGGTGCTGGTGCACGTGATCTACGGTATCGCGTTCACCACGATGTTCTTCCGCAACTTCTACGTGAGCATTCCGGCTGAACTCGTGAAGGCCGCGCGCATCGACGGCGCGGGTTTCTTTACGATCTTCACGAAGATTCTGCTGCCGGTGTCGCTGCCGATCTTCATGGTGTGCCTGATCTGGCAATTCACGCAGATCTGGAACGACTTCCTGTTCGGTATCGTGTTTTCCGGCGTCGATTCGATGCCAATCACAGTGGCGCTGAACAACCTGGTGAACACCTCGACCGGCGTGAAGGAATACAACGTGGATATGGCCGGCGCGATCATCGCGGCGTTGCCGACGCTGCTGGTCTACATCATCGCCGGACGTTACTTCGTGCGCGGCCTGACCGCGGGCGCGGTGAAGGGCTAACACGCTTGATCAGCAGATGGCGGGGGCGAGCCTCCCGTGAGCGCGGCGGTGCGCGAGTGAGCGGGTCAATGAGCTGAACCCGCACCGCCGTCACCCGACAAGACGTTTTCAAGCAGTACCAGAGAAGAGGATTCACAGCATGGCAAGCCTTTCCATCCGTGACGTGTACAAGACCTACCCGAACGGGGTGCCGGTTCTGAAGGGTGTCAACATCGACATCGAAGACGG
>NZ_DASXHN010000458.1:0-4521 GCF_036488505.1 Paraburkholderia sp. | reverse complement strand
TCCCGACGTCGATGTTCACCTGTATCTTTGCGATGGCACGCACGGTCGGCTGGATCGCGCAGTGGAACGAAATGATCGCCGATCCGGAGCAGAAGATCGGCCGTCCGCGTCAGCTGTATATCGGCGCAACGCTGCGTGAAGCGAAGCCGATTCAACAGCGCTAAGCGTGTTTGATTCGCGTGGCTCGTAGCAGGTGTTCGCCGCGAAGCCACTGCTGCATCTGAGTGAAAAACGCCCCAGCGGGTCAACGCTGGGGCGTTTTGCATTGTTGTCGCAGCCATTGTTGCGCAGCTACGCATGGCGCCGTCGCGCACGCACGAGCGCGACCTTCCAATACTCAGTCTGGAACCGGCGGGATGAAATGATCCGACAAAGCCATGGCCATACAACGACAGCGCTAGAGAATCGATGTGAGGCCGGCGAGCGTACCGGCGAAAACTGATCGTTACGGGCACTTTCAGGCGATCGCCGCAGTTGCCGGGTAACACCCATACAGGTATCGCCACTACCACCCAACCTACTGTTTTTTATCGGTTTTTCGCGCATTTGAGAAGCCCGCGGCGCGGCGCTGCGTGGCATAATCGATCGACACACTCAGCGCGCAGTCACTACTACCCCGCATACCATGGCACAGACTCTCTACGACAAATTGTGGAACACACACGTGATCCACACGGAAGACGACGGCACCACGATTCTCTACATCGACCGTCACCTGCTGCATGAAGTGACCAGTCCGCAGGCGTTCGAAGGCCTGAAGCTCGCGCAACGTCCGGTGTGGCGCATCAGCGCAAACCTGGCGGTGTCCGACCATAACGTGCCGACCACCGATCGCAGCCACGGCATCGCCGATCCGGTCTCGAAGCTGCAGGTCGACACGCTCGACAGCAACTGCGACGCCTACGGCATCACCCAATTCAAGATGAACGACCTGCGCCAGGGCATCGTCCACATCATCGGGCCGGAGCAGGGCGCCACGCTGCCGGGCATGACGATCGTCTGCGGCGACTCGCACACGTCCACGCATGGCGCGTTCGGCGCGCTCGCGCACGGCATCGGCACGTCGGAAGTCGAGCATGTGCTGGCCACGCAAACGCTGTTGCAGAAGAAAAGCAAGAACATGCTAGTGAAGGTCGAGGGCCAACTGCCGCGCGGCTGCACCGCGAAGGACATCGTGCTCGCGATCATCGGCAAGATCGGCACGGCCGGCGGCACCGGCTATGCGATCGAATTCGGCGGCTCGACGATTCGCGCGCTGTCGATGGAAGGCCGCATGACCGTCTGCAACATGGCGATCGAAGCCGGCGCGCGCGCCGGCATGGTCGCCGTCGACGACACCACGATCGAGTACCTGAAGGGCCGTCCGTTCTCGCCGGAGGGCGTCGAGTGGGATCACGCGGTCGAGTACTGGAAGCAGTTCAAGTCCGACGAAGGCGCGCATTTCGATCGCGTGGTCGAACTGAACGCCGCGGACATCGTGCCGCAGGTCACGTGGGGTACATCGCCTGAAATGGTCATGCCGGTAGACGGCCGTGTGCCGGATCCCGAGCGCGAGAAAGATCCGGTCAAGCGCGACGCGATAGAACGCGCGCTCAAATACATGGCGCTCGAGCCGAATGCGCCGATCGAGTCGATCAAGCCGGACAAGATTTTCATCGGATCGTGCACCAACGCGCGTATCGAAGACATTCGCGCCGCGGCTTATGTGGTGAAGAAGCTCGGCCGTCGCGTCGCGTCGAACATCCGTCTGGCGATGGTCGTGCCGGGTTCGGGTCTCGTCAAGGCGCAAGCGGAGCGCGAAGGCCTCGACAAGGTCTTTACCGACGCCGGCTTCGAATGGCGCGAGCCGGGGTGCTCGATGTGCCTCGCGATGAATGCCGACCGGCTCGAACCGGGCGAGCGTTGCGCGTCCACGTCGAATCGTAATTTCGAAGGTCGTCAGGGCGCCGGTGGCCGTACCCACCTGGTGAGCCCCGCGATGGCCGCGGCCGCGGCGATCGAAGGCCATTTCGTCGATATTCGCAGGCTTGGGTAAATCGCGGGTGAAGAACCTGAATCGCGTCGCTGAGCGACAGGTTATCTAACAGGCGGTTTTTGATTTTTGCCGGCGATGCGGCGCGAGCTTTTCGGCCGCCACTCGCATCGCCCGGTCTTGAACAGGCGCAAGCGTCATGGATAAATTCATCGTACACACCGGCGTCGTGGCGCCGCTCGATCGCGAGAACGTCGACACGGACGCGATCATTCCGAAGCAATTCCTGAAGTCGATCAAGCGCACCGGTTTCGGTCCGAATGCGTTCGACGAATGGCGTTATCTCGACCACGGCGAGCCGGGGCAGGACAATTCGAAACGGCCGCTGAACCCGGATTTCGTGCTGAATCAGCCGCGTTATCAGGGCGCTTCAGTGTTGCTCGCGCGCAAGAACTTTGGTTGCGGCAGCTCGCGCGAGCACGCGCCTTGGGCGCTGCAGCAATACGGCTTTCGCGCGCTGATCGCGCCGAGCTTCGCCGACATTTTCTACAACAACTGCTTCAAGAACGGCGTGCTGCCGATCGTGCTGACCGAACAGCAGGTCGATCATCTGTTCAACGAAACCTACGCATTCAACGGTTTTCAGCTGACCATCGACCTCGAAGTGCAAGTCGTGCGCACGGCGGACGGCAGCACCGAATATCCATTCGAAGTCGCGGCATTCCGCAAGTACTGCCTGCTGAACGGTTTCGACGATATCGGGCTCACGCTGCGTCACGCGGACAAGATTCGTCAGTACGAAGCGGAGCGTTTGGCGAAGCAGCCGTGGCTCAATCATCGCATCGTCGGTTAAAGCGCTGACTACGCGGGGTTCGCGCGTGTGCGCGCCGGTTTGCGCTTAAAAGTCTCGAAAAAATCATCAAGGAATTCGCATGAAGATCGCAGTGTTGCCGGGCGACGGCATCGGTCCCGAAATCGTCAAGGAGGCCGTCAAGGTCCTGAACGTGCTGGGCGAGAAATTCGAACTCGAAGAAGCGCCGGTGGGCGGCGCGGGCTACGAGGCGAAGGGCCACCCGCTGCCTGATTCGACGCTCGCGCTCGCGAAGCAGGCCGACGCGATCCTGTTCGGGGCGGTCGGCGACTGGAAATACGACAAGCTCGAACGCGCATTGCGCCCGGAGCAGGCGATTCTCGGCCTGCGCAAGCATCTCGAACTGTTCGCGAACTTCCGTCCGGCGATTTGCTATCCGCAACTCACGGGCGCGTCTTCGCTGAAGGAAGAGATCGTTTCGGGTCTCGACATCCTGATCGTGCGCGAACTGAACGGGGACATCTATTTCGGCGCGCCGCGCGGTGTGCGTACGTCACCCGATGGCCTGTTTGCGGGCGAAAAGGAAGGCTTCGACACCATGCGCTATTCGGAGCCGGAAGTGCGTCGCATTGCGCACGTCGCCTTCCAGGCGGCGCAAAAGCGCGAGAGGAAGCTGACGTCGGTCGACAAAGCCAATGTGCTCGAAACGTCGCAGTTCTGGAAGGACGTGATGATCGACGTGTCGAAAGAATATCCGGATGTCGAGCTGTCGCATATGTACGTCGACAACGCGGCAATGCAACTCGTGAAGGCGCCGAAGTCGTTCGACGTGATCGTGACCGGCAACATGTTCGGCGACATCCTGTCCGACGAGGCGGCCATGCTGACCGGCTCGATCGGCATGCTGCCGTCGGCGTCGCTCGACAAGAACAACAAGGGCTTGTACGAGCCGTCGCACGGCTCCGCACCCGATATCGCCGGCAAGGGCGTGGCCAATCCGCTCGCTACGATTCTCTCCGCCGCGATGATGTTGCGCTATTCGCTGAACAAGGTCGAGCAGGCCGATCGGATTGAAACCGCGGTGAAGAAGGTGCTCGAGCAGGGTTATCGCACTGGCGACATTCTCACGCCGGGTTGCAAGCAGGTCGGCACCGTGGCGATGGGCGATGCCGTCGTGGCCGCGTTGTAAAAGGCTGATTTAGGGCGCGCGGACATCGCGCGTTCAGGTGGTAAGCACTCGGAGATGGAGGCATTTATCTCGTCTTCGAACGGATTTAGAGCGGCTTTTTGAAAGGTCATAAAGCGCGAATTGGCCGGAAGTGGGCCAATTCGCGTGTAACCCGCTCAGGTATGGCCAGCTGGGGCAATCGCCCTGGCTCGATTGCGGTTTTCGTGTATATTGTCGCGATGGCTCAGATCTCCCAAATCTCCTCGATTTCCAAACAGCACGGCACAACGGCCCGTGTGATCGAGTTCGCCATCATCGCCACAACGCTCATCAAAGCGATTACCCCGAAAACGATCACGAAGCGCTGATCGTCCGTCGTGCCCGCCCATCTTCCCCGCGCGGTCACTGCGGGCAAAGATGCGGGGAAGTGTCCAATTCGAAGGGTTTGAAGTCATGAACGTAGGTCTCGTAGGTTGGCGCGGCATGGTCGGCAGCGTCCTGATGCAACGCATGCAGCAGGAAGGCGATTTCGACTTGATCGAACCGGTGTTTTTCAGCACCAGCAACGCG
>NZ_DASXHN010000287.1:0-40816 GCF_036488505.1 Paraburkholderia sp. | reverse complement strand
CCCGCAAGAAACAGCGTAACCACAACTTCATCAAACGAAGTCGCAAACGCAAACAGCGCACCCGAGATCACCCCCGGCGCAATCACCGGCAAAGTGATGCGAAAAAACGTCTTCACCGGATCCGCCCCAAGCGACAGGCTCGCGCGCACGAGGTTGTAATTAAAGCCCTGCAACGTAGCCGCGACCGTCGTCACAACAAACGGCACCCCGAGCGACGCATGCGCGAGAATCAACCCGATATACGTATTCGCAAGCCCAAGCGGCGCGAAAAACAGATACATGCCGACACCGATCACCACGACCGGCACGATCATCGGTGAAATCAGCACCGCCATCAGCAGACCCTTGCCGCGAAAATTCGCCTTGGTCAGCCCAATCGCCGCAAGCGTGCCGAGCACGGTCGCGACCACCGTCGCCGATGGCGCAACGATAAAACTGTTTTTCGCAGCCATCCGCCATTCATCGGATGCGACAAGGTTCTGATACCACCGCAACGACCACCCCGGAATCGGATACACGAGAAACGTGCTCGACGAAAACGACAGCGGCACGATCGCGAGCACCGGCAGGATCAGATACAGCAGCGTCAGCACGACCAGCGCGCGCAACGCGAAATACCACACGCGCTCGCCCAGCGACGTATGCGGTGCGAACAGGGGCCTGGCAAGTTTCATCGCGGTATGCTCCGTCCGGTTCGGTTCGTTTCAGCCGCTCAACCGAGGCTCAGCGAAGAACGCGTAAAGCGTCCGTAGATTACGTACAGCACGAGCGTCGCCGCCAGCAGCAGCCCGCCGAGCGCGCACGCCATCCCCCAGTTGATCGTCACGTTGGTGAAATAGGCAACGTAGTAGCTGACCATCTGGTCGTTCGGTCCGCCCAGCAGTGCGGGCGTGATGTAGTAGCCGATCGCGAGGATGAACACGAGCAACGCACCCGCGCCGACGCCGGGATACGTCTGCGGCACGTACACGCGCCAGAATGCGGCGAATGGATGGCTGCCGAGCGAAATCGCCGCGCGCTGATACGTAGGCGGGATCGACTTCATCACGCTATAGAGCGGCAGGATCATGAACGGCAGCAGGATATGCGTCATCGAGATATAGACGCCGGTGCGGTTGAACAGCAGCGCCAGCGGATCATGCAGCAAGCCGCTCGCGATTAGTGCCTTGTTCACGAGTCCCTCGCTTTGCAGAATCACGATCCACGCGGCCACCCGCACGAGGATCGATGTCCAGAACGGAATCAACACAAGAATCATCACCAGATTCGCGCGGCGCTCGGACAGCGTCGAAATCCAGTACGCGAGCGGATAGCCGAGCAGCAGCGCGAACAGCGTGACGGCCGCGCCGATCACGAACGTGCGGCTGAATACCTTCAGATAGATCTGTTGCTCAGGATCGGTCGGCACGATGCGGCCGAACGCGTCCTGCTTGTGATCGAGCGCGGCCAGCAGATAGAACGGCGACAGCGTCCCCGAATTTTTCGCGATCGCCTGCCAGTAAGCGAGGTCGTTCCAGCGCTCGTCGAGTTCGACAAATTTCGCGCGGGTGTCGTGCGGCGACAGATGCAGCGGCTGGTTGTTGTCGTCAGCGAACGGCATCGCGCGCGCGGACTTCGCGACCAGCGACCGGTAGCCCGGAATCTCGACGTTCAGGCGCCGCCCGAGCGCGCCCATGCCGTCGCTGTCGGCGATCGCGGTGAGGTCGGTGGCGAGCGCGACGAACGCGTCGTCGGACGGCGGCGTCTTGCGATCCCAGCCGTTTAGCGCACGCAATGTATGCGGCAGCGCATTGGCGACCTCGGGATTCTGCGCGGCGCGGCTAAGCAGCGCGCCGATCGGCACGACGAAAATGAGCAGCAGGAAAATCGCGAGTGGCGCGACCAGCAGCAGCGCCGTCGCGCGCTTTTTCGCCTCGGCGGCCTTCAGTTCGCGCTTGAGCCGGCCGGTTGATTCCGGTGTTGGATCGGCGGCGATCGTTATCGTAGTCACGGTGGTGTTCCTCGATACTGCGCGGCCCGCGTGATCGCGAAGCCGCGCGCTGTCACCAGACGCCTATGAGCCTATTGGCAGACTCCACAGGCCCCGACTCGAATCACCTCGACGCCCACGACGCAAAGCGCTGCTCCAGCTCATCGCCGTGATCCGTCCAGAACGACAGGTTCTGCAGCACCGCGTTCTTGCCATTCGCCGGCGAGTTCGGCAAATCGGCCAGCGTCTTCGCATCGAGCGACTTGATTGCCACCACGTTCACCGGACCGTACGCGATGTGGTGTGCGTACTCCTGCTGCGGCTTCGATGTCAGCGAATAGGCGATGTACTGCTCGGCGACCGCCTTGTTCGGCGAGCCCTTCGGAATCGCCCAATAGTCCAAGTCGTAGATGCTGCCGTTCCACACGACCTTCAGGTTCTTGCCCTCGCGCTGCGCGGCGTCGATGCGCCCGTTATACGCGGTCGACATCACGACGTCGCCCGCCACCAGAAACTGCGGCGGCTGCGCGCCTGCTTCCCACCACTGGATATTCGGCTTCAGCTCGTCGAGCTTCTTGAACGCGCGGTCCTGACCTTGCTTGGTGGCCAGCACCTTGTAGACATCCTTCGGCGGCACGCCGTCGGCCATCAGCGCGAATTCGAGGTTGTAGCGCGCGCCCTTGCGCATCGCGCGCTTGCCGGGGAATTTCTTCGTGTCCCAGAAATCGGCCCAGCCGGTCGGCGCGGTTTTCAGCTTGTCGCCGTCATACGCGAGGGCCGTCGACCACACGAAGAAACCGACGCCGCACGTTTGCGGCGCTTCGGGAATCAGATCCGACTTCTTGCCGATCTTCGACCAGTCGAGTTTCTCGTACAGCCCTTCGTCGCAGCCACGGCCGATGTCGCCAGATTCGACCTCCACCACGTCCCAGTTCACGTGCTTCGCCTCGACCATCGCCTTCACTTTGGCCTGCTCGCCGTTGTATTCGACGGCCGTTACCTTGTTGCCGGTAGACGATTCGAACGGCCGATTGAAGGCAGCCTTTTGCGCGTCGCCATTCGCGCCGCCGAAATTGACGACCGTTATTTCACTCGCGTAGACCTGCGCGGCGCCCAGCGCGAGCGTGGCAGCAGCAACGGCGATGGCGCAGCGCGTTTTCCCGATCTTGTTCATGGTGTGGCTCTCCTTGGGTGATGTCTGATGTCGCGATGTATGTAGCGCCGGGGACGATGCGGTTCATGACGTACCGCCCGTTGCCGGCTTTGTAATGCTGCTGAACTACCGCGCCGACGTCTCCCCTGTGCGGCGCTTCACTGCCCTGCCTGCGTCAAGCCCCTGCGAAGACGCGCAAATGCTCGGGTGCGAACTCCAACGCGACCGGTGCGCCGGGCGCGAACGTAGCGAGCGCATCGGTGCCGAGCGGCACCTTGACGAAGCACTCGTCCTGCTGCCGCACGCCGCAGCGCATGCGCACGTGATCGCCGAAATAGATGAGCCCGCGCGCCTCGCCGGCGAGCGCATTCGCGCCCGCCCGCGCGACGCCGTTCGCGAGCTTCATCCGCTCCGGGCGGATACACGCGACCGCCGGCGAGCCCGCGCGCGCGCCGCCGATATTGCGGCCGGTCACACGCGTGCCGTCGCTCAGATGGACTTCGCAGTAGTCGCCGTCCACGTTCGCGATCGTGCCGCGCAGCCGGTTGCTGTCGCCGATGAAGTTCGCGACGAACTCGTTGCACGGCGACTCGTACAGTCTGTCCACGGTGTCGAGCTGCTGCACGATGCCCTTGTCGAATACCGCGACGCGGTCGGACATCGTCAGCGCCTCGCCCTGGTCGTGCGTGACGTAGACGAAGGTGACGCCGAGCTTTTCGTGCAGTGATTTGAGTTCGTACTGCATGTGCTCGCGCAGCTGTTTATCGAGCGCGCCGAGCGGCTCGTCCATCAGCACGAGCTTCGGCTCGAACACGAGCGCCCGCGCAAGCGCGATGCGCTGTTGCTGGCCGCCGGAAAGTTGCGCCGGATAACGCTTCGCGAAGCTTTCCATGCGCACCATCTTTAGCGCGTTGTTCACGCGCTGCGCGCGTTCGTCGGCGGGAAGCTTGCGCACGGTCAACGGATACGCGACGTTCTGTTCGACCGTCAGATGCGGGAACAGCGCGTAGTTCTGAAACACCATGCCGATGTTGCGCTTGTGCGGCGGCACGTTGTTGAGCAGCTGACCGTCGAGCCAGATCTCGCCGCCGGTCGGGAATTCGAAGCCCGCCAGCATCATCAGACAGGTGGTTTTGCCGGAGCCGGACGGCCCGAGCAGCGTCAGGAATTCGCCCTGGTAGATATCGAGATCGAGCTGTTTGACGACCAGTGTTTCGCCGTCGTAGGTCTTGCGCACGCCTCGAAAGCTGACGATCACGTCATCGGTTTTCATCGCTGGGTCTCCCTCTGTCTCACGGCCGTGGCGGGCGAAATTGCATCGATCGCGTGGCTCACTATAGACCGTCACGGTTCTACAATATGGAACCATTTCATTATTCCGGATAGAACCACTTGGATACTGTGATCCTGTCGGACTGGCTCGCCACGCGGCTCGATCGCAGCGCCGCCGAACCGCTCTACCGGCAAACCCTAAGGCTCGCGCAGCAGGCCATTCTGACTGGTCAACTGCCGCCAGGCACCAAGCTGCCGAGTTCGCGCACGCTTGCCGAAGACCTCGGCATCGCGCGCAATACGGTGCTGCATGTGTACGACCAACTGACAGCTGAAGGGTACGTGATCTCGACCACCGGTAGCGGCACTTATGTCGCCGATACCCGCCCGGATGCCGCCACCGTGAATGGGCGCCCCAGGCCCACGGCGGCGGCGCCGGAGCCGGCAAGCCAGTCCGTCAGTGATAACCCGCAGCCAGCACCGGTGGACCGATGCGACCTGTCCGCCCGCGGGCGCCGCCTGATCGCTCAGGCGGGGGTGTCAGCGAAGCAATGGGGCGCGTTTATGCCGGGCGTGCCCGACGTCTCGGAGTTCCCGGCGCGCACGTGGAGCCGGCTGCAGGCGCGGCTGTGGAAGGAAGCCAATCCCGATCTGCTCACCTACGCGCCCGGCGGCGGCTACCGGCCACTGCGGCGCGCGCTGTCAGATTACCTGCGCGTCGCGCGTTCGGTGACTTGCACGCCGGATCAGATCATCATCACGACCGGCATCCATCAGTCGATCGATCTCGCGGTGCGTTTGCTGACCGATGTCGGCGACCGCGCATGGGTCGAGGAACCGTGCTATTGGGGGCTGCGCAGCGTACTGCAGTCGTCGGGCGTGACGCTCGCGCCGGTGCCGGTCGACAGCGAAGGCCTCGACCCGCGCGACGAAGACCTGCAACAGCCGCCGCGGCTCGCGCTGGTCACGCCGTCGCACCAGTATCCGCTCGGTATGGTGATGAGCCTCGCGCGCCGCCGCACGCTGCTCGAATATGCGCGCCAGCACAACGTCTGGATCATCGAGGACGACTACGACAGCGAATTCCGCTACGGCAGCCGCCCGCTCGCGTCGCTGCAAGGACTCGACGAAGCGGGCCGGGTGATCTACGTGGGCAGTCTCGGCAAGATGCTGTTTCCGGGCCTGAGGATCGGCTACATGATCGCGCCGGAGCACCTGGTGGATACGTTCAGGACGGGTGTCGCGGAGCTCTACCGCGAGGGTCAGTTGATGCAGCAGGCGGTGATGACCGACTTCATCATGGATGGCCACCTGACGTCGCACGTGCGCCGCATGCGCGCGTTATACGGCGAGCGGCGGCAGATTCTGATCGATGCCATCAACGCGCGCTTTGGCAGCGAGCTGCCGGTAATGGGCGACGAAGCCGGTCTGCACCTCGTGCTCGGCCTGCCCGACTACTCGGACGATCGCGCGGTGACGGCCGCCGCCTACGATGCCGGCGTGATCGTGCGTCCGCTCACCAGCTATTACAGCGACCCGGCGCAGCCTCGCCGCGGGCTGCTGCTCGGTTATGCGTGCGTGCCGAACGAGAAGATCGGCCCGGCGTTCGATACGCTCGCGCGGGTCATCGAGCGCACCGCGCTCGAACGGGCGGTGGCGTGAAGACTCGCGCCGCCTCGCTCACTTCAAGCCAAAGTCCACCCGAGTCGTCGCGCCGTTGTCCTTGATGCCGTCGGCATTCAGCTTCGGCGCGACGATAAACACGCGGCTGCTGTCGATCTTGCCGGCCAGATACTGCTGCACGCTTTGCGCGCGCTGCTGCGCAAGCTGTCGCAGGCTGGCTTCGTCGATCGGTGCGTTGGCTTCCAGTGCGCCTTTCATGTCGTCGTCGGGCAGCGCCTTGGTCATGCCGATGAAGTTGCGCGGCTTCTTGAAGTCGGCGGACTTGTAGGCCTTGGTCAGGTACTTGTCGTAATCCTTCGGATCGACCGTCACCTGCGACAGATCGACGCTCTCGCCGTTGCCCACCACGTCCTTGACCTTCTGCTGCTTGACCAGCCGATCGACGTACTGGGTGCGCAGCGCCGGTTCGTCGACCTTCGGATCGACCCGGCCGATCAGGTCCATGCGGATCGACGGCTTGTCGGTGAGCGCCTTCACGATCGTATCGAGCTTCTGCTTGTCGGCGTCGGTGAGCTTCGCCGAGCCCGCGTCGAATTCGACATAGCCGAGTTCCTGGCCGTTGCCGCCGAACGCATTCGCGATCAGCGAGAACGGCGCGGTGACCGCCTTTTCGATCAGGTTGAGCACCGCATGCCAGATCAGGCCGCCGACGCTGAACTCGGGGTTCGACAGCGAACCCGACACCGGCAGATTCACGTCGATTTCGCCGCGCGAATTCTTCAGCAGCGAGATCGCCAGACGGACCGGCAGTTTGGTCGCTGTGTCGTTGTCGACGTGATCGCCGAACGTGAGCTGATCGATGAACAGATGGTTATTCGCGTTCAGCTGGTCGTTGTCGAGCTTGTAATGCAGATCGACGTTGAGCTTGCCCTTGGTGATCGGATAGCCGGCGTATTTCGCCGAATACGGGGTGAGGTTGGTCAGCTCGATGTCATGCGCGGACGCGGTCAGATCGAGCGCCGGTTTCGCGATCAGCGGATTGACGGTGCCGCGGATCGTCAACGGACCATTGGCGGCGAGCTTCGCGGCGACGTCGACCGGTGCGGGCGTCGTCGATTGCGTGCCGAATGCACCGACAGTGCCCTGAATGTTGACCAGATTCGCCGTGTAATTCGGTTTGACGAAGTTGTCGGTATAAGTGACGCGGCCCTGTTGCAGCACCAGTTGCCCGAAGTGCAGCTTGACCGGGTTTTGCGGCGGCGCCGTGGCCGTCGCAGTTGCCGGTACCGCCGCGTTGCCGGGCACAGCCGAGGCCGCCACCGGCGCGGACGCGGCCACCGCTTCAGAGACCGCCTGCGGCGTCAGCGGGACCGGCCTCGCGCCGCTCTTGTCGCGCGTGAGCGATGGGGCGTCGGCGTTTTCATGCGCGACCACGTCCTTCAGATTCAGCTTGCCTTGCGCGTCGAGCAGCACGCGCCCATAGAACTTGGAGAACGTGACACGTCCCGCGTCGACCACGGTGCCGTGCTCGTCGTAGTCGGCCTTCAGGTTCGACAGCGCGAGTGAGCCCCAGCCGGCGAACGGGTCGGAGGTCGCCTTGTCGAGCATACGCACGTCGACGAGTGCAACGTCGCCCTGATAATTCGCCTTCAACGACTTCGCCTGCGTCACCGCGAGATCGCCGTTCGCGTTGAGCAGCGCGCTCGCGATCGCCGCATTCAGCTTGCTGCCGAAGTACGGCTCGAACGCCGCCGCATCGAGCCGGTTCGCGTTGATCTTGACCGCGAGCTTGAGCGGCGTCGCGGTCACGTCGCCTTTCAGATCCAGCGTGCCCTTCTTGTTCAGCGTGGCTTGCAGATCGACCGGCAGCGGACGACTGAGGTCGTCGCTGATCTGCTGCACTTTCAGTTGCAGCGGCGTGATGCTCAGCTTGACCGGCTGCGGCGTCGTGTTATCCGTGAAATTGGCGGTCGCGTCTTTCAGCGTCAATGCGCCGATCTTGTAGTGCCACGCGGGCCCTTCGGCCTGCGCTTTCTTCGCCGCATGGATCGCGGTGCGCTGCTGCGCCTCCTGGTGCGCGCCGGCCAGCGAACTCAGATTGATGCTGCCGTCCTTCAGGCGCTGGGCGTCGACCGCGAGCCCGGTAGCGTCGACGCTCGTTACGTCGGCCGTGCGCGCCGCCAGGTCGACCTGCTTGACCAGCACGTTGCCCTGAGCAACCGAGATCACGGGCGCTTTATCGCCGCGCGCGGCCAGCTTCAGCGACTGCAAACCAAGCTGGCTATCGGCGACCGTCACCGCCGCAGGCGACTTCGACCAGTTCGCGTCGATATGCGTGGTTGCGGACAGCGCGCCGTCGACCACCTGCGCGGACGTCGCGGCGTCGAGATACGGCTGCCATTGCGGCAGCTTCAGCGATTTGACATCGAGCTTCACGCTCGCGGTCTTGGCCGCAAGGCCAACCGTGCCGTCAGCGGCAAGCGAGCCGGCGTCGTTCTTCAAATGGGTGTTCAGCGTGTAGTGCGCGGGTGCCGACGCAAGTGTCGAAAAATCGGTCAGCGTAACCGCGAGGTTTTGCAGACCGGCGTCGACCGGATGCGACACTGCTTCATCGTGGAGGTTCAGCGTGCCGTCGTCGAGTGTGAAACGTTTGATCGCGAGGTCGAATGGCGGCGCTGCTTTTTCCGCAGCGGCGGTTTTCGCGTCTGATTGGGCGCTTGCGCCGGATGCCGCGGCCGGCGCGCTCGCCGCCGTGGTAGTGGACGCGGATGCCTTTGCAGACGCGGCGGGCCCGGCGGGAGCCGACGCGAACATCTTCTCGACACTGAGCACGCCGTCCTTGTCGCGCGCGAGACTCGCGCTCGGCGCATCGATGCGGATGTCGTCGAAGTGATAGACGCTCTTTAGCGGCTCCAGCGACGACGCCGCCACGTGCACCGCGCGCGCCGCGAAGAACGGCGCCTTGCTTTGATCCTGCACGTCGACGTCGTTGATATCGACGGTGCCTGCAACGCGCAGCGACGGCGTGTCGTTCGACACCGCGAAATTGAGCTTCAGGTCGGTAGAGAGCTTGCCCGACTGTACGATCAGGGGCAGCTTGGCCGGCACATAGGAAATCAGCTTCGGCACGTCGAGCGCGTCGAAGCGCAGCGACACCTCCGACTCGCGCGACGCGGCGAACGGCTTGGTCTTGCCGTCGATCGCGAGTTCACTATTGCCATCGATGCGCGCGCGCAGCACCGGCTGGACGAAGATATCGGTTTTGGACGGCAGCGTCGCGATGAACGGAATGCCGAGCTTCCATTGATCGATCACATGGCTCGTGCCGAGCAGCCGGTCGTCGAATGTGATCTGGCCGTTTTCGACGCGAATATTGGAGACGGAAAACTGCGTCGGCTTGCTGTTCGGTTTGGCCGGCTGGTTTGCGAACTTCTGGATCAGGTCGGTGAAATTGAAATGCTGCGCGTCATAGCGAACGATGTGAAAGCGCGGCGAATCGACCTGCACTTCGTCGACGATCGGCGCACCGCGAAACAGCGAACTCCACGACGGTTGAACGATGAGCCGCGAAATATCGATGAAATCCCCCGCGCCGCCGCGCTCGCCGATATGCACGTTATCGGCTTCGAATCTCAGCGTATAGGGATTGAGCGCAATGCGGCCGATCGATGCCGGGCGGTCGAGCTGCTTGCTCAACTGTTGGCTCGCGATGTGGCGAATCAGCGGCGGCGCCGCGAAAAAGCCGAGCAGGCCGAACACGACGACGAAAATCAGCAGGCCTATCAGGACGCGACGGGTACGGTGCGACCGCGCGACGTCGCGGACGGTCTGCATGGAGGAAGATAACGATGCTTTATTGAGGCTTGCCATGCTCGATGGGAATGAATGCGGCGGCAAGCCCGCCGCGGAAAACATGAATCCTGCAAGCGGCAGTATAAGTCGTGAATCCGCTACGAAACAGTAATGTCAGGCGCGGTTTCAAGTTCGCGCTGAGGTTTCAGCGCATCTCGATGGCGGCTTTCGGTCGCGGCGCGACCGCACACAGGCGTCGATGAACGCGCTGGACGCGCGTTAGCGTCTTGTCGCTGACGCGCTTTCGTCGATGCGTTGCGCCGGCTTTTTTTTGTGTTAGCGGTTGTTAACGGCGCGCGCTTTGCTCGCGCGCCGCATCGGATCACCAGACTGCGACGTTACTGCCGCACGACCGGCGGCGGCTGCCAGCTGCCGTCGGTTGCTTGTGGCTTCGGCGCATATAGCCGCAGCACCAGTTGCATGTCGGCGCGGGGCGCCGGCAACCAGTTGCCGCCCTTGCTGCGCGTCGACGACACGACCACGTCGAGCGAACCGTCGCGATTGCGGTGCGCGCCGTTGCGATCGCCGACCGCGAGCCGCGCCGGCGCGTTGTCGCTCAACGCGCCATCCTTCGTGTATGCGGTAATCGACCAGAAACCGCGTACCGGCGGCAACTGGTTCGCCGCGAAGTGGACCACGTAGCGGTTCGCGCCGTTCAGCGTATTGCCGTCGCTATCTTGCGTGACGACTGCGCGTACTTCGTCGTCCTTGGTGCCGACGCCTAGCTGCGTGCTCGCCGCGTATGCACGCAGCGCGTAGTCAGGACCGTAACTGCCGACGCCGTCGCCAAACCAGTTCCAGCCGTTCGCGCTCAGCAGATTCGAAGGCGGTGTGGCAACGCGCTCGCGGCCGTCCGCGAGACCCGCCGCGAGCGCGTCGGTCGCCTTCGGCAGCTTGACCGGATCGCCGGGCGTGACGCCGAGGTCCGCCAGGAATTTCAGCGCATGCGGGTCGGCCGGTGTCGGCGGATTGTCAGGCAGCGCATCGGCGAGACGGCTGAAGAAAGCGCTCGCGTCGAGCGCGGCAACCTGTTGACCCGGCGTGCCGTTGGCGCCCGCGATGAGGTTTGGATTGCTACGCGGCGGCACGGCCGGCGCCGCGTCACCCTGATAGACGCTCAGCGGAGCTAGACGGATAGCGCGTTGCAGCTTGCGCACCGCCGTCAGATCGCGCGCGGCGTTCGACTGGATGCGCACGCTCATCCATGCGTTGCGGGTCGGCACGTCGACGCGTTTCACGCCCTGCGGCAACTCGCCCTGCCAGCCGGGTCCGACGAACGCGATCGTCTGCGCGCGCCGGCCTTTCGCGCCGGTCACGAACTGCGGACCGGTCGACCACACGACGTTGGTCCACATGTCGAGCACGCGGGCGTCGACATAACGGCCATGCGAATCCGGCAGCGACAGGATGACCGGTTCGTCGCCGAGATCGAGCCAGCCGGTCGAGTCGAGCGTATCGAGGCTCGGCTGTGGCGGGTTGGCTGCGCCGATCGGCGGCAGCGCCTGCGCGTGACGCAGCGTGTTGAACGGAGCCTGGCCAAGGTCGGTGCCGACCGCCGCATCGCGCGCGGTGCTCATCAGCACGAGCGGATAGCCGAACACGTAGGAATCGGCGACTTCATCCTTGATCCAGCCGGTGCTTTGTTGTGTGACGTAGGGGGTCGACGCGCAGCCGGCCAGAAATGCGACACCGGCGAACGACGCGCAGGTCCGGTGAAGCGAAAAGAGCGCTTGGCGATTTTTTATCATTCTTCAGAGTGCGGAACGTGCAGTCCTATAGGAGATGCCGGTGCGCAACGCCAGGCAAATGCGAGGCCTCCCGAAGCCCTGCGCTGCCAATCCGCGGATTGCGATTCCGACAACATCGCGTTGTATCGTATCCTTGCTAACCAGGCAAGCACAAAGCAGGGAAATGCGCCCGCTAGCGCGCACGCGGTTCACAAACGGCGCAAAAGTACAAGACGCGTGCTTGCGGTGCGGGCATCGGCGGCTCGCGGCTGAGCTCCCCATCGTTCACAAACGATCCTTTTCATTTTCAATTCACCCACACTGTTTCGTCGACCGTAACGGGAGCGCTTCAATGTATATGCCCACCCATTTCGAAGAGAACCGTCCAGAGGTTCTCCACCGTCTGATCGCCGAGCAGCCGTTCGGCGCGCTGATCACCAACGGTCCGCACGGGCTCGATGCAAATCACGTGCCGTTCGAAGCGCAACTCGTCAACGCGCAAGGCGACGCGGCCGCCGCCGGCCATGACCCGGCGCGCCTCGTGCTGCGTGCGCACGTCGCCCGCGCCAATCCGGTCTGGCAGGAAGCCGCCACGCATCCCGACGCGCTCGTGATCTTCCAGGGACCGGCTGCCTATATATCGCCGAGCTGGTATCCGAGCAAGCACGAGGCTCACAAGCAGGTGCCGACCTACAACTACATGGTCGTGCATGCACATGGCAGGATCGTGGTGCACGACGACGAAACGTTCCTGCGCGGGCTCGTCGCGCGACTGACTCGCAAAATGGAATCGGGTGAAGCGGTGCCATGGAAGATGGGCGACGCGCCCGCTGACTTCATCTCGCAGATGCTCGGCGCAATCGTCGGTATCGAGATCGAGGTGACGCGGCTCGTCGGTAAATGGAAACTGGGGCAGAACAAGGAAGCCGCAGACCGGCGCGGCGCAGCTGAAACGCTGCTTGCGCGTGAAAGCGATCAGCAGAAGGCGGTCGGGCAGGCGATGCTGGATGCGCCGCCGGCGTTTTGAAGCTGGGCTTTATAAGGCGGGGGCTTCCCGGCGTGCTTGACGCTTCGGCCGCATAATCGGTCCTTGACCTTCCCATGATGGGAAGGTCAATACTGGATTCACGATGCGGCCCAACGCCGCCATGAACCTCGCCTGCCATGACCGGACTTGCCAATCCGCAGCGCCCCGCCGGCGCTGCCATCCCTTCCCCTTCCTCGCCTGCGCGCGTCGTCGAATTCGACATCGACGGGATGACTTGCGCGGCCTGCGCCACACGGGTCGAAAGAGCGCTGTCGAAGGTGCCTGGCGTCGCCCGGGCGTCGGTGAATCTCGCGACTGAGCGCGCTCGCGTCGAAAGCGGTGCCACGGTCGAACCGGCGCAGCTTGCCGATGCGGTGCGCAAGGCGGGGTATGAAGCGGCGCTGGTCGCTGGTGCTGGTGCTGGTGCTGGTGCTGGTGCCGATATCGATGTCGCGGCGCGGGCGGAAGCATCTGTGGCAGCGCCGCGGACAACCGAATTGGAGCTCGCGATCGGCGGGATGACTTGTGCGTCGTGCGCGATGCGCGTCGAAAAAGCGCTGTCGAAAGTGCCGGGCGTTGCGCGGGCATCGGTGAATCTTGCGACCGAAACCGCCACTGTTCATTCATCCGCTGAGTCCGCGGACGCCCATGCGCTGATCGCCGCCGTCAGCAAAGCGGGCTACGAAGCCGCGCCGATCGCGCCGCCAGCGCCGCCCGACGCGCTCGACGCAAGCGCGTCCGGCACCACCAGCGACGCGCCCCCAACTACCCCCGCCGATCGCAAACAGGCGCAGGCTCGCCGCGAACTCGCGATCGTCGTCGCCGCCGCGCTGCTGACGTTGCCGCTCGTCACGCCGATGGCCGCCGAATGGTTCGGCATCCACGCGATGCTGCCGCCTTGGCTGCAGTTCGTACTCGCGTCGATCGTGCAGTTCGCGTTCGGCGCGCGTTTCTATCGCGCCGCCTATCGCGCGGTGCGCGCCGGCGCGGGCAACATGGACCTGCTGGTCGCGCTCGGCACGTCGGCCGCGTACGGCATCAGCGTCTATGAACTCGTCGCGCATCCTGGCGACGCGATGCATCTGTACTTCGAGGCGTCGGCGGTCGTTATCACGCTGGTGCGATTCGGCAAGTGGCTGGAAGCACGCGCAAAGCGCCAAACCACCGACGCGATCCGCGCGCTCAACGCGCTGCGCCCGGAGCGCGCGCGCATCCGCGACAGCGCGGGCGAGCGCGAAGTGCCGCTCGCGCAGGTGCGGGTCGGCACCGTCGTGATCGTGCGGCCGGGTGAACGGGTGCCGGTAGATGGCGCGGTGCGCGAAGGCCGCACGCATATCGACGAATCGCTGATCACCGGCGAAAGCCTGCCGGTGCCGAAACAGACCGGCGATACGGTCACGGCCGGCTCGATCAACGGCGAAGGCGCGCTGACGGTGACGACCACCGCGATTGGCGCGGAGACGACGCTCGCACGCATCATCCGGCTGGTCGAGAGCGCGCAGGCGGAGAAGGCGCCGATCCAGCGCCTCGTCGACCGGGTCAGCGAAATTTTCGTGCCGGCGATTCTGGCGATCGCCGCGCTCACGCTGATCGGCTGGCTGATCGCCGGCGCCGGCGGCGAAACCGCGATCCTGAACGCGGTCGCGGTCCTGGTAATCGCCTGTCCATGCGCGCTCGGGCTCGCGACGCCGGCGGCGATCATGGCCGGCACCGGTGTCGCGGCGCGCCACGGCGTGCTGATCAAGGACGCGGAAGCGCTGGAAATCGCGCACCGGGTGTCGATCGTCGCGTTCGACAAAACCGGCACGCTGACGCTGGGTCAGCCGTCGGTGACAGCCTTCGAGCCGGTCGGCGCCATCGGCCGCGACGACGCGCTTGCACTCGCCGCCGCGGTACAGCGGCATAGCGACCATCCGTTGGCGCGGGCCGTGGTCGATGCGTATCAGCGCGCCGCGCACGACGAGATCGCCGTCGCGGGTGCCGACGCGGCCGCTCGAACCGAGCCCCCGCATGCAACCGCCTCCCGCGCGGTAGCGGGACGGGGCGTCGAAGCCGACGTCGACGGCCGCACGCTCGCGCTCGGCAGCACGCGCTGGCTGCATGAACTCGGTATCACGCTGCCGGCGTCGCTCGCGGCGCGCGCTCAAGAACTCGAAGCAGCGGGCAACTCGATTTCGTGGCTGATGGCGCGCGCTCCGCAAGCACCGGCAGCGCTTGCGCTGATCGCGTTCGGCGACACGGTCAAGCCCACCGCGCGCGCGGCCATCGAACGGCTTACGCGCTTGGGCATCCGCAGTGTGCTCGTCACGGGCGACAACCGCGGCAGCGCGGCGAGCGTCGCGCGCGCGCTCGGCATCGACGAATTCCACGCCGAAGTGCTGCCCGACGACAAGGCCCGTGTAATTCGCGACCTGAAGATCCGCCACGCCGGCATCATCGCAATGGCGGGCGACGGCATCAACGACGCGCCGGCGCTCGCCGCCGCCGACATCGGTATCGCGATGGCGACCGGTAGCGACGTCGCGATGCACGCGGCGGGCGTCACGCTGATGCGCGGCGATCCGGCGCTCGTCGCCGATGCGATCGACATCTCACGCAAAACGTGGCGGAAGATCCAGCAGAATCTGTTCTGGGCGTTCGTCTACAACCTGATCGGCATTCCGCTCGCCGCGTTCGGTCTGCTGAATCCGATGCTCGCGGGCGCGGCCATGGCATTTTCGAGCGTGAGTGTCGTGACTAATGCGTTGCTGCTGCGTACGTGGCGCGGCGCGACGCGCCGCGCGGAAGATCGGGCGCGCTAGTGCGGCAAGCGGTCTGAATGCGGCGAACCCGACCAGCGCGTCCGACACGCCAACCGCCGCTCACGGACCCAACGCTTACGCCTTCGGCCTGACCATCTGAAACATCTCGCCAATCTGCGCATAGTCGGCGCGATAACCGGCGCGCATGATCGGCTGCGCGGCCTGGGTGTCGAACAGGCCGTCCTTCAGATACGCGTCGTTGATATGCACGCCGACCACCTGCCCGAGCGACAGATAGTTGTCCATCGGCTTGCCGTCGAGGTCGTTCAGACGCACGATCTTCAACAGCTTGCATTCGAGCGCGGCCGGCGATTCGGCGACGTGGGGCACCGCGACGTTGCGGCCCGGCGCGGGCGTGAGTCCGGCCAATTCGAATTCATCGACGTGCGATTCGACCGGCGCCGAAGAACGGTTCATCTGCTCGGCGAGCGGCCGGCTCGACAGATTCCAGACGAATTCGCCGGTCGCCTCGATGTTCGCGAGGCTGTCCTTGCGGCCCTCGCTCGAAAAACCGATGATCGGCGGAAACGTCGCGAACGCGCCGAAGAAACTATACGGCGCGAGATTGAGCGTGCCTTGCGCATCGCGCGACGAAATCCAGCCGATCAGCCGCGGCGCGACGATCGCCTTGAACGGATCGTGCGGCAGACCGTGACCGGCGGCGGGATCGTAGAAGTAATGGGACATGACGTAGCGTCCTGTTGACGGATGATTGACGTTTGATTGACGGGTGACGGGTGGTGAAAAAAGCAGCGAAAAAGGGCGGCGAAAAAGATCTACAGAACTGCTTATACCGCACTAGCCGCGCCCGATCACACGCTTGCGCCCTTGCCTGACGCGCTCGAGCCGGGCGTCGTCCCATTCGTGAAAGCCGGCGCCGCTGCGCACGCCGACTCGTCCCGCGGCGACCTTGTCGCGGAGCAGGTCGAGCACGTCCTCGTCCTTCGCGAGTTGCGGCATCAGATGCGTGGCGATATCGACGAATGTATCGAGCCCGCCCATATCCGCCCCCTCGAACGGCCCGACAATGCCCCAGCGGCGTCCCAGCGACGCCTTCATCACCGTATCGATGACCTCGGGCGTCGCCGCACCGGAACGCACGATATTCAGCGCCTCACGCAGCACCGCGAACTGCAACCGGTTACCGACGAACCCCGGAATCGCCTTCGCGAGCACCACCGGCTCCATGCCGATCGAGGACATCAGCGCGGCGGTCCGCTGCGTGGCTTCCGGCGTGGTCGCGCTGCCTGGCACGACTTCGACGAGCGGGATCATATGCGGCGGGTTCCAGAAATGCGCGATCACGAAGCGCTCTTTTGCGCGCAGCGGCGTGACGAGCTGATCGGGCGGAAAGCTGCTGGTGTTGCTGGCGAGAATGGCGTCGTCGGCAAGCAGACCGGTCAGCGTCGCATACAGACGATGCTTCAGTTCGAGCACTTCGGGAATGGCCTCGATCACGAAATGCGCCGAAGCGACCGCGTCGAGTTCCCCGTGCGTTTCGATGCGCGCAAGCGCCGCGTGTTTGGCCGCCTGATCGATGCGGCCCGCATCGATCAACTCGTCGAGCACCGCTTCGGCTTTCGGCATGACGCTCGCAAGCCGCGCCGGGTCGATGTCGTGCACGATCGTCCGGTAGCCATGCAACGCAGCTTGCGTCGCAATGCCGACGCCCATTAGTCCAGTGCCTACCACGCCTATCGCGATGTATTGCGCTGCCTCGTCCACGCCCGCTCCTGTTGCCATCGATGAAGCTCAAAAGCATAGCGCAGCGCGCGACGCGGGCACATCGGGGCTCGCACGTCCGGAACGCATGCCCCAGACGTGACGAAGCCGGTCTTCCCGCAAAGGAGAGACCGGCCTCGCGACTCACGCCGCTGTGCGCGGCGCCGTCTGTCACGCATTAATCGTGGTGCTGGGGCCCACGATGGTCGTCGTGGTGATGCGGATCGTAGTCGTGCGGATGGTGGCGCATCCAGTCGTCATGCGCCCAATAACGATGGCCGTCCCAGTAACGATCGCCATGCCAGCCGATGTTGACCGACAAGCCCACCGGCATCATATGCGGCTGACCGTACACGACCGGCGCCGGCCCGTTCTGGATGATGACCCGCTCCTGGGCGAATGCGCTGCCGGCAGCGAGCAGTGCGCCGCCAGCGAGCAGACTTGCGATAACCGAGCGTGATGCGTTGCTAAAGGTTTTCATGATGAACCCTCCCGTCAAAGTTTTATTCCAGGCCGCGTCCGTGGTCGTTCGAGCTTCGCGATCCAATCCATTCCATTCGCTTCGCCGCGGGCCCAACGAGACGCCGTACGCTTGAAAGCCACTTTAGCGGCGCACATCGTGCGAAGACGTGACGGCTTGTAAGAGAGAATTTCATAGATGGGGACGGATGATGAGGCCCGCTTTAGCTTTCGAGCCCCGTTGTGCAGGCGTTGCAGCGCGGCCCCGCGGTGCGGCTGCCGTCTTCCGAATGCAGGACCCGTTACATTCATTTCGGCTATGAAATATTGCGCACGGGACCGTATCAACAATGTCAGCGGAACGTAAGCTCGACGCGACGCGCTGACCGTACAGGCAGCCCACAAACAAAAAGCCGCGATTCGCATCTGCGAACAGCGGCTTCAGGGGACCGATGCGCATGGAAGCGCGGGCCCGGGCGCATCGTTTCGCGCTCGGGACGGTGAGGCTGGTCTCAGTCGGTCAACTTGATGCCAAACAGCGTGGCTTGTGCGCGGCGGACACGGTTTGCTTCGCGGCTACGCGCTGCATACGAATAATCCGAATCCAGCGGCAGATGGGGCGACGCAAAGAGGTCGCTGACCTTTTGGAACAGTGCAAAGATGTAGCTCATGGCGACTCCCGGTTAGTAACTGCATTGCTAGGGTTTTCCCTTGGTTGAAATTATAGGGTTTTCCCTAGCAAAAAACTAGTGCGATGCAGCATTTTTCTTGGACGGTGCCGTACAACCGCAGGAGACGGCCGTGATGCGCTGCGTCATGATCATGTCCCTCTTATCGCGGCTCAGCGCGGGCAACACATCTGAGAGTCGTCGACGGGAGACTGCCGCTGCGCGTCGGCCTACCTATCCCGATCGATCGCAGCCGGTCCGGTCGCGCCGTGCTGTGGATGGAAGGTGCGCTGAGCGCCCTCGGACGCGTCGGTGCCGCGGCGTGTGGCTGGCGCGCGAGGAGCCGTCAGTGTTGGCCGGACGCTTTCACCTTGTGTCCCTGCGGCACGCGGCCGGCGTGCCGGCCATGACCCGGTGTCGGCACTGTTTGCGCAACGGCGGCAGGCGTGGTCGCGGCCGGTGCCGGCGCGGGGTTGGCCGCCGCGGCGACCATCGCCGTGTGCGTATCGAGCAGACTAACCATCGCTGCCTGCTGGTTCTGCATCATTTGGTCCGTGCGCTGCTGCTGCGCGGCCGTCTCGCGCGTCAGACGCATTAGCAGGTAGGTCTGCGCGACGCCAATCGCCACCGTGACCAGTAGCGCCGCGACCACGATCGACAACATCCACTTCATGCGGCGCGAGTGATCGCTTGCGGCGCGGCGTTGATCCGCGATCACGCCGTAGAGCGCGTCGACGGTATCCGCAAACGCGGTGGCCCGCGCGCGGTCGAGTTCCGGTTCGGCCCGCAACGCGGCGGCCGCTTCAGCACGACGCGCTTCGCGCGGCGCGGCGAATGACGCGTGGGTGTCAGGAAATGCGGATGCCGCGGCTGAAGACCCGTTGTTCTGCTTCGCGTTGGCGAGCTCTGCCGATGCCAATGCCGCTGCCGCTGCCGCCGCGGCTGGGGTCGTGGATGCCGCGCGCGTTTGAACAGAGGGGCTGTCGGTGAACTTGTCGGCGACTCCGGCGTTGGCCGCTGTCGCAACCGATGCCGCGCCACGCGAAGCCGTGGTGGCTTTCGCGAAGGTCGCGGCGAAACGCTGCGGCAGCTTGCCGCCGGACGCGGCCGCAGCGCCGTCCGAATTTGCTTCGGCGGCCTCGCGCAATGCGGTCACGCTGCGCGCGACGGTCGCCGCCGCCATCGCGGAGGTAAGCGGCGCCGACTGATCGCGCGCGGGGGCCGTGGGCTTGTCGTTGGCGGCTGCCTCGAGCTTCGGTTCCGTTGCGCTGGCGCCGTTCATGGCGCCCTCCATAGCTGGCTCGCTCACGCGCGCACGCGCATTGGCGTGTCCACCAGCCAGCGTCGCCGGCTCGACATCGAATCCGCTCAGTTGCCCATGCACCGGCGTTGGCGCATCGACCTTCACCGCGCGCGGTGCACGGCGCGCCCCCTTGTCGAGCGACGCGCCGTCCTCCAGTGCGCCGACCGCCTGGAGCACCACTTCGGGCAGTTCGAAGCCGTCCAGCGTGCCTTGGCGGACGTCGATGTTCATCGCTTCGAGCGTCGCGCGGGTGGGATCGTCGGGGAACATGTCGAGCGTGCTGTCGTCGCCCGAGACACCGCTCAGTTGCGCGAGGCGCTGTGCCGAGCGCGCCGCGCGCGCCAGCTTGTTTTCAGTTTCTGTAGAGACGTCGCCCTCGCGCTGCTTCTTCGAAGCGGCGCGCCGGGGCCTGGACTGCGGGGATGCTACGGAATCTGTCATGGAGAAAAAAGCGGTCGTCGCCGCAAACGCAAGCGCCGGACACCGCTCGTCGTTGCCGTTGGAATTTTTAGAGTTCGCATTGTCGCATGGCGGTCCGCCCGCGCCGAAGCCATTGCCCAACGATTTGCGACGATTTCGCCTGTCACGACGAAGACGTGTCGTCCTGACGGAACTGCTTGACACCGGGCAGTTGTCGCAAGCGTGCGCAGATCGACTCGTACTCGAGATTCGACACGCGATGCAGCGTGATCATCACCTCGTCACATTCGGGCACGTCGTCGCTCTGCTGCATCACGAACTGCTTGACGCGCGGACTCGCGGCGCCGAGTTCGTCGTGCAGCGTGTGAAACGTCAGCGTGCCGCGCTCAATGACCATCGTCACTTGACGCCGCTGCTTGACCGTGATGAAGCGCCGCTCGAGCGGCTTGATGCCGGCGAGGATGATCAGAATGATGATGGTGGCCGCGATCGACGCCGTGTACAGCCCGCCGCCCACGGCAAGCCCGACCGCCGCGACCGACCACAGGCTCGCCGCGGTCGTGAGGCCGCGCACGATTTCGCCCCGTAGCAGGATCGAGCCCGCCCCCAGAAAACCGATGCCGGATACGACCTGGGCGGCCATCCGCGACGGATCGAGCACGACGTGCTCGTCCTTCAGCACTTCGGCGAAACCGTACGCCGACACGATCATGATGAGCGTCGAGCCGACGCAGACCAGCATATGCGTGCGCAAGCCCGCCGCCCATGAAAGCCGCTCGCGCTCGAAGCCGATCACACTGCCGAGCGCCGCGGCCAGCACGAGGCGGGAGATGAGTTCCAGGTTGCCCAACATTGTTGTTGCTCCGTATTTGAATGATGCAGGAGACGGTCCCATCGTCCGCGTCGGCCGCGCCTGACGTGCGTCTTGAGTTTCACATGTTCGAGTCAGCGAGAAGCGTTTGCTTTATGCTAAGCCGCACACCGTCGCGGGATCGAATCGCGGCTCTGAGTCACGACTTCAACCGCCGCCGCGAACGCCGCTTCGACACACCGCTCCACCCCATCCGATCATGCCAAGCACGACCCTGCCCTCCGCTTCAACGACGACCACCGCGAGTTCGCTGCGCGAGCATTTCGCGACCGTGGTGCTGCCCATGTGGCGCGGACCCGGCTTCAACAGCGCGTTGAAGCTGCCGTACGAAGCGCTCGGCGCCGACGATCATCAGCCGCCGCCCGTGCAACGCTACCGGGCCATGGCGTGCGCGCGGCAGTTGTTCACGTTCGCGCAGGCGGGCGACCTCGAGCATGCGCGGGTGCTGTTCGATTCGCTGACGCACACCTTTCACGACACCGACCACGGTGGATGGTTCTATAGCGTCGACGCGCTGGGCGTGCCGCTCGACACGACCAAGGACCTCTACACGCACGCGTTCGTCGTATTCGCGTGTGCGGAATACGCGCGCCGCTCCGACGACCACGACGCGCTGAAGCTCGTGCACAACACGACGGCGCTGATCCAGTCGAACTTCGCGGCCGATGGCGATCTGTTCAACGCCGCGCTGAGCGTCGACTTTTCGAAAGTCACGGTCGCGCCGCTGCAAAACCCGCTGATGCACCTGACCGAGGCTTGGCTCGCCGCCTGCGAAGCGACGCGCGATAACGTCTTCGGCGCAGCGTTGCGCCGACTCGCCGTCGCGATCGAGCGGCACTTCGTGCATGCGCCGAGCGGCTGCATCGCCGAACTACCGGTCGGCGCGAGCGACAACCGTCTCGAGCCGGGGCACCAGTTCGAATGGTATTGGCTCGTCCAGCAGGCAGGCGCGCTGTTCGACGGCAGCGGGCTCGCCGAAGCGCTCGGGCGCGCTTTTACCTTCGCGGCACAGCATGGCGTGGACCCGGTCAGCGGCGGTGTATGCGCGTCGCTGGACGAAGCCGGCAACGTCAAGGACGCAACGCAGCGAATGTGGGCGCAAACGGAATATCTGCGTGCGCTCGCTTGCCACGACGACCCGTCCGTGCGTGCGCGGCTGCCGCGCCAAATCGAACTTTTCGAGCAACGCTTTCTTCATCCGCGCGGTTGGGTCGAATGCAAGACGGCGGACGGCCAGATCGTCCGCGCGGAGATGCCTTCGACCACGCCGTATCACCTGGCCACCGCGTATGCGGCGCTGCCGGACAGGGCGGACTCGGGCATGCCGTCCTAAGCGACCTGAGACGACAACGGAAAGCCGTTAGCGAGTCGCACGATTCGATAAAGCCGCGCGCTTCGGCCACAGACAGCCCGTATCAGGTCTAGCAAAGGCTGTACCAGTGGTTTACCCTGGCCCCCGAAAAGTCTCGCCGAGCCGGTCCGGTCGATAAAAAAGCTCGACCCGGGGGAATTCCCGGATGCAGGTTGATTGGCATCCGTCATAAAGACGTGATACAACTCTCCCCTCGCGCTCGTTCTCATGTCGAGAAATAGCGAACGCGAATGCAACACACAACATTTATTGGATCAAAAATGGCAACAGGTACTGTTAAGTGGTTTAACGATGCAAAGGGTTTTGGTTTCATCACGCCGGACGACGGCGGCGAAGACCTGTTCGCACACTTCTCGGAAATCCAGGCATCGGGCTTTAAGTCCTTGCAGGAAAACCAGAAAGTGTCGTTCGAAGTGAAGCAAGGCCCGAAGGGCAAGCAGGCTGCGAACATCCAGCCGGTCTAAGTACTCCGGGCACTTTGCCCCAGACTTGGACTTCACGATAGGCGCCTTTTAAGGCCCCTGCGTCGAATGCAAAATGGCTCGCTTTTCGCGAGCCATTTTCTTTTTCAGTGCCTTCTTTTTAAGCGTTGCCGCTTTAAACCGCATGCGCTCCAGCTAATCCGAATTGCGCATTTGGCGTCGGCATTGCGCCGGGCTGTTGCGTGCGCAACACAGTTTCAGAAATTTCGAAAACGGAAACGGCCCGCTTCAATTGCTCCGTCTGCTGATGCAGCGAAGCGGCGGCCGCCGCGGCCTGTTCGACGAGCGCCGCGTTCTGTTGCGTCATCTCGTCCATCTGGACCACCGCCTGATTCACCTGCTCGATGCCAGTGCTCTGCTCGAGCGACGACGCGCTGATTTCCGCCATCATCTGCGTGACGCGCGAAATCGCCGTGGACACGTGGCTCATCGCTTCGCCGGCACGCTCGACGAGCGTCGAGCCGCCCTGAATCTCCGCAACCGACTCGCTGATCAACGTCTTGATCTCTTTCGCCGACTGCGCGCTGCGCTGCGCGAGCCCGCGCACCTCCCCCGCGACGACCGCGAAGCCGCGGCCCTGCTCCCCCGCGCGCGCCGCCTCGACCGCAGCGTTCAGCGCGAGGATGTTGGTCTGGAAAGCGATGCCGTCGATCACCGAGATGATCTCCGCGATCTTGTCCGAGCTTTGCGCGATGCCGCGCATCTTGTCGACCACCTGGTTGACGACGTCGCTGCCGCGCGACGTTGCGTCGAGCGCGGTCCCGGCCAGTTGGTTCGCTTCGCGCGCGTGATCGGCGTTCTGACGCACGGTCGCCGTCAGTTCTTCCATGCTCGAGGCGGTTTCTTCGAGCGACGCCGCCTGGTTTTCGGTGCGCGCCGACAGATCGGCGTTGCCGGTCGCGATCTCGTCGGCGCCGATATGGATGGAGTCCGCCGATTCGCGCACCGCTTGCACGGTGCGCGCGATACTCGCCTGCATCGTCGAGAGTCCGGAGAACAGGCGGCCGATTTCGTTGGTCCCGCGCGGAGCGATCGGCTGATCGAGGCGCCCTTGCGCGATGCGCTCAAAGTGGCGCCCCGCCTCGTCGAGCGGCGCGACCACGCCATGGCGCAGGCCCGCGTACACCGCGATCGTGCCCGCCACCAGCATGAGCAGGATCACCACGCTGACGATGCGAAACGCCGCCATGCGTGCATCGATCGAATCGAGCGACGCGCGGCTCGCGGTGTTGGCGAATTGCGCGAAGTTGTTCGATTCGGTCAGATAGGCATCTTGGAACGACTGGGTCGGCTGGTCGAGGAACGCCTGGATATTGTTCGAGTCGAGAAACTGCGCAAGCTCGGTCAGTGCCCCGTGCAGCTTCTTGTAGCGCTCGGCGAGTGCGGCGGCGCGCGCGCTATTTTCCTCGCTCGTTTTGTCCGCGCTGAGGAAGGCCGCGAACGATTGATCGGCGGCGGAGAGCTGTTCGCGCGCGTGCTGCACGATATCCGCGGGCTCCGCGCCGCCGCGCACCATCCGCGTGCCGGCGCGCGACAGGTTGATGCGCGCGTCCATCAGGCGCTGCGTCGTCTGGTTGACCGCGTCGACCTGCTTGAGCGCGATACGCGACAGATCGTCGACATCGTCGTGCGTGCGCGTCAGCGACCAGAAGCCGAGGCCCACCGTGATGAGTTGAAAAACGCAGAACGCGGCCAGAACACATAGCAGGCCGGATGCGACCTTGATCTTGCTGAACATCGTGAACACCTGAAACGCAAAGGAATGACGGAAGCGATACCCCAGGGTTAACGGCAGGTCGGCGTACGGCTTGAGGTCAATGCCATCAAAAAACGGCCTACGTGCTGGTTTCATTGCCGATCGCCGCGTTTGCATCCTTTTCGCGCAACCACGTGGGACGCGCGGTGCCGAATCACCTTGCGCAGCGCAGCCCCGCTTCCTACAGTGGGTAGGACCGCGCGGCGCACGCCGTCGGCCGCGGACGTACTCACACGCGACAGGGCGTTGCACGAAGGAATCACAATGACTGATCTTCTCGACCGGGCACGCGGCGCACTGCACGCCCAGCCGTTCAGCATGCTGCTAGGCGCGGAGTTGATGCACACCGGCAGCAACGAGCTCACGCTCTGTCTGCCGATTCGCGATGAACTCAGGCAACAGCATGGCTTCGTGCATGGCGGCGTGATCAGCTATCTCGCCGACAACGCGTTGACGTTTGCGGGTGCGCTGTCGCTCGGACCGAGAGTCGTGACCGGCGAATACAAGATCAACTATCTGCGTCCGGCGGTGAACGGCACGCTGATCGCGCGCGCGAGCGTGGTGTATGCCGGACGGCATCAGGCGACCTGTCAGTGCAGCGTGTATGTGATGGATGGGAATCGCGAAAAGCTCGTGGCAGTTGCGCAAGGCACGGTCAGTCGGATTGGCGAGAATGGAGACGAGGCGGGGGGGAATTGATACTTGTCCATTATCGCCGCACACGAGCTCCGACAACAGCGGCAAGAACGGGTAATCCCTTGGTCGTTCCTTCGTCGTGATAGGTCAAAGAAAATATTATTATCTATTGCGTAAGCCGACCTACGGGGTACCCCGCCAACGCATCAACGCGTGAAATCTAATGACCCGAGCCGCGCAAGTGAAAGTGCTGGCCCGCTTTAGCCGCTATCAACGTCTGTTGATGTTCGGTGGCGGCGTTGCGATAACGGTGGTAGTGCTGGTCGCGTTCGTCATCAACGCGGTGTCCATCGTGCGCGCGTACATCGGACTCCTGCATCAGGAAGTCTCGCTCAATGCAAACCAGGTTTTGGACCTGTACACGCGGAAGGTTGCGATTTTCCAAAGCAACATACGGCTCGTCGAAATCGCCTGGAGGGCAGGTGAACGAGCCGAGCCGGCGCTGGTCGATCAATTCACCAACGACGGTCAGACGCTTCGCCTACAGCAGGCACCGGATCATGTTCCCGTGATGTTGGTCGGCGCATATTCGAAAGTCCCGCCGGCTGTCGAGGTTAGCCGGTATATCCGGCTTGCCCAACAGATGAGTCGTGCACTAACGGGCTCCGCAGAGCGCAACGGCGGTATTTCGAGTTTAGCGTTCTACAGTCCCGACTTCGCGCTGGTGGGCGTTGTCGCGGCGCCGTGGCCCGGCGACGCGCGGATGGCAGCGCTGCTTTCCGATCATGCAGCGCTTGTGGCCGCGCTGACTCAATCGAGTGGCAATCTTCTTAACCCTCGGGACGTTCCATTACGCGATCCGCATACCGGGCTCAGTTTGCTCCGCTGGCTACCCACGTACGACAGCCCGTTGAGTGGCAGCCCCGCGATCCGGGTTGCAGCGACCGTGTTCGATGACAAGCAAGAGCCGTTTGGCGTCATCGTTGCCGAGTTGCCCGTGGCCGCCATCAAGGCTGCTTTGGGAAACACTGGCTTCGATGCGTCGCTTTTGTTTATCGCGCGTGAGGGACGGGTGATTGCATCGACGCCAGCGGAGCGGATGGATCCGAAGACATTAGCGGTCGCGCGCTCTCTTGGTACAGAGGGCATCACCAGGGCGACAGGGGCAATCTTTCGAGATGGCCGTCTGCTGTATGGCTGGCCAATCGGTAGGTCCGGTGCAACGCTCGTTTTTGTCGAATCGTGGCGCGCGATCGCGCAGGACGTCAGTGGTCCAGTCGGCGTGTCGGCGGCGATGACGGGCGCGATCATTCTGGTGGTATGGACACTGATCCTGCTGTTCAATCGACGCGTTTTGCAGCCGGTTCTGGCGCGATCGCAACGGGTCTTCGAAAGCGAGCACCTGAGCCGTATGCTGGTCGAGACCGCGCCAGTCGGACTCGAACTGATTGCGCTGGAGAGCGGGCAAGTGCTGTTGAGCAGTCCGACGATGGTTGACACTACGACGCAGATGGTCGTGCCGACGCCAACGCTGTCGGCGGAACTGATTCGCCGCCATAGGCAGCGACGTGAACTAACAAAGACAAAAAATGTAACTCGTGAGGAACTGACGTTGCCCACGCGCGAAGGCGGGACGATGGACCTGTCGGTAAGCATCGTGCCGGCCCGCTACGAGGGGCAGGACGTGCTGGTGACGGCGTTCACGGATGTCACAGCGGAGAAGAATCTGCAGCGGCAACTACGAGAGGCGAAGCAAGCAGCCGACTCGGCCAACGCGGCGAAATCGGCATTCCTTGCGGCGACGAGCCATGAGATCCGTACGCCACTGAATGCGATTCTGGGGAATCTGGAATTGCTGTCGCACTCGCCGCTCGACGCGTTGGAGCGCGACCGGCTGAAGACCATTCGCAGTTCGTCCGATGGCTTGCTTGCGATCGTCAGCGACGTGCTGGATTTCTCGAAGATCGAAGCCGGAGAAATGACGCTGGAGCAGATCGTGTTCGACGTGCAGGAGGTGGCGTCGCGCGCCCTGGCGATGTTCGGACCAGTGGCTCACGCGAAAGGTGTGAGGCTGTCGGGCCAGTTTGGCACTACCGCAACCCAGCCAATGGTAGGCGATGCGACGCGCGTCGGCCAGGTGATGAACAACCTGCTGTCGAATGCGATCAAGTTCACCGAGCAGGGCGAGGTGACGTTGCGGCTGTCGGTGCAGGAGCGCAAGAACGATCAGGACGGCCGGCTGCTAATCGAGGTGGAAGACAGCGGGATCGGGATGTCGCCGGAGCAGCAGGCCATACTTTTTCGGGCATTCAGCCAGGCGGACGCAACGATCAGCCGCCGCTTCGGTGGCACGGGGCTGGGGCTCGCGTTGTGCGCGCGGCTCATGAGTGCGATGGGCGGAACCATCGACGTGCGCAGCCAGCTCGGGACAGGGAGCATCTTTACCGTGCAGTTGCCACTGGCGAACTGTGAAGACGCGCCGGAGCCGGACCGGCCGCACTTCCTTGGTGAACAGGTGCTGTTCGTCGCGCATGCGGACGCATGGCATGCCTATGCGGTCCCAGCGCTGGAGGCATGGGGGCTGTCGGTGCGGAGGTACCGCCACCCGGCGCAACTCGACGCGGCGGCGCTGCAAGAAGCGGACACAGTGATCATCTGCGGCGAACGCGAGACGTGGCATGCGGACAATGAGCACGACGTCGCGGACGAGTCGATCTGGGTGGTCGACTGCAGTACGGACGGCCCGGCGCATCCGGTCGCGACGGGGCAGGTGGTGCGGGTGTCGAGTTGCGGTCTGAAGGGCTTGGCGGCTGCGCTGCGTTACACGTTGCAAGGCGAGCCGCTGGAAGTGAACAAAGCGACGCAGCGGGTGCTATCGCGCCGGCTGAAGGTGCTGGTGGCCGAAGACAACGCGGTGAACCGGCAGCTCTTCGAAGAACAACTGAAACTCCTCGGATGCGACGCGCAGGTGGCGAAAGACGGACAGGCAGCGCTGGCGTGTTTATCGCGGGAGCGCTTCGACGTGCTGGTGACGGACCTGGCGATGCCGGTAATGGACGGCTATGCACTCGCGCGCGAGGCTCGGGCGCGCTGGCCGGCGATGCCGATCGTGGCGGCGACGGCGAGCGCGACGCTGGAAGAGCGAAGGCGCTGCGAGGCAGCGGGGATATCGCGGGTGGTCTTCAAGCCGATGCAATTGGATCAGTTGTCGGTGACGTTGTCGGAGGTGACCGGTGTGCCGGGTATGCCAGTGCAAGCCGAAGAAGACGAAAAAAAGCACGACGGTCTGCTGGGTGGGCGGTCCATGCCGGACGAAGTACAAGCGACGTTCCTGAAATCGTGCGAGGCGTCGCTGGCCGAGCTGCATGAAGCGTACGATGCCGGTGATGCGGAACGGATACTCGCGGAATTGCATTCGTTGCGCGGGGCGCTGGCCGTGTTCGGCTACGAGGCACTTGCCGATCAGTGCGGTCAAGCGCGAATCGCGATATCGAAGGACGGTGTGCGGGCGGCGCAGGTCACGATCGATACACTCGCCGATCATTTGCGGCTTCTGTTGCAATAAGGCAGTGCATTGGCTTTGAGCCGACGCATCAGAGACACCGGTGCTTGCGGCGCGTATCGCGACAGCGGCGCCTCTACCGGTGAACCGCGGACGCCGTGACGACAGCAGTGCAAGCAGCGACCGCGATGATGCCATTCCGTTGTCTCGATTGCCTCGTTTTACCGTGGCCTGTCGATCAACCTGACACCGCAATCGAAGCAATCGGTGCCGGCGCTAGCGTTCGCCCGGAGGCACTGCATCTGATGTATCGCGACCGCCGTCTTCCGGTACGACGGCAAGCGCCGCGCCAATCGAGTACTTGATCAGATCGGTGTCGCTGTCCACCCCGAGCTTGCGCATCGCATTGGCTTTCTGAGAGCTGATGGTCTGTTTGCTGCGCTTGAGCTGCGCTGCGATCTCGTTGACGGAGTATCCCGATACGAAGAGTCGGATCACTTCCGATTCGCGTGTAGTGAGTGCTCGGGTACTGGACATCGGCGTTTCAACGTCGATTTGCCACACAATCTTCGAAATGCTCGGCGAAAAATAACGGCCACGCGCGTATGCACCGTGAATGGCGGCGACCAGATGGCCCACCGCGTCGGCCTTACTGAGAATGCACTGGATGTCGAGCTTGAGCAGCGAGCGAATGATGCCTGGATTGTCGATCATTGTCAGCACGACAATGCGCATAGTCGGATATCGGCGCCGCAAGAACGAAAACAGTGTAATACCGTCACCATAGTTGCCACCCGGCATCGCGTAGTCTGACACCAGCACGTCGCATGGCTGCGTCCCGAGCGCTGCGACAAGTTCCGTCGAGTTCGCACATGTGCTGACGACCCTGATGGTGCGATGTTCCTGAAGCATATGAAGCAGACCAGCGACGACCGCGGGGTGATCATCCGCAAGTATGACTTGGATGGTGAAGTTGTCCATTTAGGGGCGTCCTTTATCTGAGGGCAACGATGGCATGCATTACGACTTGCCGCATAAGCATTTCGACGATGAGAGGCCCCGTTTCCGGAGGTTGATCAGCCTGTCCGCGGACGCCGACTCCATCGGTGCCGCTTCTTTACATCACGCGAGAACGCATTACTAAAAATAGCAGAACCTACGGCACATATTAGTACTTGTACGAAAGTAACAGGTGAATAGCAAGCGGACAACTGTTGATGCCGACCGTGCCCATTTGGCCACATCGTCGAGCCCGGGAACCGACAGGATGAAAGGCTCGCGAAATTGAAATTCGTACTGATCCCGGTAGGTCGGTGCGATTGTCTGATTTCGCCCCGAGACTGATTTTTTGACAATTGGAACCGGTACGAAAATTTATCTTTCGTTCATCAAGTCACGCGAAACAGCCGAATATGGCCACGTTGAACGACGAACATTGCTCGTTCTCCTAGTTCGATTTCGGTGTATCGGTGACGCCACAACGATCAAGCTAACCGGTTCCTATCATGAGTCAAGACATTCTCCCTGACGTCCAGGTTGCGGCGCAGTCCTTTACCAACGAGGATGGCCTCCTAGGTTCGGTGATGTGGATCTGCGAGCGCTACGGGTGCGGCAAAACGGCCGAGGCGCTGACCGCCGGGTTGCCAAAGAGTGGCATGCTTTCGCCATCACTCGCGCTTGATGCACTGTCCAATGCGGGCCTCACGGCGGGCTTGGTGGAGCGCCGGCTGCAACTGCTGCCGGGGCACGTGCTGCCGGTCATTTTGTTGCATCGCCGAATGGGTGGCTGCGTGCTGCTGGGGCGGCGTGCAAATCCGGACAAGGAGGCTAAAAGCCGCGTTGTGTATCAGGTGATGCTGCCTGAACTCGGCCCCGAGCCTGTGGAGTACACCCAGGAGGAAATGGATGAGTTCTATGCGGGATACGCCATTCTGGTCAAGCCGACGGCCAAAATTGAGTTGCGCGGAGAGGACAGCGTCGAGCCGGCCGGGCACTGGCTGGTCGGCACGCTGTGGCGCTATCGGCGCTATTACGCAAGCGCGGCGCTCGGCGCATTGCTGATCAATGTGCTCAGTCTCGCCAGCGTCTTTTTCACGATGAACGTGTACGACCGCGTGGTACCGAACCAGGCGTATGTCACCCTCTGGTCGCTCGCGATCGGGGTCGGCGTTGCGATGCTATTTGAAGCGATCTCGCGCCATGTTCGCAGCCATTTGCTGGATGTCGCTGGCAAGAAGGCCGACCTAGTGATGGGGACGCTCCTGTTTCGCCGAGCGCTCTCCATCCGCATGGAGCATAAGCCGGCGTCGGCGGGGTCATTCGCCAACCAGTTGCGCGAGTTCGAGTCGGTGCGGGACTTCGCGACTTCGGCGACGCTCTCGGCGATCTCCGACCTGCCGTTCGTATTTGTCTTCGTCGGGGTGCTGTTCGCGGTCGGCGGCTCGCTCGGCTGGGTGCCCTTGCTGATGATCCCGTTGATCATCGGGGCGAGTCTGTTCGTGCAATGGCCGCTTGCCCGCCTCATGAAAGAGAATCTCAAGGAAGCGTCGCTCAAGCAGGGCGTGCTGATCGAGTCGGTCGAGGGTCTGGAAACGCTCAAGGCGGTGGGTGGCGAAGGCCATATGCAGAAGCGCTGGGAGACCTGCAGCGCGATGGCCGCATCGTCGTCGATGAGATCGCGCCAGATTTCCAGCAAGGCGACGAGTTTCATCACCCTGTTGCAGCAGTTACAGACCGTGGTGCTCATCGTGTTGGGCGTATATCTGATTGACGCGGGCGAACTGACGCAGGGCGCGCTGGTCGGTACCGTGATGCTGGCCGGCCGGATTACCGCGCCGCTGGGCCAAGTGATGGGACTCGCGTTGCGCTTCCAGCAAGCGAAGGCCGCGCTGCATTCGTTGAACAGCCTGATGGCGATGCCCGTCGATCGCGATTCATCACGCACTTATCTGCCCAAGCCGACGCTCTCGGGGCAAGTCACGCTGAAAGACGTTTGCTTCTCCTACCCCGCACCGGCGATGCAACCCAATCCGCCGGTTTTGAAGGACGTCAATCTGAGCATCGAGGCGGGCGAGCGAGTTGCCATTCTGGGCCGCATCGGTAGCGGTAAATCAACCCTGCTGCGCATCATGGCGCGCCTTTACGCGCCGGTCGGAGGCCAGATGTTTACGGACGGTCTGGATGTCGAGCAGATCGATCTGGCTGATTGGCGCAAGGCGGTAGGTTACGTGGGCCAGGACGCGCGTCTTTTTCACGGCAGCCTGCGCGAAAACGTGATGATCGGTCGACCCGAAGCGAGCGCTGACGAGTTTCTGCGTGTGATGCGTCTGACCGGGCTTGACCACGTCGCAAGCCGTCATCCCAAGGGTATCAACCTGCCGATCGGGGAAGGTGGCTTGGGTATCTCCGGCGGTCAGCGTCAACTCGTGTCGTTGGCCCGCAGCCTACTTGCAAGGCCGCAACTGCTGTTGCTCGATGAGCCGACCAGCGCAATGGATAGCCAGACCGAGGCGGTCTTCCTGGAGCACCTCGCGCGTGCAACCGCTGGGCAGGCGATTGTTGTCGTGACCCATCGACCTTCGTTGCTGGCGTTGGTTGACCGGATTGTGGTGGTCGAGGAAGGCAAGGTCGTGGCCGACGGTCCGAAGGATAGGATCCTCGCGGCGCTGTCGGGCACGAGCGGCGCGGCTACCGCGGATGGATCGCAGACGCATGGTCATCAGCGCGCCGCGCCGGAAGTCGTGGCCGCAACCGCTTCCCGCCCGGCCGATACGCCCGCGGCGGCTAAAGCCGCCCCTACCGGTATCAGGATTGTGGCCGGCAAAAAGGTCGTTCCTGCAGCCGCTGCGCAAACTGGCAACACGCCGGCAGGTTCGCCGAACAAGGAGCAAATGCAATGAGATTCAATATCTTCAGACGCGGCGCGGAAAAGTCCACGCTCACCGCAGGCGATGCCGCTTTCATGAGCGACATTCGGGAATCGCTGCTCACGCAGTCGACCCCTGGCTCGATGATCGTGCTGTACCTCATTCTCGCGGTCCTGACAGGTGCTCTGACGTGGGCGCACTTTGCGCGCGTGGAAGAGATTACGCACGGCGAGGGGACCATCATTTCGAAGAGCCGCGAACAGGTCATCCAGAGTCTCGAGGGAGGGATTCTCGAACAACTGGATGTGCGCGAGGGCGATATCGTCAAGAAGGGTCAGGTGCTAGCGAAAATAGATCCGACGCGTGCCGAGACGAGCTATCGGGAATCGTGGTCCAAATTAGTTGGACTGAAGGCGACAATCGCGCGTCTGCGCGCCGAAGCATATGGGCAACCGCTGACGTTCCCGGACGAGGTGAAAGCCGTGCCTGCGGTCGTAAAGCAGGAGACGCTCGCCTACAATGCGCGCCGGCGGGCTCTCGACGATAGCGTGGCTGCGCTGGAAAAGAGCTTTTCGCTTTCAAGCAAGGAAATCGGCCTGGCCGAGCCGCTGGCGGCCAAGGGTCTGGTGTCTGAGGTCGAGTTGCTGCGCATGCGCCGCCAAGCAAACGATCTGCGCTCGCAGATCGTCGAGCGGCGCAACAAGTTTCAGGCTGATGCCAACTCGGAACTAACGAAGCTCGAACTCGAGTTGGCGCAGACCAGCGAAACCGTGGTGGGTCGCGCGGATGTCCTGCAGCGTACGACGGTGGTCGCACCAGTGTACGGTACGGTGAAGAACGTGCGCGTCAATACGATTGGGGGGGTCATTCAGCCAGGCGAGCACATCATGGAAATCGTCCCGCTGGAAGATCAACTGCTCGTCGAGGCACGCATCAAGCCTTCAGACGTCGCCTTCCTGCACCCAGGTCAACCGGCTACAGTGAAGATCACCGCCTACGACTACGGCATTTATGGCGGCCTGAAGGGAACGGTCGAGCACATTAGCCCCGACACCCTCAAGGACGACCAGAAAGCCGCAGCCGGCAGGGCTGATGCGACCTATTACCGCGTGCTTGTGCTGACGGACTCAAGTGAGTTGCATGCTGGCGGAAAAAGCTTGCCGATTCTGCCCGGCATGGTTGCGACGGCCGACATTCGGACCGGTGAAAAAACCATTCTTGACTATCTACTGAAGCCGATTTTCAAGGCTCGTGAAGCATTTCGGGAGCGTTAGTCGTCAGTCGAAGGGGCTGGCCTCAGGATTCGGATCTATAGCGCGATAGTCGCAATGCCCAACGCATAAAGTCATGTACTTCGCCGGCGGGCCTGATCGTCCGCACCGTCACACTGTGGTGGCCACGCCTCTGACATCGCCTGACGCACACGGTTGATGGCGCCTCCGGCTACAAACCTGCGCTCGAGCAGAGTGGGCACGACGAGTGCCTCACCTTGGGCTTTACGGTATCGATGTGTCCGACGCCGTGCCGCCACCGATTGCGCCTCGCGCGTCAGCGACCGGGCGCTGTGACGTCCGATCGGGTAGCCCTGCTGCGGAGCCTGCGCCATCCTACGACCGCCGTAACTCGATCGGTTTTCGCTGTGAATGGGACGCCATTTCGCCCTCTTGCGTCGTAGCGACGTATCCACGCACCAGCGCTTCAGAGGTCTACTCATCCCTCACCTCAATAGGAGAATATCCCCTTGAGAAGCGTGTCGGGCTATTTGACCACTACTCTCTTCGCCGCGATGAAACCCGGTATTGCTAACACTACCAGTGTCGAACAAGGTGCCGCGCGTAACCGCCTTTTTCCGTTTCCATCGACGCCAAGACATAGTCGGATACATAGTGCTAATGCCGACCGCTATCCTGCTGATGCGGTTATCCACGATAACCGGTCTTCTTTAGCGCTCTAATGAACTCCCGGTTCTGACATGCTGATTTTGCTGCATGGCGAACATCAGCCGCGTTGCCTAACGCAGGACGCAGCACACAACGATCTCTGAGGACAAAGATCCGGAGATTTCTTTGTGGCCTGTCGCACATCGACGAATCTTGCTCAGGAGTTCCTTTCGCCCGTCGTCCTGTCGCAATTTCCGATGGGCCCGCGCTTTCCGCAATAACGGGGAGAGCCGCTATCTTAGGACCCCCAGCGTCCTAATAGCAGACGACCTCAATTCGAATTTGTCCTATTCCCTCCTAGGATCTATGTCGTCGCGCTGGCTCTGTGAATAACGGGGAGTGTGGGCGCCTCAATTTCAGCCGACCTTAATTAGAACTCGTCCTATTTTCTTACTATCTCAAAAAATTAAACTGAACCTAGTACAAAGATTTATCAGAAACCGCCGCATTAACTCATCAGAATCTGGCCGGCGTTATTAATGTCACGAGTCTTTTTAAAATTGTTGCCCCAGTCATTAGAAAACCATCCCTATAGCTGCTTTTTTAAACATTAAAAGGAACGATATCATGAACAAGTCGTATATCAGCGTCTGGAATGAAGCAAGTGGTTCGTGGGTGGCCGTGTCAGAGATTGCGACTGCACGCGGAAAGCCAAATAAATCCTCCCGGGCGATGGGGACGGCAGTCGCACATGCCTTGGCGGCCGTAGTCGGTGTCGCATGTCTTGGCTCATCCGGAACCGCATTCGCGAATAACGTGGTCGTGAGCACAGGTGTGACGAACGTCCCATTGGGCACTGCAACTCAAAGTACCTCTAATGGCCTGACGACGACTGCGGGGGAGGATGGTACCAACGCTAACGTCGCAGTCGGAACCATCGCAGTCGCGAACGGCGGATGGAGTACGGCGATTGGCGATGCTGCTGAGACATCCGGCAGCCATTCGACTGCCGTTGGAGCATCTTCCCTGGCATCCGGAGCCAATTCGACTGCCATTGGTGCCAATTCCACGGCAAGCGGCACCTCCTCCATGGCACTGGGCGAGTCGGCGAGTGCAACGGCGAACAATTCGGTCGCTTTGGGTGCCAACTCGACAACGACGGCCGACCTGAGTGCAGCGGCTTACAATCCGGCATCGTCGACCTTGTCCGGCACGGCGCCGGCAGGCGAGGTGTCGGTGGGCTCCGCAGGCAACGAGCGGCGCCTCACGAATGTGGCGGCCGGTTCCGCCGCGACGGATGCGGTAAATGTCAGCCAGTTGCAGTCCGAAAGCGCGAAGTCGAATGCCATTGGGGCGAGCGCGGCGGCGGCATTGGGGGGTGGATCGAGCTATAGCTCGATCAACGGTGCCATCACTGCACCGAGCTACAGCGTAGGTGGCACGACGGTCAACAACGTCGGTGATGCAGTTGCCAACATCGACGGTCGCACGACGCAAAACACGAGCGACATCGCGCAATACGCAGCAGGCATCGCAGGCCTGCAGGGCCAAATGGCCGATACGGTCTCTTACGATTCGTCGGCACACGACAGCGTGACGCTGGGCGGTGCGGGAGCAGGCGCGCCCGTGGCATTGCATAACGTGGCAGCAGGCAATCTCTCAGCGACGAGCACTGCCGCCGTCAATGGCTCGCAACTGTACGCGACCAACCAGAACGTGCTGAATGCGCAGAACGCCGCCGAAGCAGCAGCAGCGGCCGCGGGAAATGCGGTGCAGTTCGATGCGACACAGGGCGGTAATGCAAACGTGCAGGACATGAAGCTGGTCAACGTGGCTGCAGGCACGGTGAGCGCGAGCAGCACGGACGCGGTCAACGGCGGCCAGCTGTATGGCACGGCGTCGAGCATGGCTCAGGCACTGGGTGGGGGTTCGACGGTGAACGCGGACGGCACGGTCACTGCGCCGAGCTACAAAGTGGGCGGCACGACGGTCCATAGCATGGGCGACGCCGTCATCAACATCGACGGTCGGACGGCGCAGAACACGAGTGACATCGCGCAGAACACCGCGCATATCAACAGCGTGCAGAACCAGTTGGCCGATGGCACGGTAGGTCTGGTGCAGCAGGACGCGACCACCCGCGACATCACCGTGGCCAACGAGACGGACGGCACGGTGATGAACGTGGCGGGCACGGCAGGAAATCGCACGGTGACGGGCGTCGCGGCGGGCGCGGTAAACGCCTCGAGCGTGGACGCGATCAACGGCGGTCAGCTGTACGGCACGGCATCCAGCATCGCTCAAGGTCTGGGCGGCGGTTCGACCGTGAACACGGACGGCACGATCAGCGCGCCGACCTACAGCGTGGACGGCGCGACCGTACACAGTGTAGGCGATGCCGTCACCAACCTCGATGACCGTGTCACGCGAAACACCACGGACATCACGAAGCTGCAGACACAGGTGGACGATGTCGGGACGCAACTTTCAGGCGCGGTGCAGTACGACCGTCATGCCGACGGTTCGGTGAACTTCGGTTCAGTGACGCTCGGCGGAAGCCAGAGCGCGGGGCCGGTCGTCCTGACCAATGTAGCGAATGGCAAGAGCCAGTACGACGCAGTGAATTTCGGTCAACTGTCGGCGTTGCAGGATCAGGTGACCGATCTCGGCGGGCAAGTGAAGGACCTTGGTGGGCAGGTATCGAACATCCAGCCGGGCAATATCCCGGATGGTTCGTCGTCGGGCAGCGGCAACGGTGCAGTGGTCGATGCGGCGATGCCAGGTACCGGCGCGGGCAGCACCGCGGTCGGAGCCGGCGCGGTAGCAACCGGCACCAACTCGACGGCGATTGGGACGGACTCACAGGCTGGCAATTCGAACTCGGTCGCGTTGGGTCAGGGTTCCGTGACGGACCGCGACAACTCGGTTTCGGTGGGCTCGGCGGGCCAGCAGCGTCAGATCACCCATGTTGCAGCGGGTACGGCCGACACGGACGCAGTCAATGTCGGTCAGATGAACAGCTCTGTGGCACAAGGCATTCAGCAGGCCAACAACTACACCGACCAGAGTATCAATGCCACCAATCAGGCGGTCAACAATCTCGCCAGGAACGCCTACTCGGGCATCGCCGCAGCCACCGCGCTGACGATGATTCCGGAAGTCGATCAGGGCAAGAAACTGTCGTTCGGTATCGCGGCGGCGACTTACAACGGTTATCAAGCGGTTGCACTGGGCGGTACGGCTCGTATCAAAGAAAACATCAAGCTGAAAGCGGGTGTTGGCATGTCCGCCGGCGGCACGACTGCCGGGATTGGCGCCTCGTATCAGTGGTAAGCGGTTGCGGGAGGGGGTGCCCCCTTTCCCGTCGCTTGATGCGCCTTCGCTGGAGCTCAATCTAACAAGTAGTCAAGCTGGGACAGAAAGACAACTGGCAATGAGCTTCTCCGTTAGCGAGTTCCAAGCAGCTCAAATCTTTTGCAACGGTATGCGCAAAACATAATAGTCGCGGGGAATGGAGTTCTAGATTCAGCGCGGATAGGAAGTACCAGCTTGTCGGTAATTTGTTTGCAAGGCAAACACGCACCCGAGGAGAATCCGCTTCGCAAACGAAAGCTCCACCGGCAGCGAGGTAAGAGCACTACAGAGGGGCGCTCATCGCTTCTTGCCCGGCGACGCTGCTATAGAAAAGGTCAGTTGCTGTTTGACGAATCACATAGCCCTGCGGCTGAAGATAAATCTGGCTCGCAAAACGCGTTGAGATACGCTAAACTGACTTCACCGATTAAGGAGTGGTAGTTCAGTTGGTTAGAATACCGGCCTGTCACGCCGGGGGTCGCGGGTTCGAGTCCCGTCCACTCCGCCAACATTATCAAAGGCGAACCGATGTTCGCCTTTTTCTTTAAGCGCTTTGCCGCACAGCCGTCCCTTGGCGCGTTGAAATTGGCTGTAATTCCGTGCTGAACCGCTGTGGGCACTATGGAGACTCGTTGGTTTGAATTGATGCCGGCGCGACAGCAGCATTGCTGGGTTGCAGATAGTGGCTCGCCGCAGCTTCAGTTACATCAGTCGATGCTGATTGAACCACGCCCCCATTCCAGCGTAGCCAATTCAACACATGCAGGTGTTTCCAAACAGCCGCCGATGGATCAGTGACGCCTTATACAGGCCATTGATCGTTTCAGTGAGTGCATTGTCGAACGGTCATCTAGAACGTGGCGGCAGAGGCTCGATGTCCGCTTCAACCAGCCGCTCGCTGTAGCGAATAGCGACGTATTGGGCGGTTCAACATTCCGGGCCATCACGCATGCGTTGGCAGTGCAAGCGACCATGCGCTCAGCCACGCAGACGACGGCACAGGTACCATGGTCACGGGCTGCGACGACGCGCTGATGAATGTTGCTTCAGCTGTCGACTCTGTCGTCTTTTAACGTGAATGACAATACCTTCAAGACGAGTTGCTCATAGCTGATGCCAACCGCGCGGGCGGCCTTCGGCGGTAGCGAGTGATCGGTCATTCCGGGCGCGGTATTTACTTCGAGGAAGTACGGATTGCCGTCACCGTCCAGCATGAAGTCGGCGCGACCCCAGTCGGTGCAGCCAAGCACTTCGAACGCGCGGCGCGCGAGCGCTTTCAGTCGCATCTCCTCTGACAATGCCAGTCCGCACGGAATCACATATTGCGTCGTGTCGGAGATGTACTTGGCGTCATAGTCATAGAACTCGCCTGCCGGTACGATGAGTATCACGGGCAAATCGAGATCACCCGCAATGCATGCCGTGTATTCGCCGCCGCCTTCGATGCTTTTCTCGACCAGGACTATTGTGTCGAATCTTGCCGCTTCGGCCATCGCCGCTGACAGCTCCTGAGCCGCCTTCACTTTGATTACCGCCACGCTCGAGCCTTCGCTCGCCGGCTTGACAAAAAGCGGCAGGCCGAGTTGCGTGACGATCGCCAGTGCGCGCGCATCGTAATCATCGCCGCGCATTACAGCCTCGAACGGTGGCGTTGGAATGCCCAACTGCTGCCATACGAGTTTTGCGCGAAACTTATCGAGCCCGAGTGCCGAACCGAGCACGCCGCTACCCGTATAACGAATGCCGTAGAAATCGAGTGCGCCCTGAATTTGCCCGTTCTCGCCATAGCCGCCGTGCAGGGCGTTGAACGCGCGCGTAAAGCCCTCGTCCTTCAGAGCTGACAGCGGCCGCACAGACGGATCAAAAAGGTGTGCGTCGACACCTCCATCGCGCAAAGCCTTCAACACGAGACGGCCGGAGTTAATCGACACCTCGCGCTCGGCGGAAACGCCGCCACACAGCACCGCCACCTTGCCGAATCGCTTTGGATCGATACCACGCATTTTGAACTCCCTGCTTCTGCGCGAGGTGCCCAGCCGTCGACGGCAAATCGACGAGCATTGGAACCGCCGCGCTTGGGCGCGCACCACTACCACGAGCGCCCGTAAATTGACACCGTTCCGCACTGCCGTACGGCAAGTCGGGGCGAGAATTGAGGCGGTGACGTTCAGCCGGAAGCCGGCCTGCGGAAGCCCGAAACGCAGCGAACAACAAACCACCCACCACAGAATGAGATTACGAAAAAAGCCATCGAGTGTCCAATAGGGGTCCGCATTCAACCTCCTTCAGCGATTTATCGACCCTGCTGCGCATCAAGTTTCGCAAGCGCCATGCGGATATCCTCCGCGGACTTTTGCCGGGCCAGCAACGCCGCTGCTCTTTTAGCGTGTCCGGCAAGCAGGTGACGTTGCGGCCCGGCAGCGTAGGCGTAGATGTGATGAGGCCGGAGGCCGGCGCCGCGCAGCCGGCGGACGTAATAAAGCTGACTGTAAAAAGGAACAATACGATCTTCCGGATCTGAAATCAGATAGATTTCGGGCAGTGGATCCCGGCGAATACGCCCGATTTCGTCGATAGGATCGTAATAGGTCTGGGCGTCATAAAGCAGTCGGCCGGGAATCTCACGCCTGAATTCCCAGTACGCCGTAACCTGTTTCACGGAAACAAGTCCGGAAGAAAGCACCGATGCCGCGATGTCCTGTCGCCTGTTAAGGAGCGCGGCGGCGATCTGGCCTCCAGCGGAATGGCCGGTGAGGATGAATGACCTGATGTCGTAACGCTCCTTGAGCATGTCCAGTGCGCGCTCCATCAGTTCAATCTCGCGGTGAGTGCGCCGCATGTTATGGTCGCCAGAGGAGCCATAGATACCTGGCCGGGCAAGATACAGCGCAGGGAGGCCGGCGTCGGCAGACCAGTCAGCCATCTCCTTCTCGATCTGCATAGGCGAAGCGGACCGGTAGGATTGCGTGATGTACCTGACTCCCCTCGTCGTTCTCAGCATCACATCGCCGCTGAGATAAACAAGCGCGGTGGGGTTTTCACCACCGGAAAGTCCGTGCGCATAGTAACGGATGCACTCTCCGTTTCCGTTGACTTCGACC
>NZ_DASXHN010000419.1:0-2803 GCF_036488505.1 Paraburkholderia sp. | reverse complement strand
TGCTTTGGCGTTGGGGCGGCGCTGAATTGGCGGCCGGGGCCGCTGGGGCTTCGGTGCCGTTTGATGCCGGCGGGGCCGCCGGCTGCTCGCCTGCGGTGCCGCGCGGCGGCATCCCATTCAGCAACGCAGCGACGCCGTCTGGTGTCGCATAGGCATCGACGAGCGGGCCGATCAGCGTCACGCCAATGACCGCGCCGATGGTCGCCAACTTGTTACCGCTGTCCGCTTCCAGCCGGCGCGTCAGCATGTCGGCCACCTGCTGCTTGAGGCTGGCGCGCAGCGCCGGAAAGTCCACGTACTGATTGACTGTTTGCACGTCTCGCGCATCCGCGGCGCGTTTGAGATTGTTCACCGCCAGATAGGGGGATGCATAAACAAACCCGAGCGCGGCAATCACGATGACCACGATCAGCGTGATAAGCAGCGGCCGCGTCGCGCTGCCCTCGACGCGTTTTGGAATGCGCTTCGGAATGCGTTTCTGAACTTTCATCGGATGGGACCCCCCGGTGGGTTGTGATTCAGCGTCGATCACGGCGAGGATGAAACGATCCCATGCAACACGAATATCCGGGTACCGGAACTTCGACCCGAATCCGCTCAGGCTTCGAACACCGCGCCGTGCACGTTGGCTTCGTCGGCTATGCAGCGATCGATCATACGACATACCGCGTCGACCGTACCCACCATAATCAACCGCGACGGTCCATGGTAGACCCGCACCGGCGCGCGGCGCGCCGGTTCAGCCATGTTCAGGCCCGCGTTCAGCGACACGCGCGCAAACGCCGGCAACGACGACGGCAGCCCTGCGGCTTGCGTCGGCTCATCGAATAACGATGGCGTGTGTGCCACGGGCGCTTCCGTCAGTGAGCAGGGCGTGAGCTTGCGCAGATGGCGCAAGCGGCCGAACTGGCGAAAAGGCAGCAGGCGGGTAAGGCGTTCCATGAATCTCTCCAGGCGATGCGACGTGAATGCAGCTTCGGTTCGATGAACCGGCGCGAGCAGTTGGGCGGGTGCAACCGGGGATCAGAACTCGCCCGGGCGGATCAGCCCGACGGCGATCCCTTCGAGCGCGAAATCCGCGCTGCCGGTTTCCACGAAGATGTTGTCGTAATCGGGGTTCTCGGCGATCAGCTCGATGCCGTTCGGCCGTCGCTTCAGCCGCTTGACCGTTACGTCGTCGCCAAGCCGCGCGATGATGATCTGGCCATCCTTCGCTTCGCTGCGCTTTTGCACCGCGAGCAGATCGCCGTCGAGAATGCCCGCGTCGCGCATCGACAGGCCGCGCACCTTCAACAGGTAATCAGGTTTGCTCGAGAACAGCGCCGGGTCGCACGCATAGTGCTGCGAGATGTGTTCCTGCGCGAGGATCGGGCTACCCGCCGCGACCCGGCCGATCAGCGGCAACGACAACTGCATCAGGCTCGCATGCGGCAGCGTGAACTGATGCGGCGCGTCGTCGTGGCCGGTGAGCAGGCGAATGCCGCGCGATGCGCCGGCCGCCAGTTCGATCACGCCCTTGCGAGCCAGCGCGCGCAGATGCTCCTCCGCGGAATTGGCTGAGCTGAAGCCAAGCTCGGCGGCGATTTCGGCGCGGGTGGGCGGAAAACCGGTGCGCTCGATCGCGCGGCGGATCAATTCGTAAACCTGCTGCTGTCGTGCGGTGAGTTTTGTCATGGCCACTGTATGTATGAACAGGTAACTGTATTTTTATACAGTATGCGGCGCATTTCAAGCTTTACTTTAAGTTCGATGCGAGCGGCGCGCCGGCGCGTGGTTTCCGGACGTCATCGCGGCGATTTCAGCGTCGTAACGCCGGGCGCGTCTGCCGTTACCACTTTTGCGTATTAAAAAATGAAGAAACATTATTTTTAATGATGAAGGGGGTCCGATAGACTGGCCCCCGGCTTGGCGCTCATGTGCACGTGACCGCGACGCAGAACAACATCGGACGCTCATCAGCGGACCATCACGCGGAGAAAAGTTGACATGAACCATCGGCATACGGGGCTTGCGGCACGGACGAAGCAACTCCTCGCGGCGCTCGCCGTCGGCGCGGCAGGCGCGCTGGGCATGATCGCGTCGAGCGGGGCGGCGCACGCCGACACGACGCTGCTGAATGTTTCCTACGATCCGACGCGCGAGCTGTACCAGGACGTCAACCAGGCGTTCGGCAAGCAATGGAAGGCGAAGACCGGTGAAACGGTCACCTTCAAGCAGTCCCATGGCGGCTCGGGCGCGCAGGCGCGCTCGGTGCTCGACGGGCTGCAGGCCGACGTCGTGACGCTCGCGCTCGCTTATGACATCGACGCGCTCGCCAACAAGGGCCTCATCGACAAGGGCTGGCAGAAGCGCCTGCCCGACAATGCCGCGCCGTACACGTCGACGATCGTGTTTCTCGTGCGCAAGGGCAACCCGAAGCACATCAAGGACTGGGACGATCTGGTGAAGCCGGGTGTGTCGATCGTCACGCCGAATCCGAAGACCTCGGGCGGCGCGCGCTGGAACTATCTGGCCGCGTGGGCCTACGCCGAGCACCAGCCGGGCGGCAATGCGCAGAAGGCGAAGGAGTTCGTCGGCAAGCTCTACAAGAATGCAGGCGTGCTGGATTCGGGCGCGCGCGGCGCGACCACCAGCTTCGTGCAGCGCGGTATCGGCGACGTGCTGATCGCGTGGGAAAACGAAGCGTTTCTGTCGCAGAAGGAGTTCGGCGCCGACAAATTCGAGATCGTCGTACCGTCGGTGAGCATCCTTGCGGAGCCGCCGGTCGCGGTGGTCGACAAGGTCGTCGACAAGCACGGCACGC
>NZ_DASXHN010000405.1:0-8690 GCF_036488505.1 Paraburkholderia sp. | reverse complement strand
TCGCTCAGTTGCTGCGCTTCCGATTCCACCATCAGCACCGCGCGTTCCGTACCGGCGACGATCAGGTCGAGCGCCGATTCCTTCATTTGCGGACGCGTCGGGTTCAACACGTATTCGTTGTTGATGTAGGCCACGCGTGCTGCGCCGACCGGGCCGTTGAACGGCAGGCCGGAGACGGCGAGCGCCGCCGACGCGCCGATCAGCGCGGGGATGTCAGCAGGGATTTCCGGGTTCAGCGACAGGACGTGGATCACGACCTGGACTTCGTTATAGAAGCCTTCCGGAAACAGCGGGCGCAACGGACGGTCGATCAGGCGCGAGATCAGCGTTTCGCCTTCCGACGGACGGCCTTCGCGGCGGAAGAAGCCACCCGGGATCTTGCCGGCTGCGTAGGTCTTTTCAAGGTAATCGACGGTCAGCGGGAAGAAGTCCTGGCCCGGCTTCGCGGTCTTCGCGCCGACCACGGTTGCCAGCACCACGGTGTCTTCGACGTCGACGATCACCGCACCGCTCGCCTGGCGAGCAATTTCACCGGTTTCGAGGCGGACGTTATGCTGGCCCCACTTAAACTCTTTGACGATCTTGTTGAACATAGTCATTGCTTTTCCTCATCGTTATGCCGAGCGGACCGGAAGCGGCGCGGCAACGCCGGGACCGGCGCCACATGGGAAGAGTCGTGTTATGCCATTCCAGAGAATCGCGCGCCACGTTGACTAAGCGCGAACCGCTGGAATGACACAAAACCCCGCCCTGAAGCCCGGCCATGTTTCTGTTGATGCTTTCTATACTGCGTTTTCTGCTACGGATACTGCTGTGTGCCTATGCCGCGTGAGCCGGCATACGCCGCGGATCGCAGGCGACGCGCATCACATGAAGCGCGCCGCGCAAAAACAAAATGCCTGTATCAGCGATAACTGACACAGGCATCTTGCTGAACGACTGGCCGATTACTTACGCAGACCCAGCTTCTCGATCAAGGTGCGGTAACGATCCGCATCCTTGCCCTTCAGGTAGTCGAGCAGCTTGCGGCGACGGCTCACCATGCGCAGCAGACCGCGGCGGCTGTGGTGGTCCTTCGTGTGCTCCTTGAAGTGAGCGGTCAGTTCGTTGATGCGGGTCGTGAGCAGCGCGACCTGAACTTCGGGGGAGCCGGTGTCGTTAGCTGCGCGAGCGAATTGGGCGACGACTTCGGACTTCTTGCTGGTTTCAACTGCGGACATGTCGATTTCCTTGATAACTAGACAGGCGGTCACGGAAGAATGGCCGTGCCGTGGGATACCCGTTGTTTTTCATATTTGCTGCATCCCGTTTCCGGCAAGCTCGCCGACAGCATCGGAAACCCTCCCAGAACGGGACGCGTATTGTAGCACAGGCCCTTTCGGCCTTGAACCCATGGCTCGTGAGACGGACCGAGCACTGTACGGCAGCTTTCAAGGGCGCCCTCACCCGTTATACGCCCGGTTCTACCGCCAAACGCCAGCATCAAGGGCGGCTCATCCGACAGGTGGTCGGCAACACCGTGCGATCGGCCGGCAGCGCCAGTACCGTGCGAAATCCGTAGCCGGAGCCTTCATTGTCGAAACGCACGCCTCGCGTGCCGGCCTTGTCCATCTCCATCACGTAAAGGGGCTGAATCAGCTGATGGTCGTCGGCCCGCATCCACGACGCGTGAAAGCCGTTGTCGAAGCGAATGCCCTCGAGCGCTTTTGCGACCGCCGCCGGATCCGTGCTGCCGGCCCGGCTCATCGCGGCGGCAAGTGTTTCGATCATCAGAGGCATGCGCAGCACCGGGTAGTCGTCCTGTGCGGCCGGGAAGCGCGCGCGGAACGCCGCATACCACGCGTCGGAAGCCGCGCCGCCCGCGTTCGGATGCCAGTCGGCCACCGCGATCACACGACCGACGCCCGCGTCACCCAGCGCGGCCGGCGCACCGAGGCTATTGCCGTAGAACGTATAGAACTTCGTGGCGAGCCCCTGCTCGCGCGCCGCCCTGACCAGCAGCGTCAGATCGTCGCCCCAGTTGCCGGTGATGACCGCGTCCGCGCCGCTCGCGCGAATCTTCGCGACATAGGGCGCGAAGTCCTTCACCCGGCCGATAGGATGAAATTCATCGCCGACCACACGGATGTCCGGGCGTCGCACCGCCAGCGCCGAGCGCGCGAGGCTGCTGACGTCGTGGCCGAAGCTGTAATCCTGGTTCAGCAGATACACCCGCTTTACCGCCTTGTCGCGCTCGATCACATCGGCGAGCGCGGCCATCCGCATGCCCGCGTGGGCGTCGAAACGGAAATGCCAGAAGCTGCAGTTCGCGTTGGTAAGGGCGGGGTCGTCGGCGGAATAGTTGAGGAACAGTTCGCGGTTGTCCGGCTCGCGGCCGTTCTGCCTGTCGATCGCAGCGATCAGCGCGGCGGCGACCGCCGAACTGTTGCCCTGCAGGATGTAGCCAATATGGCGGTCGGCGGCCGCGCGCAATTGCGTGAGCGCTTCTTCGGTGCCGCCCTTGCTATCCAGCACCACGAGTTCAAACGGATGCGCGCCATCCGCGAGTTTCACGCCGCCGCCCGCGTTCACCTGCTCGACGCCGAAGCGCAGATTCCGCTCGACGGCCGCGCCCGCGTTCGCGAACGGGCCGGACATGCCTTCGATCAGCGCGAGCTGGATCGGCGTGCCGGTCGGCTTGCTCGCCAGTGCGCCGGTCGGCTTGCTCGCGGGCTGACCAGACGGGCTTGCGCTCAGCGGGACAGCGGGGCCCGCGGTCGGACTGCCGGTTCGGGCGGTCGACTGTCCGGACGCAGAATTCGCGCTCGTCGCCAGAGTCGCCGCATCGGCCGCGCCGCTTCCCGCTGCCATTGAAATCGTCGTCAGCGCGACCGCCGCCGCCCGTTGCCACCTCGCCGCCATGACCGCCCCGCTGGAATCTTCGAAGCGCGCATCATAGGACGCCGCGTACGCAACAGGCAAGGCACCGCATCCGTGGTCGCAGGGCGTTGCGCACGCACACGAAGCGCAATTGTTTTGCCCCGGCGCGTGTCAAAATAATGCGTCTCGATAATAAAACCCGCTACTGAACGCCATCGGAGGAACACATGCTGAACCGCCATCACCGCACGGCGGGCTCTATCACGGCATCGGCTCGGGGTCTGCGCCGCGCCGCGCTCGTTTGCCTGAGCGCGCTCGCGCTCGCCGGCTGCGCGCAGCCGTGGCAGCAATATCAACCGGGCGCGGACGCATCGACGATCGTCGCGCGCCTTGGGCCGCCGCGTGAGACCTACGACCTGCCCGACGGCGGCAAGCGTCTGATGTGGCCGACGCAGCCGATGGGCGAAACCACCACCGCCGCCGACATCGACGCGGCCGGCAAGATCGTCAACGTGCGTCAGGTGTTGCAGCCCAACGAGTTCTATCGCGCCGAGATCGGCAAATGGACGCGCAGCGACGTGCTGGTGAACTTCGGCCGCCCGGTCGAAACCTCGTACTTCCCGTTGATGAAGCGTGAAGTCTGGACCTACCGCTATCTCGAAGACAACGTCTGGTACATGCTGTACAGCTTCTACTTCGATGAACAAGGCATCCTGCGACTCACGCAGAAGACCCCGGACCCACTGCACGACCCGGACCGGCGCAGCCTCTTCTAGGCGCCGCCGCGATCTCGGGCACAATCCCGCCACCTCAAAAAACCACCCTTCGTAGGTGGTTTTTTTATTTCTTCCGCATAAAAACGAAATTTATCCTATTTGCGTGAACCATTCATCGGAAGAAAGGCTATTGTAAACATTGCCCGGATACCCGGTTTCCACGCAGCCGCGCGGCCGCCGTGGCGATCCGGTCCAGTTCAATTGCCTCTCACGGAGCCGCTACGATGAACCGCCCCAAACATCTGCTGGTCGCCAACGTCGCGTGGGCGCACGAAACGGCGACACGCAATCCGGCATTTTTCCGCGACCTCCAGCGCGGACAGAATCCGCACGTCCTATGGATCGGATGCTCGGACAGCCGAGTGCCCGCCGAAACCATCACGCGATGTGAGCCCGGCGATCTGTTCGTCCATCGCAATATCGCGAATTTGTTCGACGCCGCCGACGACAACGCCGCGAGCGTCCTCGAATACGCGGTGCACGTCCTCAAGGTCGGCCATGTGATCGTCTGTGGCCACTATGGCTGTGGCGGCGTGCGGGCCGCGCTGCTACCGCCCGACCCCGCGCTGCCGCATGTGAACCGGCGTATCGCACCACTGTGTGCACTGGCGAAAACGCATCGCGCGGAGCTGGACGGCGGAGGAACCGAGTCCGGCCGCGTCAACCGCCTCGCCGAGCTGAACGTGCTCGAACAGGTGCGCCAGCTACGGGCAAGCCCGATCGTGCGCGAGGCCGACCCGGCGCCCCTCGTGCATGGCTGGATCTTTGCGCTCGACGACGGGCGCATCAACGTTCTCACGTCCGGCTACGCCACCGACGACGCGATGACCTGCACAACCGCCGCGCATAGCGCTGGCTAGCCAGACGCACCGTCACACCCCCAACTGGCACCGCGGTTACAGCCGATGGCAGAAACGCTGTCGAGCCTTGCCATTCGCGGTCCGTCGCCCTACCTCAAGCTTCTCGACACATGAATACTCGAACCTCTTTTTCTTCGGTCCAGCGCGATGTGCTCGCCGGAACGGCTGTTTTTCTGGTGGCCCTGCCGCTGTGCCTGGGCATTGCCCAGGCATCCGGTGTCGACCCGTTTGCGGGGCTGGTGTCAGGCATCATCGGCGGGCTCGTGGTCGCCTCGCTGAGCGGCTCGCGTCTGAGCGTGAGCGGACCGGCCGCGGGCCTCGTCGTCATCGTCGTCGACGGTATTGCCCGGCTGGGCGGATTTTCCGCCTTTCTGCTCGCCGTACTGCTGTCGGGCGTCATCCAGTTCGGCTTTGGGATGCTCAAAGCGGGCCGGTTTGCCGCCTACGTGCCGTCGCCCGTGATCAAGGGAATGCTCGCGGCCATCGGCGTGTTGCTGATTCTCAAGCAGTTGCCCGCGGCGCTGGGCGTCCCGGCTACGGGTGCCGCACCGGCGCCGGCGGTCGCGATCGTAACGCCGTTCGGTGCAATCTCGCCGACCGCAAGTCTGATCACGCTGCTTTCGCTCGCGATTCTCGCCGGCTGGGAAACCCGGGCGCTGCGCCGCTTCGCTGTCGTGCGCATCGTTCCGGCACCGCTCGCGGTGGTGCTGCTCGGCATTGGCGCGACGCTAGCGCTAAACATCGTCGCGCCATCGCTGGCACCGCCGGCCGAAGGGCGCGTCGCGTTGCCGTCGCTCGAATCGTTCGCCGCACTCCAGGCCGCGCTCGCGTCGGCCGACTTCGGGCCGCAACTCGCGCAACTGATCAATCCGGACGTGTGGCGCGTCGCAATCACGATCGCGATCGTCGCGAGTCTTGAAACGCTGCTGAGCCTCGAGGCCGTCGAGCAGATCGATCCGGAACGCCGCCGTGCGCCGCCTGATCGCGAGCTCAAGGCACAGGGCGTGGGCAATCTGATCGCCGGTGCGATCGGCGGTCTGCCGATCACGTCGGTCATCGTGCGCAGCTCCGCGAATGTGCATGCGGGCGCAAAAAGCCGGCTGTCGGCGCTCGTTCATGGCGTGTTGCTGCTGGTGAGCGTCTTCGCGCTGACCAGCGTGATCAACCTGATCCCGCTCGCCTGTCTGGCAGCGATCCTGATTTTCACCGGCTTCAAACTCGCGAAGCCGTCGTTGTTCACCGGGCTCGCACGGCAGGGATTCGCGCCGTTCGCACCGTTTATCGTCACACTCGTCGGCGTGCTCGTCACCGATCTGTTGATTGGCATCGTGCTCGGCATACTGTGCAGCATGCTGTTCGCGCTGTATGCGAACTTGCGCGGCCCGATCGTGCTGGCGCAGCATGGCGATCACTACCTGCTGTCGTTTCGTAAAGACGTGTCGTTTCTCGGCAAGGTGCCGTTCAAGCACTACCTGCAGCAGATCCCGGACGGCGCCACGGTGCTCGTCGATGCGACGCGCGCCGATTTCGTCGATCACGACGTGCGCGAGCTACTGGACGCATTCGTCGCCGACGCGCCGCGCCGCGGAATCACCGTCGAAGTCAGATACCAGGTCCGGGAGCATGCACGCGCAACGCGCGGCTGGTCGATACGGCGCAGGACAGCGGAGTAATTCCGGCGTACCGCGCGATCGCGCTCGCGCGGTCACGATGAAAAAGCCCCGTGCACTGGATGCCACGGAGCTTCTCTTCAATCGGACTCGAAGCAGCGCGCAACAGGCGCGCGTTGCTCGCGTTACTCGGAGCGCTGCGGGTTCAGCTTGCCAGCGTTCGAATACAGCTTGTTGAGCGCCGAGATATAGGCCTTCGCGGATGCCGCGACGATGTCCGGATCGGTGCCCACGCCGTTGACGATGCGTCCGCTCTTCGACAGGCGCACCGTCACTTCGCCCTGCGCCTGTGTACCGGTCGTGATGGCGTTGACCGAATACAGCAGCAACTCCGAGCCGCTGCCCACTTCCGTTTCGATCGCGTTGAGCGTCGCATCGACCGGCCCGTTGCCGCGCGCCTCGCCAGTGATTTCCTTGCCCTCGACCGAGAACACGATCTTCGCGTGCGGCTGTTCGCCGGTTTCCGAATGCTGCGACAGCGACAGGAACTTGTAGTGCTCCTTCTCCTGCGCCTGCGCCGATTCCTCGTTGACGATCGCGATGATGTCTTCGTCAAAGATCTCGGCCTTGCGATCGGCCAGTTCCTTGAAACGTGCGAAGGCCTGATTCAGTTCCGCTTCACTTTCGAGCGCGATGCCGAGCTCCTGCAGACGCTGCTTGAACGCGTTGCGGCCCGACAGCTTGCCGAGCACGATCTTGTTGGCGCTCCAGCCCACGTCTTCCGCACGCATGATTTCGTAGGTGTCGCGCGCCTTCAGCACGCCGTCCTGGTGGATGCCGGACGCGTGCGCAAACGCGTTCGCGCCGACCACTGCCTTGTTCGGCTGTACGACGAAGCCGGTGATCTGCGACACGAGCTTCGACGCCGGCACGATCTGCGTGGTATCGAGACCGACATCGAGGCCGAAATAATCCTTGCGGGTCTTCACCGCCATCACGATTTCTTCTAGCGATGTGTTGCCGGCGCGCTCGCCGAGACCGTTGATCGTGCATTCGACCTGGCGCGCGCCGCCAAGCTGCACGCCAGCCAGCGAGTTCGCGACCGCCATGCCGAGGTCGTTATGGCAATGCACCGAAAACACCGCCTTGTGCGAGTTGGGGATGCGTTCACGCAGTGTCTTCACGAGCTGGCCGTAGAGTTCCGGCACGCCGTAGCCCACCGTGTCAGCAATGTTGATCGTGGTCGCGCCCTCGGCGATCACCGCTTCGAGCACGCGGCACAGAAAGTCCATGTCCGACCGGCTACCGTCTTCCGGTGAGAACTCGACGTCGTCCGTGAATTTGCGCGCGAAACGCACGGCGAGCTTCGCCTGCTCGAAAACCTGCTCCGGCGTCATCCGCAGCTTCTTTTCCATGTGCAGCGGCGACGTCGCGATGAACGTGTGAATGCGAAAACGCTCGGCCGCCTTCAGCGCGTCGGCGGCGCGCTGGATGTCCTTGTCGTTCGCCCGGGCAAGCGAGCAGATCGTGCTGTCTTTGACGATTCCGGCGATCGTATGAATCGCGTCGAAGTCGCCATTTGAGCTTGCCGCGAAACCGGCCTCGATCACGTCGACTTTCATCCGTTCGAGCTGCTTCGCGATGCGGATCTTTTCTTCCTTCGTCATCGACGCGCCAGGCGATTGCTCGCCATCACGCAACGTCGTGTCGAAAATGATCAGTTTGTCGGACATGTGGGGTCTCCTCGGGAGTCGTTCAGATGTGGGGATCGGTTCTGTAATTGGGGGATGGGCGCCGCCGCTGACGAGGAACGGCCACGCAGAGCATGAGCGGAGCGAGCGGAGAGCCAAATACGCATAAAGGCGAGAGCGAAGCACGATCCCGCAGCGCGGCGAATGGAACCTGCGACAAGGCCCAGCCGGCCACGCAAACGCACTGGTCCGACGACTATAACGACATTCAAGCGCCCGTGCAATGCGCGCCGGCGCGGCTTCGAAGGACGTGCCCACCGCGAACGCCGAAGAGGAAAGGCAGCGAAAAAACGGGGGAATGCAACGAAAAACGGCAGCCCGCAAGCTGCCGTTTTTCGCGACCACGACACGCGGACTAACCCGTCAGCGGTCGTGCGACACCGAACGCGCCGGATTGCTCCGGCCGCGCAACGCCTGATAGCCCCAGAACACGTAACCGGACAGACCGTACAGTACGAACAGACCAAACAGCATCAGCGGCGGATCGGACGACACCAGCACGAACGCGACGACCACTAGCAGGATCACGCCGAACGGCACGCGATGCCGTACGTCGAGTGCCTTGCCGCTGTAGAACGGTGCGTTCGACACCATCGTCACGCCCGCATAGATCGTCAGCACGAACGCGACCCACGGCAGCCACACCAGTTTCAGCGGCACGCGGTTGTCGGTGGCGAGCCACACGAAACCGGCGATCAGCGCCGCGGCGGCACTGATCGCCGGTTTCGTGTGGCTCGCCACCGACAACCGCGTGCCGCTCAAGCTGGTCTGGCTGCCGTGGGTTGCCTTCGTGCTGACCATCTACGCCGGCGTGACGATGGTGTCGAACGCGCC
>NZ_DASXHN010000358.1:0-5742 GCF_036488505.1 Paraburkholderia sp. | reverse complement strand
GTGTCCCTCGGTGGCAACGTGGCCGTCGTGCCTCATGCGCTCGCCGATTGCATCGCGCTGCCGGGCGTCGTGTACCGCGACGTCACCGGTCAGCCGATCCAGTCCGAGATCGCACTCGCGTTCCGCCAGTACGAGCGGGCGCCAGCCGTGAAGGCGTTTCTACGCGTCGCGCGCGCCGCCAGAGGGCGGGGTTGATCCGGCCGGCGCTTCAGACATCGCTCGGCCCGACCGCACCGCTCCCATCCATTTCGTCGGCATGCGCACGGCTTCTGATGTCGGCCAGCGACAGATCCGCCAGCAACCTGCCCGAGTCGAACACCGTTATCAGCGCGTCGTCCCATTCACCGGCAGCCGTCTGCTCATCCCACGCGAGCGGCAAGGTCGCGGTCCGATACTCGCCGGTGCGGCGATGGCGCAGCAACGTGAGCCGCCCTTTCATCGAGCGCTTTGCGTGATCGGTGACCGGATCCTTCGCCACGTCGTGCCACGCGTCGCCGATGCGGATCGCCGAGCACTTCATCGCAAAGCGCTGGGTATCGCGGTTGATCTGCTGCAACAGCGCGCCACCCATGCCGAACACGATGTTGTCGGCGGCGAAACCGGCTTCGTCCATCGCGGCGAGAATCGCGGCGATCGAATCGGGATTCACACCGTCGCCCTGAATCACGCGCACGTTGTTGAGCACGCGGCGCCCCTTGCTGTTGGTCACGGAGCCAAACGATGCTTCGAGCGAGCGCAGCGTCTGCAATACGATCGTGCGGGGGTCGCCGGAGTCCGGCCGGATCACCAGCGTGCCGCCCGAATCGAGCACGGCCTGCTTCAGTTCCGTGCCCCACGCATCGAGCGCGGCAAATAGATCGTAGGAATCGGACACCACCGAGACGATTGCCCCCGGCTTACCGAAGCGTTCGATCATGTTGCGATAGGCGTCGATCTCCCGCTCGCGGCCCCATGCGGTGATCGTACTGTGCTCGGCGGCCGGCACCGAGAATGCCGCCATGGTTTCGTTGTAGTAGTGATTCGCCGCGACCACGCCGAGCACCGTGTCCGAGCCCATGAAGCTGACCAGATGCGCGGCGCCGCCGATCGCCGCCGACTCCGCACTCGACACACCGCGCGCACCGAAATCGTGCAGCTTGAACGGCAACTGGCTGAGATCGTCGCTGCTCCTGAGCAAAGACGCGCGGATCAGCTTGCGCAGATACCAGCTTTGCGTCGCGACCGTGACCGGATACCAGACCCGCAAGAGCATCGTCTCCAGGTACGACGCGAGCCAGAACGCCTGCGGATCGTCGCATTCGACGGTGACGAGCACGTTGTGCGTCGGCACCACCGAGCCTTCGGGCACCGCGCGAATCCGCACCGGCAGATAACCGCCGCAGTGCTCGACCACATGGCGCCAGCCCGCCTCGTTGAACGGCTCGCCATGCGCGCTGAAGAATGCGCGGGCCTCGTCGATCATCGCGACCGTAACCGGCCGGCACAGGTATTCCTTCAGCAGCATTTGCAAGCCGAAAAACAGCGTGCGCTCGTAGCGGCCGCCGCGCGATTCGATATACGAGAACATCGCCGACACGCCGGGAGGATATTGCAGATAATGCGATGCCTTGTACGAGTCCGTATTCAGGATCGGGTTCGACAGGATCGACGCAAGCTGGTTGAAACCCTGCGCGCTTTGCATGGACGGGGCTGCGTTCACGTGACGTTCTCGCTGAAGTGGCCGGATGGGGTGGGCGTTTCGACTGGCGCGCCGATTTGTTATCCCTCTACCCTACACCGCCACAATCCGCCGGGTCGAGAAGCCCTCGGCGTCAAATCCCCGGCTTCAGTTGCCGCGGCAGATCGGGCCATGTCCGCAACAGCCGGGCGAGCATGCTCCTGCGGCGTTCGGCGCCGGCCGGCCACAGCATGTTTGCGAGCAAGCCGATGCCGTGCGCGAGCGCGCTGTCGCGCGCGCACGTGACGAGCGGCACACCGCGAATCAGCGCGTCGTTGACGTGCTGGTCGTCGCGCGGGAGCTGATGCGCGATCCTCGTGCCGAGCGTGCGTTCGAGCGTCGGCAGATTGATCCGCGCGTTCTTGTCGTACTCGTTGACGACGACCCGCACCTTGCCGGCCGGCTGGCCCAACTCGCGGAAGATATCGAGCATGCGGCGCGCGCCGTGCAGATACAGCGGGTGCTGGCGCACGACCATGCAGATCGCGTCGCTGCGATCGAGCGCCCGCATCGTCAACGGATTGAGACTCTGGCCCACGTCGATCAGCACCGCGTCGTAACGGTCGCGCACCAGCGCGAGAATCCGTTCGAGTTGCGCAGGCACCAACTCCGCGGCTTTCAGCGGATCGCCGGCGCCGGCCAGCAGATCGAGGTTCGCGCGCACGTGCATCGCGCAGGCATCGAATAGCGCCGCGTCCAGTGGTTCGTTGCCCGAGCACAGGTCGGCGAGCGTCATCGGCGGCGGCCGGTTCGCCATCAGCAGGCTGGCGTCGGCGAAGTGCTGGCTCAGGTCGATCATCAGCACGCGCCGGCCGCGCTGCGCCGCGAGCGCGCACGCGAGGTTGACCGCGATCAGCGTCGTGCCGCTGCCGCCCTTGCTGGACACCAGCGATACGATCCGAGCGCCGCGGCGCTCGGGCGCGCGGCTGTTCGCGTCGATCTGGATCAGCGCGGCGGCGATGATCTGCGAATCGAGCGGGCGCGACAGCACGTGCCGCACACCAGCCCGCATCGCCGCGCCGATCAGCGCGGTCGACGGCGCCGGCGTCACCAGCATGCAACTGAGCGACGGCAAAGAGGCCAGCGTTTGCTCGACACTGTGGAGTCCGCGCGCGTTCAGACCGTCGTCGTCGACGATCAGCAGGTCGGCGTGGCGAATCACGCGCGCATGCGCGCGCAGCTGCCGCACCGAACCGTACGCGGTGCGCAGGCGGTAACGCATGCCGCTCTGTTCGAGTCGCGCGACGATGGACTGCGCGTTTTCGATGCTGGCGGCCATCAGGAAGATGTCGATCATCGCGGGTGTGCGGCGCGCTGAGCGCGTTGTTTGTAAGTTATTTTTGAAGGCGCTTATTGCGAGCGCTCATTCGGAGCGCTTATTCGACGCGTCTATTCGCAAACCACGATTCTCGAGCCACTATCTGACAGCCCCTGCCGACGTCGGCGCGAACCCGCCGGCCGCTCGCCGTATTGCGCACCCCGCAGGCCGGCGCTTCGCCGGCCCGCCGGGTCATTCGTCCTGCTCGAAGTCCTGCTCCGGCTGCAGCCCGGACCAGCCATCGCCGCTGTCCGGACCGCGCGCCCGATCGCGCTCGCGCTCACGGCCGGCCCCCGCCGGCATCTCGTAGAGCGCATCGCGCAGCACGTCGCGGCGGATCTCGGCCTGTGCCTTGCGCTTGAGCGCTTCCGCGACCACCAGCGTAAGCAGATCGATCGACGACGCCTGCGCGCCCGCGAAGAAACGCGCCCGCGACGCCGCCAGATGCCGCCGATAGTTCAGCTCCGGCGCGCTGGCCCCGGCAGAAAGCCCGCTCGCGCTGGCGGCGGCAAGTTTACAAATAGGTTGCTTCATGACATCCCCCGATATCGAGCACGATTGCGAGGCAACGCCGCCGCAGCCGCTGTCACCGCTGTAGCCGCCACGCGACCCCGCCCCGGCCGTCAGTCCAGGCCGCCGTGCCCGTGACGATCCACGGACACGGCACCCGGTTCATCTCAAACATAGGTCTCTCTTCGGAGACTGTGGCCTCTCTCCCCGCCTCTTCGCGCCAGTTGGTCCTGGACTGGCGCTGCCCCTTCCGTTGGGTTCGGTGCGTCGCTCGCAAGCGTTGCAATCGCGTCACCTGTCGTTATCGCCTTCCTTCTCGCGTCATTAACATCGACGCGAGAAGGTAAAACGGCGAAGTCTCTGCCTGCTGTCGGTCCGCTTATGGATGGCCGATAACGCCGCTGCGCCATTCACCCGTCTTTTTTTGACATATAAACATAGGCCCCGCCACGCTCTCGCAAACGCTTATTGGCTTCCCCGACCGTTGTCCGCGAGCGACTTTTGCCACCGGTTCATTTTTAAAACCTGGCTTTCCCCGTACCGTCGACCGGGCGGCAAACTGTTTTTCGTGCAGACCGTATTGCAATGCTTATGCCAATGCGCGGTGAAATCCCGCGAATGCCGTCAAAGCCTTGCGCGTTCGTTCGGGCCGCAGGCTTTTTGCGGGGCCGCGCGGGTGCCGCGCCACGGAGGCCGCACGCATTGATTCGTCCGCGATACATCGATGACTCGCGTCGCGATCGCCGCACCCGCGCGCCGGTAGGGTTGGCTCCCGCGCAGGCTTCCGTCTGCTTGCCGCTGAAGCCCGGCCGGACGGGGATCGCGCGACGCAGCCGCTCGAACGTGCCGGTCCCGGCGAGCGTCGAAACCAGCGTCGCGCGGGCTGCCCGATGTGTCGCAAGCGTGAAACACCGCTGTGCGCATTGTGCTGTTTCGTACCGCCTTTTAACGCGCGACAGATTGCGATGCAATGTTGGATGGCGCGCATAACCGGGGTTGACCGCTTATTCTTTAGTGATCCCCGACAATCCGATAACGGTAAATTGCTTCTTTATCCCTATCGGTTTGTATGGCGCTTTGATCCGCTTTCGCTTATCGTTTAGCCCATGCGCCAATCGGCGGGTTTGTATCAGGTCAAAAAGCAGCGCACGGTTATGGCTGTTTTAAGCATTCGGGGATAACGTCGCCGGACAGTTTCAGCAATGAACGCTATTACGCCGTCATTGCATGAAGGGGCCGGCGCGCATCACGTTGCGGCGGTGGCGTTCCCTGTTTTGCATGGCCGTCGTTGCCGTAAGCATGTCGCTGCCGGGCTGCCGCAGGCTGGCTCGAATCCCTCGACGCAAATCGAGGCCACCTCCGCGCAAGCGGACCGTGCCAGGCGCTGGCTCGGGGCGGCCAACCGGCTGCCCGTCTGTCCAGCACATCGCACCGCAGTCCTGTGAGCAGTATCGAACCGGGGGTTACATGACTACGACCAGCACGCCTGCCGACATGGAACGCGCCGTTCTGTACGTCGCGAACTCACCCGACCAGAAGCTCGCCGAATTCCTGTCCGCGTCCGGCTGGCACGCCGTGCATGCGAAAAGCACGGCCGTCGCCGAACGCATGATCGAACGCGGCGACATCAAGGTCGGCCTGGTTCAACTGCCGGAAAACTGCACGTCGCAGCATCTGTCCGCGCTCGCGCTGTGCATGCGGCGCGTCGAAACCAACTGGGTCGCGCAAATCGTGCCGGGCCAGGCCGAAAACGAGCTGGTCAGCCGTTTCATCCTCGATTACTGCTTCGACTTCGTCACCCAGCCGTGGCTCAACGAGCGGCTCGTGTTCGCGCTCGGACACGCGCACGGCCTCTCCAGCCTGCGCCAGCCGCGCGTCGCACCGGAGCCGTCGCTCGGCCGCCACGGCATGGTCGGCCAATGCGAGCCGATGCAGCAGCTCTATCGGCGGATCGACAAATGCAGCGTGACCGACGCGCCGGTGTTCATCGCCGGCGAATCGGGCACCGGCAAGGAACTGACCGCGCGCGCGATCCACGAGCGCTCGCCGCGCGCGGGCCGTACCTTCGTCGCGATCAATTGCGCGGCAATTCCGCCAAGCCTGCTGCAGGCCGAACTGTTCGGCCACGAGCGCGGCGCGTTCACCGGCGCGCTGCAACGCAAGATCGGCCGAATCGAAAGCGCGCACGAAGGCACGC
>NZ_DASXHN010000309.1:0-12085 GCF_036488505.1 Paraburkholderia sp. | reverse complement strand
GCCGCGCGGCCCGGTCAGCACGGAGAAATAGTTGGACGTCGCCTGACCGGTTGCCGAGCGCGGCAGCAAACGCATTGCAGTCGCGAGATCTTCCAGCGTGGGCAACACCTTTTCGATGCCGGTCACCGCCACATGCACGCGAGGCATCACCGTGCACATGCCCTCGTTGCCCTCGTTCGTGACCAGCACAACCGAACCCGTCTCCGCCACCACGAAGTTGCCGCCGGTCACGCCCATGTCCGCGGTCATGAAGTGCGGACGCAGCATCTCGCGCGCTTCGCGGGTCATGTCGGTGATCTCGGTCAGACGCGGCCGGCCATGCGTCTTCGCGAACAGGTCGGCGATCTCGTCCTTATCCTTGTGGACGACCGGCGCGATGATGTGACTCGGCGGCTCGTTGTCATTGATCTGCAGGATGTATTCGCCGAGATCGGTTTCGATCGACTGCACTCCCATTTGCCCGAGCACGTGGTTCAGGCGCATTTCCTCGGTGACCATCGACTTGGTCTTGATCACCTTCTTTACGTCGTGCCTGCGCGCGATATCGCCGACGAGCCGCGCGGCTTCGTGCGCCGTCTCGGCGAACAGCACCGTCACGCCGCGGCGGCTCGCCTCGCGCTCGAAGATTTCCAGCCATACGTCGAGATCGGCGAGCGCGCGATCGCGGCGCTCCTTGAGCGCCTCACGCGTCGCGGGAAAGTCGATCGCGGTCATCGCGTCCGCCCGCGCAGACACAAACTTCGTGGACAACTTCGTCAGGTTCTGTTGCAGACGCTGGTCGGCGAGTTTCTGACCGGCGCGAGCCTTGAACTGCATTGATTGAACTTGCATGGCGGCCTTGGTGAAATCGAATCCAAAAACGCGGCGCGGACTCGCGCGCGACGCAATGCGTAGAATGGCCGGGAGACCGGGCAACGGCGAGAACCGGGAGCGGGCGCCGGCCGAACGCGCGCGCCGCGGGCCCCGGGCACTGCGCGCGGACTATACGTCGCCGGCCAGCACCTGGGCGATATGCAGCACGCGCGTGGTCGAATCGCCATTGCGCCGCAGCCGCCCTTCAATATTGAGCATGCAGCCGAGGTCGCCGAGCACGACCGTGCCCGCGCCGCTCGCGGCGATGTTCGTGCATTTTTCGTCGACGATCGCGGTGGAGATATCGCCGTACTTGACCGCGAACGTGCCACCGAAACCGCAGCAGTGCTCGCAGCCCTTCATCTCCGTCACCGCGACGCCCACTTGGGCGAGCAGTTCGCGCGGCTGCGTCTTGACACCGAGTTCGCGCAAGCCCGAGCAGGAATCGTGGTACGTGACCTGCGCCGCGCCTTCGCGCGGCTGCAATTGCACCTTCGCCACGTTGACGAGGAAATCGGTCAGCTCGAACACCTTGGCCCGCAGGCGGCCGAAGCGGTTCATCAGGTCGGGATCGTCGGCAAACAGGTCGCCGTAGTGCATGCGAATCATCCCGCCGCACGAGCCCGACGGCACCACCACGTAGTCGAACTGTTCGAATTCGCGCAGCGTTTTTTCAGCGAGATCGCGAGCGAGACGGCGGTCTCCCGAGTTGTACGCGGGTTGCCCGCAACAGGTTTGCGCGGGAGGCACCACGACCTCGAAACCGGCGCCTTCGATCAACTTGATGACCGAAAAACCGATCTCGGGACGCATCAGGTCGATCAGACAGGTGATGAACAATCCGACTCGCATGAGCCCTCCTTCCGGGAAACGTCCCTGATTATCCGCTGTTTGCGGTGCGATACCAACGTGCCGGAAGGCATAGGACACAGGTCGCGCCGGTTGAATGACCGCGTCGAAAGCGCGTTCGCTTTTTTCACCATACGAGATACAATCAGTTTTCGCTATTTGACGTATCCAACGATCTCATATGAGCGATACCAACCCGGATCCCAAAACTTCGATCCAGGTGATCGAACGCATGATGCGCCTGCTCGACGCACTGGCAGCGCATAGCGACCCGGTCAGCCTGAAACAACTGGCGCTGCGCACGGAGTTGCACCCGTCCACCGCGCACCGCATCCTGAACGACATGGTGATGTGCCGGCTCGTCGACCGCTCGGATCCAGGCACCTACCGTCTTGGCATGCGCCTGCTGGAGCTCGGCAATCTGGTGAAGGCGCGCCTGTCGGTACGCGACGCCGCGCTCACGCCAATGCGCGACTTGCACCGCCAGACCGGGCAGACGGTGAACCTGTCGGTGCGCCAGGGCGACGAGATCGTCTATATCGAGCGCGCGTATTCAGAGCGCTCCGGCATGCAGGTGGTGCGGGCGATCGGCGGCCGGGCGCCGCTGCATCTCACCTCGGTCGGCAAGCTCTTTCTCGCCGCCGACGAAACAACCCGCGTGCGCGCCTACGCCACGCGCACCGGCCTGTCCGGCCACACGCAAAACAGCATCACCGATCTGGCGAAACTCGAGCGCGAGTTGTCGCACGTGCGTCAGCAGGCCTGCGCGCGCGACAACGAGGAACTGGAACTCGGCGTGCGCTGCATCGCCGCGGGCATCTACGACGATACCGGCAAGCTGGTCGCGGGCCTGTCGCTGTCGGCGCCGGCGGACCGTTTGCAGGATTCGTGGCTGGGGCAACTGAGCCAGACGGCGCTGATGATTTCGGAATCGCTCGGCTATCGGCCGCAGACACAGCACGATCAGTCGCGTCAGCACCACGGGCAGCATCCGTGACGCGCTCGCCGCCGCGGATTCGTCCAGGCGCCTGCACTGACAAAAAGCCTCGCATTAGCGAGGCTTTTTGTCTTGGTGCGCCGGTCGCGGCCGGCCTGTACGAGGCGGCCGCGAGTTCAATCTGGCTTCACGTACCCGCACCGCCGGCATCGGCGCTCGTGATGCGTGGCTGTTGATCGCCGCCGTTGTCGAGCCACGTGCGCAGACGCGACGCGTCCGCGAAGCGCGAGTATTTGCCCGACGAGTCGAGCAGCACCATGATCATCGGACGGCCATGGATAGTCGCCTGCATCACGAGGCACTCGCCCGCTTCGTTGATGAAGCCGGTCTTTTGCAGACCGATGTCCCACGTCGGATTGCGCACCAGCGCATTGGTGCTGTTGTAGGCCAACGTGCGCTTGCCGGTGTACACCTCATAACTGTGATCGGTCGAGAACCTGCGGATCATCGGATACTGATACGCGGCGTTGACCATCTTCGCCAGATCGCGCGCACTCGACACGTTCTGGCTCGTCAGACCGGTCGGGTTTTCGAAGTGCGTGTCGCTCATGCCGAGTTGCTTCGCCTTCGCGTTCATCGCCGCGAGGAACGCCGGACGACCGCCCGGGTAGTAACGCGACAGCGCCGCCGCCGCGCGGTTTTCCGACGCCATCAGCGCAATGTGCAGCATGTCCTCGCGCGAAAGCACCGAGCCCACCGACAAGCGCGACCCCGTGTTCTTCTCGTAGTCGCGGTCTTCATCGGTGACTTCGATCTGCTCGGTCATCGGCGCTTTTGAATCGAGCACGACCATCGCGGTCATCAGCTTGGTGATCGACGCGATCGGCACCACCGCGTGCGAATTCTTGTCGAACAGCGGCTCCCCGCTGCTCTGATCGATCACATAAGCGACACTCGAGCGCAGCATCAGCGCATCCGGCGTTTCATGTAGACCGAACGCCTGGCCGACCGACGGCGGGCGCGGTTCATACGCAACCCGGCGCACGACCGAATGGTGGCGGCCGTTTGCCACGAACGTCACGCGCTTGCGCCTGACGACGGCGCGCGGCGCATCTTCCTCGGCTGCGGCGGTTCTCACGGCCGCTTCCTTGCCGGCTTTCGCCGCGCGGCCCGACACCTTCGCGGTGGCGACTGCCGGCTCGGGCTTTTTAGCGGCCTTCGCGTGTCTGGAAGATTTGGTGTGTGTGTCAGAAGTGGCTGCAAAAGTGCTGACGGGCGCAGCAAGCGCCGCCGCGACGGCCAAGACGGCCACCGATAGAGCGGTGGCGCGCGCCGCGCCGTGGATCACTTTCAGCGACGAAAACATGTCGGTTTTCATGGGTGTTAGATAAGGAGCGGCGAGAGGTTTCCGCAAGTGTAGTAAAGCAACGAAAAATTAGCAATTTGAAGCACTTATACGCGCTCCTTAAACCGGCTTGTAAGCTCCGATCGCGAATACACCAATAAGTGCGGCGCTCCGACCCGAAAAACGGTCGTCGCCGGCCATGCCGTGCCCTTGCCGCCCGCATGGATCGGGCCATCCTCGCAGAATAACGGCACTGTCGAGACAAGCTTGATTCGGGGTAACACGGTGAGAATAGCGGCGGCCGTCTCGCCGCCATGCCATGCATGCGTGGCGCTCTCGCGACGGCGCTGTTAAGCGCCTGCCGAAGATCGCTGACGCGCATTCGACTGTCATGGACTCTTAACGTTCCGTCGCACCGGGCGGTTTACACGAGTTCACGGTTACCGCCTTCGACGGCGACCGATTGTACCCGGCCGAGCACGCTGCCCGCACTGCGCGTACGCTCGGTAAAAATTGCCTGATCCTGCAATGCAGTCCGCAGTTTTTGCGTCTTTTAAATGCGGTGCAGCGGGTAAGGTTTTCCCGCGTGATATTCCTGACAGAGTTGCGATAACATGCTGTTTCTTCGGCGTTTTCTTAATATTGTGCGGCGCACAAAAAACTCTTGACATTCTTTCCAGCCGCCCTACAATGAGAAGCATTGCTGCGATGCACAATACGTCGCGGTCCGGGCAGACGATCAATCGTGAGTCTCGCCACTAACCCAATGCGGTCGCACAGACAGGCCGCAATCCAGGAGCGTAAACCATGACTCTGCTGACCCCTGAGCAATTCGCCGCAGCCCAGAAAGCCAACTTCGAAACCCTGTTCGGCCTGACGACCAAAGCATTTGAAGGCGTCGAAAAGCTGGTTGAACTCAATCTCCAAGTTGTGAAGTCGACGCTCGCCGAAAGCCAGGAAAACGCCCAACGCGCGTTGTCCGTGAAGGACGCGCAGGAACTGCTGGCACTGCAAGCGAGCCTTGCACAGCCGGTCGCTGAGAAGGCGCTGTCGTATGGCCGTCACGTGTATGAAATCGTTTCGGCAACGCAAGGTGAATTCACCCGTGTAGCGGAAGCGCAATTCGAAGAGCAAAACCGCAAGGTCCAGGCACTCGTCGAAAACGTCGCGAAGAACGCACCGGCCGGCTCGGAAACCGCTGTCGCCGTAATGAAGTCGGCTATCACCGCCGCCAACACGACGTACGAAACGGTGCACAAGGCAACTCGCCAGGCTGTCGAAATCGCTGAAAGCAACTTCAATGCAGCCGCAACGGCCGCGTCGAAGGCTGCCTCGCAAGCCGCTGCGCAAGCATCGCGCGCGGCCAAGAAGCCGGTCTAAGCCTTAAGTCTTTCGCACCCCACGCCGGGCTTCTGACGGCGTCACCTTCACGCCGGCCCAGCACCTCTGCTGCGCCGGCGTTTTCGCAAGCAACAGCGTCGTGCCGTAGCCGCTCACACGGTCTGATTGGCCGAACGCTCCGATACGTTGAAATGACGTATCGTTTGCCCGGTCGCCAGGCCGGGATTTTTTTGCCCGCCTTTTTTGCCCGCCTTTTGCCGCTGATCGCGCCGTGCCGTCCAGTCATATGCGATGCCGTTCCCTGCTTCGCCATCTGAATGTCACGACGGGTCTACCGCAGCAACTCCTGCCGCACAAACAGAAACGGCGCGCTCCATAAGTAGCGCGCCGTGTTTGTTAGTCGCCTTAATTGGCTACTTGGCTACGCGCGCCTATCGCGAGTCGCGCGCAGCAATGAGCGTTACTTCTTCTTGACGGGCGGCAGGTCAGTGCAAACGCCTTCGTACAGCTCCGCGGCCATGCCGATCGATTCACCCAGCGTCGGATGCGGATGGATCGTCTTGCCGATGTCGGTCGCGTCCGCGCCCATTTCGATCGCGAGGCACACTTCGCTGATCAGATCGCCCGCATTCAGCCCGACGATGCCGCCGCCGATCACACGATGCGTTTCCTCATCGAACAGCAGCTTCGTGAAGCCCTCGTCGCGCCCATTGGCGATCGCGCGACCCGACGCGGCCCACGGGAACACCGCCTTGCCGAACTTGACGCCGGCAGCCTTGAGCTGGTCCTCGGTCTGGCCGGCCCATGCCACTTCAGGATCGGTGTAAGCGACCGACGGAATCTGCATCGCGTCGAAGTAGGCCTTCTCGCCATGCGCGGCTTCCGCCGCCACGTGCCCCTCGTGCACCGCCTTGTGCGCGAGCATCGGCTGACCGACGATATCGCCGATCGCGAAGATATGCGGCACATTCGTGCGCTGCTGCTTGTCGACGTCGATGAAACCACGATCGGTCACCGCGACACCGGCTTTTTCGGCGCCGATCCGCTTGCCGTTCGGTGTACGGCCGACGGCCACCAGCACGAGGTCGTAGCGTTGTGCTTCAGCCGGCGCCTTGTCACCCTCGAACGACACGTAAATGCCGTCGTCCTTCGCTTCGGCCGCCGTCGTTTTGGTCTTCAGCATCACGTTCGCGAAGCGCTCGCTGTTGTACTTTTCCCAGACCTTGACAAGATCGCGGTCCGCGCCGGCCATCAGGCCGTCGAGCATTTCGACCACGTCGATCTGCGCGCCGAGGGTCGAGTACACCGTCGCCATTTCCAGGCCGATGATGCCGCCGCCGATCACGAGCATGCGCTGCGGGATCTGACGCAGTTCCAGTGCGCCGGTCGAATCGACCACCCGCGGATCTTCCGGAATGAACGGCAGCTTCACCGCCTCCGAACCCGCGGCGATGATCGCCTGCCTGAACTTCACGACCTTCTTGCCGCCTTCGGTCTGCACTTCCATGTGATACGGATCGACGAACGCCCCGGTGCCCGTCACGACTTCGACCTTGCGCATCTTCGCCATGCCGGCGAGGCCGCCGGTCAGCTTTTTGACGACGCCGGACTTGAAGTCGCGCAGCTTGTCGAGATCGATCTGCGGCTTGCCGAACGTGATGCCGTGCGACGCGAGATCAGCCGCCTCGTCGATTACGAGCGCGGTATGCAGCAGCGCCTTCGACGGGATGCAGCCGACGTTCAGACACACGCCGCCGAGCGTCGAATAGCGTTCGACCAGCACGGTCTTCATGCCGAGGTCGGCCGAGCGGAACGCAGCCGAATATCCGCCGGGGCCGGAGCCGAGCACGAGCATGTCGCACTCGATATCGGCGCCGCCGGCATAGCTGCCGGCCTGCGGTGCCGGTGCGGCTGGCTTGGGTGCGGCAGCGGCAGGCGCCGGCGCGGCTGCGTTCGGTGCGGCAGCGGCAGGCGCCGGCGCTGCTGCCTTCTCAGGCTCCCTGGCCGCCGGGGCCGGCGCGATCGCGCCGCCGGCCGAGGCCTCGACGAGCGCGACCACCGTGCCCTGCGAAACCTTGTCGCCCGGCTTGATACGCACTTCCTTGACGGTGCCGGCCGTATCGCTCGGCACTTCCATCGACGCCTTGTCGGATTCGAGCGTCAGCAGCGACTGCTCTTTCTCGATGACGTCACCCGGTTTGACGTTGACTTCGATGACGTCGACGTCCTTGAAGTCACCGATGTCCGGCACTTTTACTTCGACGAGACTCATGGTGTCCCCTTCTCTTATTGATCGGTGATGAGTCGCGCCCAACCACGAGCGCAACGCGCGCCAGATGCGCAGGACGCGCAGACGGCGAGACGCGGATCAATCGAAGCGATCCGCACCCGCGCCGCCATGCGTCATCAGCCGGTCAAAGAATCACACGCCGGAAATCGGCAAGAATCGCACCCAGGTACGCATTGAAGCGCGCAGCTTCCGCACCGTCGATCACGCGATGGTCGTACGACAGCGACAGCGGCATCGTGAGACGCGGCTCGAACTGCTTGCCGTCCCACACCGGCTTCATCGCACTACGCGACAGGCCGAGAATCGCGACTTCCGGCGCGTTGATGATCGGCGTGAAGTGCGTGCCGCCAATGCCGCCGAGCGACGAGATCGAGAAGCACCCGCCCTGCATCTGGTCCGGCTTCAGCTTGCCTTCGCGCGCGGCCTTCGACAGCTCGGCCATTTCCTTCGCGATGTCGACGAGGCCCTTCTTGTCGGCGTCGCGGATCACCGGCACCATCAGGCCGTTCGGCGTGTCAGCGGCAAAACCGATGTGGTAGTACTGCTTGAACACCAGATTGTCGCCGTCGAGGCTCGCGTTGAAGCTCGGGAATTTCTTCAGCGCGGAGACCACGGCCTTGATCACGAACGCCAGCATCGTGAACTTCACGCCGGCCTTTTCGTGTTCCTTGTTCAGCTTCACGCGCAGCGCTTCGAGTTCGGTGATGTCCGCTTCGTCGTTGTTGGTGACGTGCGGGATCATCACCCAGTTGCGATGCAGATTCGCGCCCGAAATCTTCTTGATGCGCGACAGCGGCTTCGGATCGACCGGACCGAACTTCGTGAAGTCGATCTTCGGCCACGGCAGCAGGTTCAGCTCGCCGCCGCCTGCGGGTGCCCCGGCGCCAGCCGGCGCGGCACGCTGGCCGCTCATCACGCCCTTGACGAACGCGGTCACGTCGGCCTGGGTGATGCGGCCCTTCGGACCCGTGCCCTTCACCTGCCCGACGTCGACGCCGAGTTCGCGCGCAAACTTGCGCACTGACGGCGACGCATGGCTCGGATGGCGCGAACCGCCCTCGCCTGCCGGAATCGACGGCGCCTGTGCCAGCGCGGACGGCGCGGCAGCCGGTGCCGGCGCGGCTGGTGCGGGAGCCGGCGCGTCGGCCGGCTTCTCAGCCGGCTTCTCGGCCGACGGCTTCTGCGCGGGCGCCGGAGCCGCGGCACCGGCGTCCGCTTCGAGCACCACGATGACCGAGCCTTCCGACACGGTATCGCCGACCTTGACCTTCACTTCCTTGACGACGCCGGCCGTCGAGCTCGGCACGTCCATCGTCGCCTTGTCGGATTCGAGCGTCACGAGCGACTGCTCTTTCTCGACGCGATCGCCGACCTTCACCGCGATCTCGATCACGGGAACGTCTTTGTAGTCGCCGATATCCGGCACCTTGATTTCCTGCACGCCACCGCCGCTCGCGGCCGGCGCGGCCGCAGGCGCTGGCGCCGCAGCAGGAGCCGGCGCGGCTGCCGGCGCCGGTGCCGGCGCAGCGGCACCACCTTCAGCGCTGTCGACGATCACGATCAGCGTGCCTTCCGACACGTTGTCGCCGACCTTGACCTTCACTTCCTTGACGACGCCGGCCGCCGAACTCGGCACGTCCATCGTTGCCTTATCGGACTCGAGCGTCACGAGCGACTGCTCTTTCTCGACGGTATCACCCGCCTTCACCAGCACCTCGATCACAGGAATGTCCTTGTAATCGCCGATGTCCGGCACCTTGACTTCGATCGCTTGACTCATTGTTAGTGTCTCCTGGGCCGCGCGCGCCCCCCGCCCCTGCGGTGAGGAGCGGGTGGCGCGCCACGGCACACGGGTGATGCCTTAGACGGTCATCGGGTTGGGTTTGGCGGGATCAAGGTCGTACTTCTTGAGCGCCTCGGCGACCACCTTGCGTTCGATCGTGCCTTCGTCCGCCAGCGCGTTGAGCGCGGCGACCGTGACCCAGTAGCGATCGACTTCGAAGAAGTGACGCAGCTTTTCGCGCGTGTCCGAACGGCCGTAGCCGTCGGTGCCCAGCACGACGAACTTCTGCGGCACGAACGCGCGGATCTGCTCGGTCAACGCACGCACATAGTCGGTAGACGCGATCACCGGGCCCGGCGCATCCTTGAGCAGCTTCTCGACGTGCGAAAGCTTCTTCTCTTCGCTCGGATGCAGCATGTTCCAGCGCTGCACTTCATGACCTTCGCGCGCGAGTTCGGTGAAGCTCGGCACGCTCCACAGGTCGGCGTTGACGCCCCAATCATTCTTCAACAGGTCGGCCGCCGCGATCACTTCGTTGAAGATCGTGCCCGCGCCCATCAGCTGCACGTGCGGCGTCTTCTTCTCGGCCGCGGTCCTGCTGAACGAGTACATGCCCTTGATGATGTCCGCCGCCACGGTCTCGCCCTGCGGAATCGCCGGGTGCTCGTAGTTCTCGTTCATCACCGTGACGTAGTAGTACACGTCCTCCTGGTCCGCGACCATGCGGCGCAGACCGTCCTGCATGATGACCGCGAGTTCGTAACCGAACGTCGGGTCGTAGCTGATGCAGTTCGGCACCGAAGCCGCCCACAGCAGCGAGTGACCGTCTTCGTGCTGCAGACCTTCCCCGTTCAGCGTCGTGCGGCCCGCGGTGCCGCCCAGCAGGAAGCCGCGCGAGCGCATGTCGCCGGCCGCCCACGCGAGGTCGCCGATCCGCTGGAAGCCGAACATCGAGTAGAAGATGTAGAACGGGATCATGATTTCGCCGTGCGTCGAATACGACGTCGCGGCTGCGATCCAATCGGCCATGCCGCCGGCTTCGTTGATACCTTCCTGCAGGATCTGACCGGTTTCCGACTCGCGGTAGAACATCAGCTGGTCGGAATCTTCCGGCACGTACTTCTGCCCGTCCTGATTCCAGATACCGATCTGACGGAACAGACCCTCCATGCCGAAGGTACGCGACTCGTCCGGCACGATCGGCACGATCCGCTTGCCGAGCGCCTTATCCTTCAGCAGGATGTTCAGGATCCGCACGAACGCCATCGTCGTCGAGATCTCGCGGCCTTCGCCCGTGCCCTTGAGCAGCGGTTCGAACGCCGCCAGTTCCGGCACCGGCAGCGATTGCGCCTTCTGCCGGCGCGCCGGCAGATAGCCGCCGAGTTCCTGGCGGCGGCTGCGCATGTACTCGAGTTCCTTCGAGCCTTCTTCGAACTTGAGGTACGGCACGTTGCCGATCTCATCGTCGGAAATCGGCAAACGGAACTGGTCGCGGAATTTCTTCAACTGATCCACCTGCATCTTCTTCTGCTGGTGGGTGATATTCATCGCCTGGCCGGCCTCGCCCATGCCGTAGCCCTTGATCGTCTTCGCGAGAATGACGGTCGGCTGGCCCTTGGTCTGGGTCGCTTCCGAGAATGCCGCGTAGATCTTGTGCGGGTCGTGACCGCCGCGATTCAGGTTCCACACGTCTTCATCGGACCAGTCGGCGACCAGCGCCTTCAGCTCCGGCGTGTTGAAGAAGTGCTCGCGCACGAACGCGCCCGACTCCGACTTGTACGTCTGGTATTCGCCGTCGACCACTTCCATCATGCGGCGCATCAGCGCGCCCGACCTGTCGCGCTGGAACAGCGCATCCCAGCGGCTGCCCCACACGACCTTGATCACGTTCCAGCCCGCGCCGCGGAATTCGCTTTCGAGCTCCTGGATGATCTTGCCGTTGCCGCGCACCGGGCCATCGAGACGCTGCAGGTTGCAGTTGATCACGAACACCAGGTTGTCGAGCCGTTCGCGGCCGGCCATGCCGATCGCGCCGAGCGATTCGGGCTCGTCGGTCTCGCCGTCGCCGAGGACGGCCCAGACCTTGCGGCCGTCGGTCTTCGCGATGCCGCGCGCCTGCAGGTACTTCATGAAGCGGGCCTGGTAGATCGCCATGATCGGGCCGAGACCCATCGACACGGTCGGGAATTGCCAGAAGTCCGGCATCAGCCACGGATGCGGATACGACGAGATGCCCTCGCCGCCGACTTCCTGACGGAAGTTGTCGAGCTGCTGCTCGCTCAGGCGGCCCAGCAGGAACGCGCGCGAGTAGACGCCCGGCGACGAGTGGCCCTGCACGAACACGAGGTCGCCGCCATGCTCGGGTGACGGCGCGTGCCAGAAGTGGTTGAAGCCGACGTCATACAGCGTGGCTGCCGACGCGAACGACGCGATGTGGCCACCGACGTTGGTGTCCTTGCCGGCGCGTAGCACCATCGCAATCGCGTTCCAGCGGGTGTACGAGCGGATACGGTGTTCGATGTCCTGGTCGCCGGGGATCTTCGCCTGGCGCGCGACCGGAATCGTGTTGATGTACGGCGTATTGGCGGAGAACGGCAGATGTTCGCCGTGTACGCGAGCAAATTCGATTTGCTTTTCGATCAGGTAGTGGGCGCGATCGGGGCCCACAGCAGAAATCACGCCATCCAG